>NZ_CP021248.1:333125-666250 GCF_017309955.1 Novosphingobium sp. KA1 | reverse complement strand
CCACCCTGCACCGCCATGGACCAGCACTTTCCTGCCGCGCAGATCCCCGTCCGCGAAATGTCATGACGGCAATGCCAAGCGATGCGCCGGTCTCTAAGGAGGCCGTCGCGGGGAGCGGTACTGCGTTGCGGGCCGGAACCGCACATAGTCCGCCGCCGGCCCCCTGTGCGCGGCCCGATGGCGCCTCGAAAACCCACACCGCTTAGTCAATTCTCGAAGGGGCAAAACCGGGCCCAGAAGCCTTGATGTGAAAGCTACCATCGAGATCTCCGGAGGTGCTGGAAACCACCGATCCTGCGCTTCACGCGATGTGATGCGAGGCGGCATAAACGCATCATGCTCACGCCCGCGGCGAAGTGACGAGTTCGGCCAATTCCTTCCAGGCCCGCACAACATCACCAGCGGCATCCGCGAACTGGGCAGCCGGGACAATCTGTCCGTCGTTGGCCTCGATCCTCTCCCGCGGCAGGCTCAGGCCGGGTACCGTTTCCACCGAACGCATCTTCAGCCCCTCGAGTACCTGCCGCAGCTGGGCGCCGCATTTGCCGCCACCGTGCCCGCCATAAGTGACGATCATGGCCGGCTTGCCCGTCCATTCGCGGTAGAGATGGTCGAGCGCGTTCTTGAGCGGCGCGGGATAGCCCCAGTTGTATTGCGGCGTCACGAAGACAAAGGCGCCGTAACGCGCGACTTTCCGGCTCCATGCCAGCGTGTGCGGCTGGCTGTATTGTCCCATGGCGGGGATACCGGGCTCATCGTCCATCGGCAGCGGCCAATCGCGCAGATCGACGAGGTCAACCGAGCCGGGGACAATACCGGCTCCAATCTCGCCAATCCATTGTGCGATCTTGTGACCAATACGCTGGTTCCGGGTGCTGCCGATGATAATGGCGATATGTGTCATGACCGAACTCCTGATGGCGAACCGGAAGGAATGCCTGCGTTCATCTTGGGTCCCCCACGCCGCCGAGCTTTGGCTGAACGCCGTCCAGATAGGCCGAAAGCGTCTGATCCAAATTTTCAGCTGCAAAAATACCGGCAATGTAGCCATCCGGCCGGATCAGGGCCCATGCCCCGGCTTCGAGACCGTAAGCCGCATCGATGTGGCCGCCATCGTCGATGACGTCACCGCCCTTACCGACGACGATCAGCCGCAAATCCTTGCGGGGCCTTGGCCGATGCCCATCGTCATTACCCAGCAGCGTCCAATGCGGCCCCTGACACAGTGTGAACAGCCGTGTGGGCTGTCCGGCTCGCCCAAGACACGGCGCGTCCGGGGCACGATCGCCGGCCACAACATGGGCTAAAACACGGGCGGGGCCGCCCTGGTCAGCCAGCGACAAAGAAGACCGGGGATAGCCAAGGTCGAGTTGCCGCACCTCGCGGCTGCGACGCATCTGCCCACTCGTGGCCTCGCCGAGCAGGCGTGTTGCCAGACCGAGCATGTCAGCGGCGATAGGCCTGCGTTCCTCCTCATAGGTATCGAGCAGGGTGCCCGGCGCACCCGCAAGCACGGCAGCCAGCTTCCAGGCAAGATTGTAGGCATCCTGAACGCTCGTATTGAGACCCTGCCCGCCGGTCGGAGGATGGATATGCGCCGCATCGCCTGCAAGGAAAACCCGGCCCACCCGATAACTGTCGGCCAGTCGTGCATTCATCGCGTAAACCGAAGACCATGACACCGACCTGATGACGATGTCCTTGCGGCCGCTCCGCTCGCAGACTAGCGTCGTCAGCGCTTCAGGCGTCAGATCAACATCGCCTTCGAGCGGAACCGGCCCCTGAAGCTGAAACAAATCGGTGCCCACAAGCGGACAGACCAGCAACTGCGTGGCGCTGCTGCCACCCTGGAAACGATGCCAGGCAAGCCGATCCAGTCCCTCAAGCTCTACGTCGGCGACAAGCGCGCGCACGCCCAGTGTCTCACCCGGGATGCCGATGTCGAGCGCATGCCGCACGAAGCTGCGACCGCCGTCCGTACCGATCAGGTAGCGCGCCCGGATCCTACGCTCACCAGTCGCATCCTCAACACGGGCGGATACGCCTTCGCCATCCTGCTCGAATCCCTTGAGCCGCATCCCGAAGCGCGGTTGGTAGCCGAATTCAGCAAGACGCTCCCGCAGCACGGCTTCGGTACGGAACTGCGCGACTAGCAGCGGTCCTGCATAGGGTTCCGCGGGTGTGGGGATCGCTCCGGCCTCGGTTAGCGAGCCTTCCTCGATCGTGCCGTCCGCATGATAGACCCGCAAGGGCGGATAGGGACCGCCTGCAGCGGCCAGGCGATCGGCCACGCCGAAATCCTCGAACACTTCCATCGTTCGAGGCTGGATCCCCTTGCCCCGCGACCCTTCGAATGGCTGGGTGTTCTGCTCGATCAGGATGAAGTCTACCCCGCGCCGGGCGAGGTCGATGGCCAGAGCAAGACCAGCCGCTCCGGCGCCGCTGATCAGGATTTCCGTATCGAATGGCACTGGCATCTCCGCGAATCAATGTGTAATACGCACATATATTTCCATTCGCAGTCGGGCAACAAAACGTGAGTAATGCACATAATTCCGAAATCCTGCGCGAACTTCACACAGCGCTCATCGACGTGGTCGATGAGATCAACCGCCCTCGCCGCGATGACCGGCTGATCGAAGAAGCGGGCATTCCGCTGGACCGCGCACTCTTCCCGCTTCTCGCGCGCATCGGTCGTTATGGGCCAATCGGCGTTGTCGAACTGGCGGATCGCACCGGCCGCGATCACACGACGGTGAGCCGCCAGATGACGAAGCTGGAGGATCTGGGCCTCATCGAGCGGCGCGCCTCGGCATCCGACAAACGCGTGCGAGAGGCCTCCGTCAACGAAAAAGGCGGCGAGATGATCGCGTTACTGAATGCAGCGCGGGAAAGGCTGGCAAATCGCATCCTGGCGAATTGGACCGAAGCCGACCTCGATCAGCTGCGCGTGCTCTTGAGGCGTTTCGCGGACGATCTCATGCGGTGAGCTTTCCTGCGACAGGCAATCGATCGGCCGATCCAATACCTGCATACTACTGCATGTGTGCCGCCTTGCGTACGGATGATATCCTCGGATCATCGCCCTGACCCTGCCGGACAACGCACTGGAGATTTCCTTCACCTGAAGCTAACGGGCTCAGGCAGAAGGATTGTACGGCGATGAGCATGGATCAGGATACGAACGGCGTTCTCTCACCGGTCGGCGGCCATATCCCGCCCGAAGTGCGCGCCATCGTCGAGGAACACGCGGATGCACTCGTCGCGCTGTTCTACGACACTTTGCTGCAGGATACAGAAGCCAAGCAGTTCCTCAGTAATGCCGTCGTCGAAAACCGGCTCACTCTATCGTTGCGGAACTGGTTGACGGGTCTTCTGGGCCCTGTCGACATCCGGCAATCCACGCAGCTCCAAGACAGCCAGAAAACGATCGGCGAAGTCCACGCGCGCATCAAGGTTCCGGTCCATCTCGTGATGAAGGGCGCCCTGCTCATCAAATGCGAGCTGGCCCGGCTGCTGCGAGAGGCACTCCCTGCAGCAGCCGCGTTCGACACCCTGCAAACCCTGCATGAACGGATGGATCTGGCGATCACGATCATGAGCCAGGCCTATGTGAAAGGAGTGACAGCGCGGGCGCGCCTCGATGAGGCCTATCGGCTCTTTTCCCTCGACCAGGACGTCGCGGTGGAAAAGGAAAGTCAGCGCGCAAGCTTGATGGAGTGGTGCCAGAACACCCTGTTTGCGCTTCTGCGCGGCAGCACCGACCTGCTGCGACTGTCGGCGTCGCCGTTCGGCCTCTGGATCCGGCACCGCGCACAGTTCATGTTCGAGGCCTCTGCGACTTTCAGCGATCTGGTCGCGGCGGTCGAGAAAATCGACAACCAACTGCTTCCGGATATCGAAAGCACGACCGGTCCGGCCGACGCGCTCGGTTCGCTGCAAGCCGCCGTCGATGAAATATCCTATTTGCTGGGAGAGCTTTTCCAGACCCTGGGGGCGATGGAAAATGGCCGGGATCCTTTGACGCGGGCGCTGAACAGGCGTTTTCTGCCGGTCATTCTCGGCCGTGAGATTGCCTTTGCCAATGAAAATCGCAGTTCGCTTTCGGTCATCATGATCGACGTCGACCACTTCAAAAGCATCAACGACCGCTTCGGCCATCCCATTGGCGACAGCGTTCTCAGGCAGGTCGCGCAGGCCATTATCGAAAACGTCCGGTCATCAGATTTCGTATTCCGATATGGCGGCGAGGAATTCCTGGTGGTTCTGGTCGAAACCGGCCGCGATCAGGCCTATGATATTGCGGAGCGAATTCGTGCCGACCTGGAACGCCGCGATCTGGAAATCGAGAATGGCCAGACCTTGCAGGTTTCCGCATCGATAGGAATTGCCTGCCATACAGGCCATCCCGATCAGAAATACCTGATCAAATCTGCCGACGAAGCACTCTACAAGGCCAAGCAGAACGGCCGGAACAGAATTGAGTTCTTCGAGCCGACGTCTGCCTAATCATACTTCAGCAAGTCCTAAAAGCGCCTTCCTGACAATCCGGAAATCGCGTCAGCTGCCAGGGCAGAAATTTGTCTGTTGAACCGCACCGAGATTGCCGGAGGCCCTAACTCCTGAGAGAATAGGGTCTACGATGAGCAAGACGACGAACAAGTTCGCCCCTGAGGTTCGGCAGCGAGCGATCCGGATGGTACTGGATCACGAGGGCGATTACCCCTCTCGCTGGGCTGCGATCACATCGGTTGCCGAGAAGATTGGGTGTTCCGGGCACACGCTGCTGGAATGGGTGAAGAAAGCGGAGGTGGACAGCGGCAAGCGCGGAGGCGTGCCGACGGAGACCGCCGAGAAACTCAAAGCATTGGAGCGTGAAGTCCGCGAACTGCGGCAGGCCAACGAGATACTGCGCAAGGCGTCGGCATATTTTGCCCAGGCGGAGCTCGACCGCCCGTTCAAACGATGATCGCCTTTATCGACGAACATCGCGATGCCTATGGGGTCGAGCCGATCTGCCGGGTTCTGCCGATCGCCCCATCCACCTATCACGAACGCCTTGCCAAGCGGCGAGACCCGGCTTTGCAATCTGCTCGTGTCCGGAGGGATGAAGAGCTGAAGCCCGAAGTTCTGCGGGTCTTTGCCGAGAACTTCGGCGTCTACGGTGTGCGCAAAGTGTGGCGGCAGATGAAGCGCGAGGGCTTCGATGTCGCGCGCTGCACTGTGCAGCGGTTGATGCGAGATCTTGGTCTACAAGGGGTGATCCGCGGCAAGCCGGTTCGCACCACGATCGCGGACAAGGCGGCCCCATGCCCGCTCGATCAGGTCAACCGCCAGTTCCATGCTCCGGCGCCAAACATGCTATGGGTCTCCGACTTCACCTATGTCGCGACCTGGGCGGGGTTCGTCTACGTTGCCTTCGTGATCGACGTCTAC
Organism: Novosphingobium sp. KA1; assembly: GCF_017309955.1. Lineage (NCBI taxonomy): Bacteria > Pseudomonadati > Pseudomonadota > Alphaproteobacteria > Sphingomonadales > Sphingomonadaceae > Novosphingobium > Novosphingobium sp. KA1. The sequence goes on along the minus strand of NZ_CP021248.1, from coordinate 660,814 downwards.
GCCCGTTACATTGTGGGTTGGCGCGTCAGCAGAACAGCGCATGCCAGCTTCGTGCTGGATGCGTTGGAGCAGGCCATCCACGACCGAAAGCCCGTTCATCGCGGCGGCCTAGTCCATCACAGCGACCGTGGATCGCAAGGCGGATTCAATCGGTCGTCGCAACACCTGCTTCCTACTGCGGGGCGAGGAACTGGTCGAGGACTTCTGCAGGTGTCTTCCATCCGAGCGTCTTACGCGGGCGCGTGTTCATGGCGTGAGCAACTGCTTCGAGTTCTGGTATCGAGTGCCGGCTGAGATCGGTGCCCTTCGGGAAGTATTGGCGGAGCAGGCCGTTGGTGTTTTCATTTGAGCCACGCTGCCATGGGCTTTGCGGATCGCAGAAGTAGATTTTCAGTCCACTGTCGACCCGGAGCGTTGCGTGCTGGGCCATCTCGGCACCTTGGTCCCACGTGAGTGACTGACGGAGTTTCTCTGGCAGCTCCCGCATGGATTCGGCGATGGCCTTGCGGACGGCTTCGGCTCCATGCCCGGCAAGCGGCGGACCGTTCTTGATCCCGCGACCGCGCTGATATCCCTCCTCGCGCGGGAGGTGCAGCAGCATCGTAAATCGCGAACTGCGTTCGACGAGGGTGCCGATCGCGGAGCTATGCAGTCCCAGGATGAGATCACCTTCCCAATGTCCGGGAACAGCACGATCCTCCACTTCCGCGGGGCGCTCGCTGATCATGATGGCTTCATCAACGAAGGATTTTCCGCGACCGCGTGTTCGTTCGCGCGGCACGCGAAGGGCTCGGCCCGAGCGCAGGCAAGCCGTCAATTCCTGGCGCAGGGCACCACGTCCCTGGATGTACAGGGATTGATAAATTGCCTCATGGCTGATGCGCATGGCGGGATCCTCTGGGTAGTCGATCCGCAGCCGATGGGCGATCTGCTCCGGGCTCCATGCAATCGACCAGCGCCGGCTCTGTCGAAGCACGGCGCGCCGCTTCTTCCATGCCACTTCAGGGCCGGTAAAGACGATACCATCAGCATTCGTGACCCGACCAGCAAGACGCTCCTCGACATAAGCGCGTAGAGCAGGATTGCTGGCCAGCTTGCTCGGCCGCGGACGCCGACCTGCGCGTTCAGCGTGCCACTGCGCGACGCTGGCACGGTAATCCAGATTGCCGCCACGAGTGGCAGCGTTGCGCCGTACTTCGCGTGAGATCGTGCTGGGCGAGCGCCCCAGTTTGCGCGCGATCGCACGGATCGTCGATCCTGTGGCAAGCTCGATGGCGATTTCTTCCCGCTCGCGAAAGGTCAGAAATCTTCCGCTGGGCGCCGGCGCCGAAGGCGCCAGATGTGTTGGCGGCATACCTCCCGAACTCCGAAACCAGCGCGGTCCGAGCGGCGTCGAGATGCCAGCATCCGCAGCAGCTTCCTCGCTCGAACGCCCGCGGGCGATGGACTCCCAGAAGCGACAATGATGCTCACGCAACCACGCAGATGGACGCCCGGGTGAATGCAGCTTCTCTCGGGTGCACCGTTCTGATGCTCTTCGACCGGCCATGTTCGCAACCTCCAATTTCTTGGTGTTGCGACGACCGATTGAATCCGCCCAATACGTGTCAATCAAGTACACCGAACGTCTCGCTGAAGCCGGCATCGAGCCATCCGTCGGCAGCGTCGGCGACAGCTACGACTGTGAGAAGATGCGTGCAGTCTGGAAGGTCTGACCCGTGCTTACGACTGACCACGTGTCATGGCGTTGATCTGTCGGCCCTCCAGGCTGCACCCGGGGCGTCGCGAAACGTGACTTGATAGGAGCCTGAGGGAGTGCCGTCCCGTCACAGTCCTGTCCGCTCGCGAAGGGCCTTCGGGTTCCACCCGCCTGGAGGACCAATATGCATGATATCACACCAGACGCCGTCGTCATCGGCATCGACACCCATAAAGACGTTCACGTCGCGGTCGCGATCAACGGATTGGGCGCGCGGCTTGCCACAGCATCGTTCCCGGTAACCAGCAAGGGCTATCGCCAGGTAGCAGCTTGGGCAACCGAGCACGGAACCGTGCACGCGTTCGGTATCGAAGGAACTGGCTCATACGGTGCCGGCCTCGCACGTGCGTTGGCTGCGAAGGGTTGGCGCGTCATTGAGGTCGGCCGGATCAACCGGCAGCTCCGGCGTCGATATGGCAAGACCGATACCGTGGATGCCGAGTCTGCTGCAAGGGCCGTGCTTGCGGGTGACGCTGGCGGTGAGCCCAAGCTCGGTGATGGCACCGTCGAAATGATCCGTCACCTCAAGATCGCCCGCGACACCGCGCTCAAAGCGCGAACACAAGCCATGGTCACGCTCAAGACAATGCTGGTGAACGCGCCCCAGGCGTTGCGCGAGCGGTTCATCAGCATGACCGGCAAGATGACGCTTATCCACGCGATCGCAGCGCTGCGCCCGGGGGCACTGCTATCCACCACTGCATCGGCGAAGATGGCGCTACGCGCATTGGCGAACCGATGGCTGATGCTGGATGCCGAGATCAAAGAGCACGAAGCCGTCCTCGAGCAGTTGGTGCGTGCCCACGCACCGGCATTGATGGATGCGCCTGGCGTGTCGACCGGTACCATCGCCGACATGCTCATTGTCTTGGGCGACAATCCTCAGCGGATCCGATCCGAGGCCGCGTTCGCCAAGCTATGCGGCGTGTGCCCCGTGCCGGCATCAAGTGGCAAGACCAACCGTCACCGGCTCAACCGCGGTGGCAACCGGCGGGCGAATGCGGCTCTGTACCGCGTCGCCTTGGTTCGCATGCGCCACCATCCGCCGACCCGCGAATATATCCAGCGCCGAACCGCCGAAGGCAAGTCACCTCGCGAAATCCGGCGGTGCCTCAAGCGCTACATCGCTCGCGAAATCTACCAACACCTTTGCACTGAAAAGCCGCTCCCAGCAGCCGCGAAAGGCTCTTGACCAACATAGGAGCATCAACGCTTTGGCCGAAACGATCAACGGTCTCTACAAAGCCGAAGTAATCCACCGTCGAGGGCCTTGGCGCTCGTTCGAAGCCGTCGAATATGCCACGCTGGAATGGGTCGACTGGTTCAACAATAGGCGCCTTCTCGAGCCCATCGGAAACATTCCGCCCGTCGAAGCCGAGCAACGCTACTACGCTATGCTGGACGACGTCCCACTGGCTGCCTAATTTAAGAAAACTGGCCTCCGGCAATCTCGGTGCGGTTCATGTCGCTGAAGCGACCAGCCTGCAAGGCGCCCAATCCGGTCTTCCCGAAGCCCTCTCGATGATCCCAAAAAGCCGACCGCCTGCTTTCAGAGATTTCCAAGTCATTCAGTGATTGATCACCGAAAAATTCTTGCCTCAACTAGCCACAGAAGCCTCCGACAGCCGCGGAGCTGTCAGGAGCTGTCAGAGGTTTCGCGTGATTACGACCTGACCAAGGCTTGGTGCGCGGCCATTCCCGCGAGCACGCCCGACGCCGATGCGACCGTGGCATTGTGCATCGGGCGTGCTCTCCCGAAATCGAACCTGCCGGCGCGGCTCCACACCTTGATATACACGTCCTGCAAAATGTCCTGCGCCGCATCCCGATCGGCGGAGATACGAAGGCAAATGCCGAAAAGCTTCGCCGAGGTCATCTCATAGACCTCCCCAAGCGCGCATCGGTCGCGCGAGGCGACCCGCGCCGAGGCGGCGACAAGTTTCTGGCGCTCGGCATCCGCATCTCTCACCTCTGCAAGATAACACCCTGGCGCCCTGCTTCAATCATGGATGACCAGCGCTTCAGCGCTCTGCAAAAGCTAGAGCGCCCAGTTCCTCGTGGCCTCGTCCGCCATGTCGATATCGTCGCAGACCAAGATAAGCCTGTTCTGATAGTCGGAATATTGCACCAGGATATTCACGCCGGCATCAGCCAATGCACGTGAAATCGCGCCCAGTTGCCCCGGCGTTCCTTGCTTGAGCTTCCGAATAAGCGGTCGCTGCACGGCAACGGTTGGGATCCCCGCAGCGGCAGCGGCTTGCCTCGCGGCCTCACCATCGCGGAACAGGAAGTGCGCAATCGCCTTGCCATTGCAAGGGAAGACGCCGCCGCCCTCGAAAGGCACCCCGGCGCGGCCCATCGCTTCGCCCAGAGCCGCCAAGGCGCCCGGCCGATCGTCGAAATGGAATTCCAGGTCAAACATCGTGCGCGGCCTTTCCATGCGCGGCGTGACTGTCGCCGGGAGCCTCAGCTCGGCTACCGCTGTCGGCCCGCATCGTCATCGCGCTTGCGAGAATCGCGCTGGTCACAGCGGCGATCTGGTGCTTCGCACATCCTGCTGCATTGTGCCTCTCAGGCAAGCCTATCCGCAAACAGTGGCAGAGCGACGCGCACTTCCTGCTGCTCGAAGCCCGATACGCTATCGCCGACAAGGCGCACGCCTTTCTCGGTCGGCAGCACAAGGCGGACCAGCGCGAGGCTTGCCTCGCGCAGCTGGGCATGACTGCACACGGCAGTAGGGAAGGTTTTGCTGCGCGTGACCTGCTGAAAGTCGGCGTATTTGACCTTCACGGTCACGGCCCGGCCGAAGGACTGTGCTCGTTCGTACCAGGTCCATACGTCGTCGGCCTGACCCAGCACACCTGCCTCGATCTCGTCGTTTGCCAGAAGTTCGCGGTCGAAGGTTGTCTCGGTGCCCGAGGACTTGCGCTCACGGTCCGGATTGACAGGCCGCTCGTCGGTACCGCGCGCGATCTGGTAATACCATTCGGCCGAGCCGCCGAAATGCTTCTGGAGAAAGTCGAGCGTCTTGGCGCGCAGATCGGCGCCGGTCTCGATCCCGAGCGCTTCCATTTTACGCGCGGTGACCGGCACCACCCCGTAGAACCGCTTCACCGGCAGGCTCTGGGCCCATGCAGCGCCCATGTCGGGGGTGACGGCAAATTGGCCATTGGGCTTGCGTTGGTCAGACGCGAGCTTGGCCAGGAACTTGTTATAGGAAATCCCGGCGGAGGCTGTGAGCCCCGTCTCCTCAAGAATCCGTGCGCGGATTTCCTTGGCAGTCAGCCAGGCGGTGGCAATCCCGCGCCTGTTGGCCGTCACATCGAGATAGGCTTCGTCGAGCGACAGCGGCTGAATAAGATCGGTATAATCGGCGAAGATCGCGTGGATTTGCCGCGATACCTCCTTGTAGACCTCGAAGCGCGGCGACACGAAAATGAGGTCGGGGCACCGCCGCTTCGCAGTGACAGAAGGCAGCGCCGAACGGACGCCGAACGTGCGGGCCTCGTAGCTGGCGGCCGCCACCACGCCGCGCGCGGCCGGATAACCGACGGCGACCGGCTTGCCGCGCAGCGAGGGATCGTCGCGCTGTTCGACAGACGCAAAGAAGGCATCCATATCGACGTGGATGATCTTTCGGGGCGGAGACTCGGCCACCGGCGACTTGGCCACTCGATATTAAGGTCGCGAAGTCCGCGGTTATCCGAGCCGAGGATCGATCAGGAACTTCTCCCCGGTCGCCTTGCGTTCATAGCGGCGCAGGACGTCCGGTTGCAGCGCCTGCCCCAGGCCGACGACCTGGGTATACCGGCTGGCGAACGTCGTCGTGAGTTCGGCCAAGACCCGCGCGCGCAGGCGGGCGGCGACTTCCGACCCCGCCTTTTGCAGGAACGGAAAGAGCAACCAACCGCCGACAGACCACTGAAAGCCGAACGTCATTCGGTTGAGCGTGGTGGGTGCAAGGTCGAGAGCACCGTAGATGTAGAGCTGCTTGAACGTGTCCGAACCGTAGCGACTGTAGCTGCCCGAATTTTCTACCGCGGCTCGTTCCATCGAGCAAAGGATGTCGCTACCCAGCGTCCCTCCACCAATAGCATCGAAGGCGATCGTCGCACCGGTTTCCCGGATCGCAGCCGTGAGCTGTGCGGTGAAGTCCTCGTCCCGGCTGTTGACGACATGCTGGGCGCCTATATCCCGCAGGATCTGCGCCTGCTCCGGCGAGCGGACCACGTTGATGAGCGCAATGCCGTCCGCGAGGCAGACCCTTTGGAGCATCTGGCCGAGGTTCGAGGCGGCAGCAGTATGGACGATAGCCTTGTGGCCTTCCCTGCTGGCCGTTTCGACAAAGCCGAGAGCCGTCAACGGGTTCACGAACATGGCCGCGCCATCAGCGGCGCTAGCGCCGTCCGGAAGCGCGACGACATCTCGCGCCGCGATACGGCGATAGTCCGCATACATTCCCCCGCCAATCATGCCGACAAGCTTGCCTTCCAGTGCCTTGGCGTTGCGGCCGGCCGCGATCACTGTCTGACCTGCCCCCCGCTGAGTGGCCCAGAGACTATGATAGTCTGGACCACGAAAGGGACGATGAATGCCGAGCAAGAAGCACAAGCCGGAAGAGATTATCGGCAAGCTGCGTGAAGTTGAGATTGTGCTGGCGCAGGGAGCGAGCACGGCTGAAGCCTGCCGCCGGATCGCGGTCAGCGAGCAAACCTATTATCGCTGGCGGAAGGAATATGGCGGCCTGAAGACGGACCAGGCGCGGCGTATGAAGGATCTGGAGAAAGAGAACCAGCGTCTTCGCCGGGCGATTTCGGACCTGACGCTGGACAAGCTGATCCTGCAGGAGGCTGCCAAGGGAAACTTCTGAGCCCTGCGCGGCGGCGGCGCTGCATCGATCATGTACGACGAGAGCTTCCGGTGTCCGAGCGACGGATATGCCGGGTGCTGGGTCAGCATCGATCGACACAACGCAAGGTGCCGCGCGGGGCGGATGACGAACAGGCGCTGACAGAGGATATCATCGCTTTGGCGAAGCAATATGGCCGTTATGGCTATCGCCGGGTGACGGCATTGCTGTGCCATGCGGGATGGACGGTGAACCATAAACGGGTTGAGCGGATCTGGCGGCGTGAGGGGCTGAAGGTTCCGCTGCGTCAGCCAAAGCGGGGACGCCTGTGGCTCAATGACGGTTCATGCATCCGCCTGCGGCCCGAATATCCGGGACATGTCTGGGCCTACGATTTCGTCGAGGGGCGGACGCATGATGGCCGCAAGTTCCGCATCCTCACGATCATCGACGAGGCCAGCAGGGAATGCCTGGCGCTCATCGTTGCACGGCAGCTCAAGCATGAGGATGTTCTGGCGGCCCTGGCCGACCTGTTCATCTCGCGCGGTCCGCCTGCACATATACGGTCCGATAATGGCAGCGAATTTATCGCGACCGCCGTCCAGAAATGGCTGGGCCAGATCGGCGTGAAGACACTCTACATCACACCGGGATCACCATGGGAGAATGGCTATAACGAAAGCTTCAACGGGTCGCTTCGCGACGAACTGCTCAACGGCGAGATCTTCTACAGCCTCGCGGAGGCCAAGGTACTGATCGAGGCATGGCGGCGGCATTACAACACCGTTCGCCCTCACAGCAGCCTGGGCTACCGACCGCCGGCACCAGAAACGGCGACACCGCCATATCCGGCCTCCGGTTCCGCTTCGCTCCACCTCCGTCCGGATATGGCGGTGATGAGCTTAATGCACTAACAAACCAATCGGTCCACTCGGTGGGGGCAGATCATACGCCGACTGTGGACCGGCAGCCTGATCGTGAACCGCCCAGGCCGTGCACGCGATACCATCGGTTCCGACGTCGCTTCGGGCCTTGCTGACCTCGAAGCCTATGGGCAATTGATCCTCGCAAACCCCGATTTCGTGGAGCGTCTGAAATCCGGTGCGCCCTTCAATGACGCTGATCGCATGACCTTCTTCGGTGGCAATGAAAAGGGTTACACCGACTACCCCGCACTGGTTGCATGAGGGATTGCCGTCAGATGATGGCTTTTGGCAGGCAGGGGCGTCCCTGCCTGCCGATTATTCCTGGAAAGAAGGCAAAGCGATGAATGCAGAACAGGCCCGCGTATTGGATTTCTGGTTCCGCGAACTCACGCCAGCTGATTGGTTCGGCGCCGCTGACAGCCTTGACCCAATCGTGCGCACTCGCTTCGGCAAACTCCAGGAAGAGGCCGCTGCGGGAAATCTCGATGATTGGGCAGAAAGCCCGCTCGGCAGGCTGGCTCTGATTATCGTCCTGGACCAATTCTCTCGGCATATCTTTCGGGGATCAGCCGCGGCCTTTGCCTCGGACGAACGTGCACAAAAGCTGGCGGTGGACGGTGTCGGCAAGGGCATGGACGAGCAACTCTCGTTTGCTCAGCGGCATTTTTTCTACATGCCTCTGATGCATGCGGAGAGCCTCGAACTCCAAAGACTAAGTGTGGAATGCTTTGAGCGGCTGAAGGCCTTCGCAAACCAGCTGGTCGCCTTTGCACAGGTACACCAAGATGAGGTGCTCCGGTTTGGTCGCTTTCCCCGACGCAATGCCGCGCTGGAACGGCTCAACACGGACGATGAGAATTCATTCTTGAGTGGAAATCGGGCGGAATCGCGGCGGGTGTGATAGGCTGCGTCCGCCCCCATTTCGGTCGTTGGGCACCACACGAGCAAATCCCGAAAGCTGCCAATCAGCACTCACTTAAGGTGGATGGCTCACCTGAGAACGGCCGACCGCTCGGTAATTCTGGCGAGCGCCGATTTCGCCTCCTCGATCCGGCTCGGAACGAGCTTGTAGAAGGCCCAGTTCTTGATGCGCTTCGAGGTCACGACCCCCGCTTTCGACAGATATTGCAGGTGATTGGTCACGGTTGGCTGGCTGAGGCCGATCTTGTCGGTGATGAAGCCAACGCACACGCCATCCTCCACCAGATCGCCGTCCCTTTGTTCGGGGAAATGCGCCCGGGGATCGGATAGCCAACCCAGGATCGTGAGGCGATGTTCATTCCCGAGTGCGCGCAGCAAGTCCGCCGTTGACGCGTGTGACGAATCCATATAGCCAAACCTCTATATAGCCTTCTGGCTATGCACTCTCTGGTAGGGCATCATGGACAAGAACGAAAGCGCCGATCACATCGTCTCGGCAAAAGACGTTTTCAAGGCGGCGCAATTGATCAATCCGCTGATACGGATCACGCCGTTGGAGACATCCGAGGCGCTGACGCGCATGACGGGGACGGAAGTTCGCCTCAAACTCGAAAACCAGCAGAACACCGGCAGTTTCAAGCTGCGCGGAGCGGCCAACGTCATTGCGAACCTCAGCCAGAACGAGCGCGAAATCGGGGTTATTGCACCGACCGCCGGCAACCACGGATTGGCGTTGGCCCACGCCGGAAAGGCGGCGCGCGTGCCTGTGACAATCTGCCTGCCGGAGACAGCGGACCCGATGAAACTCGCGGCTATGGAAGCCAGTAATGCCAAGGTCGAATTCTTCCATGCTCCCGCTTACCGGTTTCTCAGCGGTCGCTCTGACGAACCTAGAAGCCGAAGTTCGGTTTTGCCAGGAAAGCGCCCAAACGGATGGCTGAGAATGGCAAGTTGGATCGCCGGTTCAAACAATTCACAAGAGGAGACTGTGTCCTGATTAAGCGCCCAGTGCCCGCCGCGATTGCGGTTGTCTTGAAGGACGATACGGTGCTCCTTGTCCGACGAGCCAATCCGCCTGACGCGGGTAAGTGGGGCTTTCCCGGTGGAAAGATCGATGCGGGAGAAAGTATCGCTGCCGCCACCGAGCGTGAACTGGCCGAGGAGACCGGCGTGACCGCGCGATCAATCTGTGTGCTCACAGCGCTCGATGCGGTCGATCGCGACGACGACGATCATGTGCGCCATCACTACATCCTTGTTGCCTCACTGTGCCGCTGGATATCGGGAGAGCCGGTTGCGGCCGACGATGCGCTGGAAGCGTCCTGGATCCGTATTGCGGATCTGGACCAAATGACATCTGAACTGAGCGCCGATGTTGCTGAAGTCGCCCGCCTAGCCCAGCGCATCAGCCACGAGCAAAGGCCTTGCGATACTCCACCGGACTAAGCTGCACGCGCTGGCGGAAATGATGGCGCAGAGCGTGGGCGCTTGCCAAGCCGATAGCCAAAGCGATCTCCTCCATCGGGCGGCTGGTCCGCACCAGCAAATCCTTTGCTGCGTCCACGCGCTGGCAGATCAGCCATTCCCCAGGTCCCTGCCCGGTAGCTTCGCCAAAGCGACGTTCGAACGTACGCTTGCTCATCCCCATGGCTTGCGCCATCTGCGCGATCGTCCAGGGCAGATGTACCTCCTGCCTTATCCGGTCGAGTAGAGGGGCCAGGTCGCTGTCCGGGCGTGTGCGGACGGGACGTTCGAGGAACTGCGCCTGTCCGCCGCTGCGGTGCGCGGGCATGACAATCCGCCGTGCCACCGAATTCGCCGCGCCGGAGCCAAAGTCCTGCCGCACGATCTCGATCATGAGGTCGATACCCGCCGCGCTGCCGGCCGAAGTGAAGATGCGGTTCTCCTGCCGGTAGAGGGACGCTTCGTCCACCTCGACCGTCGGGAAGCGTCGTCGCATCGCTTCGGCATAGCGCCAGTGGGTGGTGACGATGCCCCCGTCCAGCAGTCCGGTCGCAGCCAGCACAAAAGCGCCGGAGCAGATCGAAGCCAGCCGCGCCCCGCGCGCATGAGCCCGCGTCAGCCGTTCGATCAGATCTTCGGGAACTGCGACTTCTGCACCTTTCCAGCCGGGAACGACGATCAGGTCAGCCTTGTCGATCAGGTCGATGTCGCCGTCGGGAACGAGCGAGAAGCCGCCGTGCGCCCGCAAAGGACCGGGTTCGATCGGGCAACTGGCGAAGCGATACCACTCGGCACCCAACTCCGGCCGGGACAGGCCGAAGACCTCTGCGACAATTCCGAATTCGAACGTGCAGAGCCCGTCGTACAGCAGGGCAACAACCAATGGCGGAGACTTTGGCATGATCTCTACGCATATTGTCATTCGCGCCAATTGCAAGGCAGTTCGCCCTTGCGGCAATCGGGATCGCGAAAGGAAATCCGCTTATGAAGAGTGCCGTCACCGTCATTCCCGCCGCCGAAAGCATTGCCGCGAGGGACCATTTCGCCGCACAGTTCGCCTTCGAGACTGACTGTTGGGACGTCCACGAGGCGCTAGAGACGCGCATGCCCGATTTCGTGCTGCTCGATGTGCGCAGCCCAACGCTCTTTGCACGTGGACATGTGCCCGGTGCCGTCAATCTGCCGCACGGCAAGATCATCGCCTCGAAGATGAAGCAATGGGGTGACGACACGGTATTCGTGACCTACTGCGCCGGGCCGCATTGCAACGGTGCTGCGCGCGGCGCTCTACGACTGGCCGAATTGGGCCGGCCTGTGAAGATCATGACTGGCGGCGTCACTGGCTGGCTGGACGAGGGCTTTGCCCTTCGTGTCGGCGAATGACCGACAACGCGACGATCCGCGATGCAGTGCCCGGAGACGGCGAGGCCTTGCTCTCACTGGTCCGCGACCACGCGCGCTACGAGAAAAGCGAGGCATCGATTTCGCAGGCGCAGCTTTTACAGGTGCTCGACGACAGTACGGGCGGCATGCGCATCGTCGTGGCTGCCCTGCCGGACAAGCTTGCAGGATATGCTGCGCTGACTTTCGACTATGCGTTATGGCGCGGAACTCGCTGGGCTCATCTCGACTGCCTTTTCGTAACATCTAGCCTTCGTGGACAAGGTGTTGGCAGGCGCCTGCTGCGCCATGTCCGTCAAATGGCGCTAAGACAAGGAGCCGATCGGCTGGAATGGCAGACGCCACTCTGGAACGACAAGGCGATTGGCTTCTACCAACACGAAGGAGCAATCTGCATCCCAAAGATGCGCTTCACGATGCAACTTGATGCAGGAGTTCCCTAGGATTGAACCACTACGAACGGCTCACTCTGCCGAATATCGAAATCGCAGAGTAACGTAGTGAGGCGACCTGTTGCGAGATCCATGCAGATGGTGAACTGCTCCAGTAAAGCAAATCCCATGCCGGATGGCACCAAACGACATCGACCCGGGGATGATGCTTGGGCGCCGGTTCGTTGAAGAATCGTTTCTGAATCGCGTGGACGCAGCCTGCTTCAATTGACTGCAGACAATGGGAGCGGACCGTCAACTTACGGTCAAGACATGAAGGCCCATTTGAGCGAGAGCGGCCGGTCGGAAACCGCGCCCTTCCCGGACATTCAACGGCTTCCAGGGTTTACCTGTAAGCAGTCATTGTGGGCTCTGCATTGAAGCTCATTTTGCGTCGGTGCTTTGTTCTGAGCAGGCATGTGGACACCCATTCGCTGCTCCCGGCCAGTCTTGGGCATCCAGAATGATAAGGCGGAGCGGCTGCAGAGGGTCGGTTCTCGCGACAATGCACCTCTTCTGGTGATCCAAGAGCTATATTGATGATCCTGAAAAGCGATCGCCTGCTTTCCGAGATTTGATTGCCATTCGGTAATTTAATGCGGAAAAATCATACCTCAACCGGTCAATGAAGCCTCTGACAGCCAGGTAGCTGTCAGAGGCTTCACGTGATTACGATCTGATCAAGGATTGGTGCGCTGCTATTCCCGCGAGCACGCCCGATGCCGATGCGACCGTGGCGTTGTGCATCGGGCTGGTCGCATCGCCGGCGGCATAAACCCCGGGCACGGAGGTTGCTCCCCAAGCATCGACCTTGACGAAAGGTCCAGTCAGCCCATCTTCCAGGAGACACCCGAGACGCTCGGCGATCGCGCTGGAGGGTCTGGTTTTCGGTGCTGTGAACACAGCGGCGACCTCGATAAGGCGCCCATCCGCCAGTTCCACTGCATCCAAACCGGGTGCATCGCCGATGAGCGAAATGACCGGAACACGCTCGATTACGACGCCGCGCTTACCAAGCAAGATCGCCTGCTCCGGGTCCGGCTCGTGGATGCCCTGGGTGAAGTAGGTTGCTGGCCCCCAATCGGGGATCAACGCAGCCTGATGCGCTGACATCGGGTTCGTGGCGATAATTCCAAGCCGGTGATCGCGGACTTCATATCCGTGGCAGTACGGGCAATGAAGGACGGTTTCACCCCATCGCTCCGCCATGCCAGGGATGCTGGGCAAAGTATCGGAAACGCCAGTGGCGAGTACCAGCCGCTTCGCCTGATACTCAGCACCGTCGGCGAGTTGCACGATAAACCGGTCGGCCTCCTCTGAGACGTCCTGCGCTGTACCCTGCAAGACCTGCGCAGTTGGATATCGCATCAATTGTGAAGCGGCCTCACGCATGATGGCGCTAGGCGCTCTGCCATCCTGGCCCAGGAACCCATGAGAGGCTTCTGCGAAGCGGTTTCGGGGTGACCCTGCATCGATCAGCAAAACGTTCATACGTGCCCGTGCGAGTTGCATGGCCGCTGATTGTCCGGCGAAGCTGCCGCCGATTACGATCACATCATGCATTCTTCAAATCCCGTTCCATCCAAAACGTAACATTTAACATTACGTATGCGGGGCGCGGGCAATTTGCAACTTTTCATGTGACATGATAGCGCGAGCCTGAAAGGAAGGCGATGCAACTAGACGGCCGATTATCGAGAATGCTGCACCTGCTGATCCATATGGATCGGGCGAATGGGCCCATCACATCCGGAGAGGCGGCGGAAATGCTGCATACCAATCCGGTTGTCATCCGGCGCACGATGGCGGGCCTGCGGGATGCAGGCCTAGTTCGCTCCATCAAGGGGCACGCGGGCGGGTGGACGCTTTTGAAGCCGCTGGAAAGCGTCTCGATGCTCGATGTCTACAATGCCGTGGGTGAGCCGCGTATTTTCGCGATCGGCCTGGCTGACCCGGCACCGGATTGCCTCGTCGAGCAGGCGGTAAATGCCTCAATGACCAGCGCATTGGAAAAGGCAGAGGCTATGCTGATCACTCAACTCGGCGAGGTTACCCTTGCCGCAATTGCTGAAGATTTCGACCGGCGCTTTTCCGCGCACTGCACCGAGCGGCGATGACACCGGTCGTTCATCGCTGTTGAACCCCCACGACTTTGCAGCCGATCGACGGATCGCCTGTTAAAATCGGAGCTGTCAAAGTGACCCAAAGCCGTCGCTCTCTTAACCGCCAGTCTCGCAGGTATGGAGCAGGAAAGCTGCCGATCCGCTCCGGGAGAGCATGAATTGGAGCCTGAGCTGCCGCAAAGGGTCGTGATAAAACGGCAGCAACGCCCCCATTCCGGTCGCTAATCTGAATGGGAGCCTTTCCCGAAAGCCGCCATTCTAGCATGCCTCGGCAGCATGAAGGGTGGGCATCATGCCCACCCTTCTCGTATCAAGCCACGAGGTGCTGTTTGAAGAACGCGGTCAGTTTATCGAATGGAATGATGTCCACCTGGTCGTAAAGGTCGGTGTGCGTGGCGTCCGGAATGATCATCAATTCCTTGGGCTCTGCTGCCGCCGCATAGGCCGTCTGCTGAAGTAGCGCGAATGGGCGTTTTCGCCGTGGACGAGCAAGACTGGCCGGGGCGATATTTCCGCGATATAAGTGAGGATCGGCAGGTTCATGAACGACAGCGGCGTGGTGAGCGACCATGCGGCGTTCGAGTTGATCGCACGCGGATGGAAGCCGCGCTTCGTCTTGTAGTAGGCCGCATATTGCACGACGAACTCCGGCTCGCCGCCCTTCAGTTCCAGCGAGACCGGGCCGTAAGCAGGGCTGCCCTTCTCGGCGTCGGTCCAGCGCTGCCGGCTCATTTGCTCCAGCGCCTCGGTACGCTGTTGCGGGGTCGTACTCTCATTGTAGCCCTTCGGCATGACGCGGGTCATGTCGTACATAGTGCTGGCGACGACCGCCTTGATCCGCTTATCAATTGCGGCGGTGCTGAGTGCCATGCCGCCCCAACCGCAGATGCCGATGACGCCGATCCGCTCGCGATCGATCTCCGGTCGCAGCCCGATGAAATCGACGGCCGCGCTGAAATCTTCCGTGTTGATGTCAGGCGATGCGACGTTACGCGGTTCACCGTCGCTCTCGCCGGTGTAGGAAGGGTCGAAGGCCAGCGTCGCGAAGCCGCGCGCAGCCATGGTCTGGGCATAGAGACCAGAGGACTGCTCCTTCACGGCACCGAAAGGCCCGCTGACCACGATTGCCGCGAGCTTGCCCGTCCCGCGCTCCTTGGGGAGGTACAAATCGGCGGCGAGAGTAATACCGTAGCGGTTCTTGAACGAGACCTTCTGGTGATCGACGGCATTGCTGCGCGGGAACGTCTTGTCCCAATCCTGTGTCATGCTTGGTGCCTTTGCTGAAGAAATGTCGGGGATCGAAAGAGTGCCGAAGGTGACAAGGCCAGCAGCGCCGGCCTTCAGCACACCGCGGCGCTCGAATGAGAAGGATCGGTTGGTCATAGCGAGGCTCTCCCTGGTCAGGCGGGTTGTTCGGTGAAGCTCGGAGCGGCGCCGATGCGTGATGTGACGATTGCCAACAGCGAGGCGATCACGAGGAGACCGGCGGCGAGGCTGAACGGACCACGATAGCCCCAGGCGTCGAACAGCGTGCCGCCGACAATCGCGCCCAGCATGATCGCAAGCTGGATGATCGCGACCATCAGTCCGCCGCCAGCCTCCGCCTCGTGCGGCATGGTTTTGCTGAGCCAGGTCCACCATCCGACAGGCGCGGCGGTTGCCAGCAGGCCCCAGAGCGTGAGCAGCAGGCCGACGTTCAGCGGGGCACCGTCGATTTCGACGAGCGTTATGGCGATGACCGCCATTATGGCGGGAATGGTGATCAGCAGACTGTAGAGCTGCGATTTGAGCGGCCAGCCGATCACGATCGTGCCGACAAAGCCCGCAACGCCGAGCGCCAGCAACATACCCGAGATCAGCGGTGCGTCGTTACCCGTCACCAGGTCCAGGAACGGGCGCAGATAGGTGAAGAGGGTGAACTGGCCAAAGAAGAACAGCGACACCGCGACCATACCAATGGCGAACTTGCGATGCTTCAGCAGAGCGAATACGTCGCGCGCGCGGATTGTCGCCTTTTCAGGTGGCAAGGCGGGAAGGCTGCGCCACTGCCACAGCAAAACGATGACGGCGAGCGGCACTACGCAGAAGAAGGCGCCGCGCCAGCCGATCAGGCCGCCGAGCAGGCTGCCGATCGGCGCGCCCAATGTGGTCGCTACCGCATTGCCGCCATTGAGCAGGGCCAGCGCCTTGGGGACTGACTCCTCGGGCACAAGGCGCATGACGATCGCCGCCGATATCGACCAGAAGCCGCCAATCGCGACGCCGAGCAGGGCGCGTCCTGCCATTAGTAACGGGGCATTGGGCGCGAGCGCGACCATCGCCGGCCTATTTCGAGCGCTATGGTCGACCCAAAAGCCCGTCCGATCTGCAATCACATAATTGCATCGGACTGCGCCAATCCTCCGGTCGCCTCTACGCATGGGAATTGCAGCGGAAGGGCGAGGCGGAGATCAAGGTGCAGGTCAGCGGGCAGTTGATCTTCAACAACAGCTATTCCTGCCTCAGCGCAGCCGTGTCGGGACTTGGCCTCGCCTTCATCCCGCAGGATCTGGCCGAAGCGTATCTACAGGCTGGAAGGCTCGAAATCGTGTTGGACGAATGGAGCCTGCCGTTCCCAGGCTTCTACCTTTACTACCCGACTGTCACCCAGCCATCGCCCGCCTTCTCGCTGCTGGTTGAGGCACTCCGATATCATTGGCCAAAGCCCAAGGCACGATGACCTTGAACAGCCGAATGACTGGCATTTGTCGAGGTCAGCAGGGGCAGCAACGCGCCCATTGTCGCCGCCCGAGAGCTTTTCTCGCGCGCCCGTAAGCCGTCATTCTTTAAGATCGCGCCGGGCCAAAGGGCGCAAGAAAAACTGCCGGTCGGCCATCGCCCCGTAGCGGATGTCGCGGGTAGGCCATGCCTTAGCCCGCAACCGGACATCGGCCTAGAAGGTCAAAGCAGGCGGTCGGTTAGGAGCAGTGACCAGAAATCACGATAGCTCGGCGCGACGTGCCGCCCATCTTCGATGCTGACGATCGGCCCACCAGAGACTGGGTCGAAGCCAAAGATGATCGCGTTTAAAGACCAATCGGAGAAGGCAAGCATTGGGGGCTTTGTCCAGTCATCCGCCAACGCCTTGTCAATCGACCAAACTGATACGAAAGACGCCGTTTCGAAATGACCGTCCGAAAAGCCATCGAACTCTCCCAGCATTTCCAATAAGTCTGGGTTAAGCGGCGAACCAGCCCAGCGGGTCAGTCTCGCGAGAGCCTCCGTAGTGACTGGCCGATTCAGCACTACGCCTCGCTCACGAAGTGCGCTGCTAATGGCCTTAGGGTCGAGGCTGGACATGTTCTAAAACCTAGCCTTTTCCACGTCTGCTTACCACCTCGCGATGCTGTTAACCGACAGTCTGTAATCCACCCTTCCTCGCCGTGCGGGATTGCCGATGGCATCGCGTGGCCGCGTGAAGCGGCCCCGGCTGCTTCCAGGCGTATAGATCTCCACCGTCAGCGGCTATGATGGGTGGGAAAGGGACTGTCCCCCTTCAGGCATCCAACCTTAGTAAGCGGACCGTCCATTCCAGCGACGGGCGATGGCTAGCAACATTACCGGTGTGAGGTAGAACCACACCGCAGTCACCGCCCATAGCGCTATGCCCTCCGTCGTGCAGTCGGGTCCAAAAGTCGGCCAAAGAGGCAGTTCCAAAAGGAACACGCTGAACAGAGTGATTGGAATGGCGGTCGTCAACCAAACGGCAGCGACAAGCCGAAACACCCATATTTTGATCTGTGAAGGCGTGTTGGTCACGTCAGCAGAATGACCGTTCTTGAAAGTGCGGTCCACCCCTCTCGACGACCGACCTGTCCGCGATGGCCGACCGGCAGCTTTTTCTGCTAGCGATTGACCGCCAGCCCCGAAATAGGACCGGCAGCTATCCCCCACTGGTCAGCGGAAACCAGCCTTTCCGGAATCGGCCAATCTCGGGCATCCCGGATGGAAAAGCGGACCGGCAGCACCTGGAGACGAGAGATCGGGGAGTAAGTGACCGACAAAGATCGCGGACCGCTGTAAGCACCCTGGCCCGCGCTTTAAAGGCGAAGCGGCACGGCATTCCATTGGCGAGTATGCCCCGTGTTGGTTATGGCGCGGACCTTGAGGCAGTGGCTTTAAGGAACGGGCGGACGATCCTTGCCCTGTCCGCCATAATCAACGCCGCCGATGCCGTCTGATCGCGCGGAATCGCTGAATTACCAGCTTCTCAAGTGGCTGTAAAAGATAACTTAAATCGGGATTTTGAGTGAGTTATACTCACGTTGGTTGCGGGGGAGGGATTAAACCGGGACCGACACTCGAGTTCATCTCCAATGTCGGCAGCGATGTTTGCAGGGGCCTACAACTGCCGACATCGCCATCTTCTAGAAGTAGCAATCTGAATAAACTGCAGAACCGTCATCGTTTGTGCCTCGCAACCGGAGCGGGCCGTGGTGCTAGAGTGAAAGGCTGGAGGATGCCGGCGCTGCTGCCTCTTATACGCGGAGCACAGCGTTCGAAATTCGATCTGCTTGGCAATGCGACATCGATCACGACAGCTCAGCCCTTCACGGTTAAGGTCCTGTACGGCGGCAAGGGGCTGGCCAAAACCGACGTGACGTTGTTCCGCGAAGCCGGGTTCTATGATGGAAAGAAAGTGGCGGCCGAACTCCACACCGATGCGTCGGGCAAGTTCACCGTTACCCCGCCTGATGCCGGCCGCTATCTTCTGCTCGCACGCTACCGCGATATGGCACCCTCGGGCGCCGCAGCCCGCTACTATAGCTATTGTGTCACGCTCGCGTTCGAAGCGATGTAGCTGGCCAATGTTTCCAGGGTCAATTTCGTGTCCGCATCGGCTTGTGAAAGACGCTCTCGCCAAAGCGCACCTTCATCCGACGTGCCACCGAACCTGAATATCTGCGCTGCCTCCATGTTGTCGGACTGTGATAAAGGCCAATTGCCGCCCAGTAATCTTTCGCTGCACGTAGGCCGGAGAGAAAGATCCATCGCGCAGCCTCGGCATTGAAGCAGGGATCGAAGCGCAGCCAGTGTCGCACCTGGAGTTCGGAGTGCCCGACTTGCGCGGCTATGCGTGGCACCCACCAGCTGTTGATCTGCAAGGGGCCAAGATCATGCGAGCCATTGCTGTTACGGACTTCAGCACCGATCCAGCCTGCTTCCTGATCTCGCAAGCCCCAAAGCGTCTTCTCCAGCCACGCATGCCCCATCGACGCCTGACGGATGCAGGAAGCTATACGCTGTTCCTCCTGAACTTTTTCGGGCGCTGCCATGGCCCGTTCCGGCGATGCTGCCAGCAAGGCAGTGACTGCCCATGTCGTGCTCGAGAGAAGGCGCCACATCACCCTGCCCGCCCCGGCTCTGCTCGATGAGATTTCACGGGAAGCATGGCACGGGCTGGGGCTTCAGGCACTGCTATCGGGCCGCCTGTCAACAGGGCAAGCAGCCTTCGCCCGGATATGATTTCGACGTGGCTGCTGTTGCCGATGAACTCCCGGCTCTGCGGCCCTGTTCGGCCGGTATGGATGAAAAGGCCGCGACAGTTTTTGGCCCGGCACAGCGCATCGAAGGCGCTGACATGTTCGGGCCGGATGGCCGTCGCATAGCGCTTCGCCTGGATGAGCCAGAGAGAGCCGTCGATCATCACCTTTCCATCGATGCCGCCATCACCGGTGTAGCGATGGTTTCTGATGACCCTGAAACCACGACGCTCGAAACTTTCGAGCAGCAACTCCTCAAAGGCGAGCGGATCCATGCTTCTTAGCCTCGCATAGAGGAGTTGGGGCGGTTGCAGGCGACCACGGCCGCGCAGTTGCTGCGCCATGACCCTTGCCTGCCTGCGACGCCATCGATGCCGCAAGGGCACGTGAAAGCGGCGCAGGACAAGGGCCAGGAGCACCAACGCGACAGCGAGCAGGATGAGGAGCATGGGATGAGCCTCTATCGTTCGGGACCGTGGGAGGGTTCGGATTGAGGTGCGGGGGATGGCGACTGCCGTTCAGCATGCGTTGTCGAGGGCTCGATCCGGGTGCGAGCACGATCGAGAATGCCCTCGAGAAACCGGTCGAGGACCTGAGCGACGCTTCGGGCGCCTTCCGCGATATGCTCTGCTGTCCCTCGCGGCCCGCGATCCCGGCGAGACAATTGCCTTTCAAGGGCGCGATCCCGACGCGACGTTCGGTCCTTTTCCTGTTCGGCCTTCAGCGTCGCCAGGCGCGCGCCCTGCCGGTTCGTGAACGGGCCGACGCGGTCCTGGTCCATGCGTCCAAGGCCCTCGGTGGAGGAGGTCTTCTCACCCGACTGGCGCTCCAGCTTGGCGACAAGTTCCTTGACGTTGTTTGTCCAGAGCCTGACGCCGTACATGGCGCGCGTAATGGCAGTGTAGAAGTTCTGGGCATTGACCAGCGGCGATTCCACGGGCGCCAGCAGGAAGACTCGCGGATAAGTCTTCGACTGTGAGGAATATACTGTCTCGGCATAGCCATGGTCCCAGGTCTTGTGCTCTGACAGGTCGACCTGCTGTACACGGCCGTCCCGATCCCAACGGATCGTAGCAAGGTCACCGTCCAGCTTTTCGACCGTGCCGCGCTCGGCGTTGCGCAGATCGAGATCCCGATTGACCAGACGCCATTGGATACGATCCCCCTCGGCCAGATCACGCTCTTCGGGGTTGAAGACATTGATGTGCCGGGCCCGTGTCGTCTGCGGATCCCAGCGGATGATGCGCCCCTGTTCATCGACAAGGCGCACGACCTGCCGGCCGTTGGGCTCCCGTCCGAGTCCTACGACGCGATAGTCCGTGTGCCGGGCAACGCCGAGACCGGCGATGTCGCGGTCGAAGCGCACCACCTGCCCTGCTCCGTAGAAGCGGCCCATATGTTTTTCGATATCGGTGAAGCCTGCCGGAGCAAGGATCGAGAGCCTGCTGTCTTCGGCTGCCAACTCATTCTCGTTCCTGAGCGCTTCGCGGATCTTGCTGTTGACGATGAGGCGCGTGGCATTGTCGAGCACGAGGATGTTGGTGCCCGCACGGGAATCGGGCTTGAGCCTCACCCAGGCGTTGACCACCATCGCGGCCATGGCCTCATTGTCGGTGACGGTCGTTACGCTGTCGAGATTCTTTAGCGACTGCTCGAAATTGCCGGCCCTCGCCTGAGCGACCGCTTCCTTGATCGTACGGGTTTCCTGGCGAACCGCCTCGGTCAGCTCGACCACCGGCAATCCCAGCCGGCGCATCAGCCAGAAGGGCTTGCCCTGTTCGATGGCGCCGGTCTGATTCTCGTCGCCAAGGAACAGGAGCCTTGCTCCGGTTATCCGGCTGATCTCGAGCAGCCTTCTGGCCTGGCGGTTGCCAAGCTGACCGGCCTCGTCGAGCACGAGCACATGGCGGTCCGTTATGCCATGGCTGCCACGCGCTACGAAGCTGGCGACCGTGTGCGCCTCGATATTGGCCTTTTGCCCCAGTTCCGCAGCCGCCGATGATGTGGGCGCCAATGCTATCAGCGTCGTTCCTGGTTCCGCCGCTTCGCCCAATACCCGCACCAGTGTCGACTTGCCCGATCCGGCAACGCCATGGATCCCGGTGACGCGATCCCGCGACATAGCGGTCTCGACCAGGGCCCGCTGCTGCTCAGCATTGAGCGTCGTCTTTTCCAGTACGGCCAGGAGCCGGTCGCCCGACGCGATCGGCCGGGCGTCGTCGAGGCCAAGTGCAATATGTTGGGTAAGTGCCAGTTCCAGCCGCCACGACTTGCGGGTGGTGCGTCCATGCGTGAGTACTCTGTCGCCCGTTTGCTCGTGGGTCGGCAACAGTTTTTGCACGAGTTCATGCGTCTCGATCCGGGGGCGCAGATCCTCCAGTCGCAGTTCTCCGACATGGGCTGCGAGTCCCGTGCGCAGGATATCGCCAAGATTGTTGACGGCTTCGGCGGTTTCCAATTGCCGCAGGCCGAAAAGGGCAGCGCGTGAAGCCGTACGTTCGGTAGGAGTAAATTGTTGTCCCTCCCGTTCGCGTGCAACGGCAGCAATTTTTCCAAGCGTTTCGAGTTGGTCGCCAGTCCGCTCATGCCATTGCACAGTAAGTTCTTGCGCGCCGATCTTCGCCTTGGCCTTGCGGGTTGCATAGAAGGAGGCACGCTGGGCCTTTTGGCCGACCAGGCCATGTTCCCGGGCATGCTCCTCAATCGCCTCTGCGCGCTGCGAGAAGCGCTCGATGAGTTCCTTGGGCACGCCCTGTATCTCGAACAAGCCGGTGCGAGGATCAAACTCGACCTCATAACCAGCCTCGCGAAGGCGGAAGGCGAGCGCATTGCGATAAATCTGCCCGGCCACGCGCTGCTCACCATACATGACGCGGCTTTCCAGGCTTGCCATCGGGTCGCCATCCTGGCGATTGGTCATGTTGAGGACGACCAGATGGGTATGGAGATGCGGGTCGAGTTCCCGGCTGCCATGCTCGGTGAAGCGCGCGACGAGAATGCGCCCCGTGGTCTCATGAACGATCTTGCCTTCCTCGCGGCGGCGAAGTTGTGCCTGTTCCTCCAGATAGGTGATGGCAGCTGTGACAGCATGTTCATGCGCGGCGAGCACTCGCTCATCCGCTGCCACCAGCGCCATGATGGACACGGATTTCGGGGCATTGACGGCAAAGTCCCAGCCAGGATGATGCTGGATTTGCCCGTCCGCGCGGTGTCGCCCCAGTTGCTGATCGCCGACGTTGCCGGCAAGCAGGTCACGAAACTGTCTGGCGTCGACGGGACCGGAAAGGCCGAGGTCGGCAGCAAGTTTGCCACCCCATTCGGACGGTTCGTTGCCGCCCTTGGTGTAATAGTCGCCAACCGTATAATATCGGGCGATATTGGCGGGCTTGCCGTGGAGACGTTGCGGCTGGATCATGCTGGCCGCGACGGTTCGCGCGGACCATCGTCCCGCTCATGTTGCACCAGGTCGGAGCGGATTTCGCCCTGCTTGCCGGCGAGGATCGTCCAGGCGAGCCGGGGCGGAACCGGCAGGTCAGCGTCCTCCTCATTCAACAGAATGTCTTCAACGCGCTGCGCATCGACGTGCGGCTCAGGCGGCTGGAAGAGGTCCGGTTGCCTCGGCGGTGATTGGGGCGGTTGCTCACCGCTCGGCGGCTCGCCTGGGGAAGTGTTCGGCGGTTTCGCGTGGGGCGGCGGTGTTTGCGCCGCTTCCCGCTCGATCGCCTCCCGCACGCGCGCTTCGGCGTGAGCGATCCGGACCAGTTTCTTCGCATTGTCGATCTGGATGGGGGGGGCCGTCCGCTCGAGAAAGGCGGGGCCGAGTGAAGGGATTTCGTTGAAACGGCTGTCGAAGCGGACAACCGGCAAATTGCGGCCGAAGCGCAGAAATCCGACAAGATTGGGCAGGTTGGTGACCTCGGTCGGCATGACCAGCGGCCGCGTCACCTGCATCCGCGAGAGGTTGACGCCATCACGCATGTCGTTGACGCCATAGGACATGCCCTCATTGGCCTCGACCTGCTCGACCTGACCCAGATTCTCCGACACATGTTTGGCCGTCGCGGTATCGTTGGCCCGTAGCGCTCCCCATGTGGAACAATAGCCGGTGATCGCGGCCGCATCCTGAATGCCGTAAGTGGCTTCAAGCTGGGGATAGGACTGGAACCCCAATATGCCGCAGCCGCCATATTTGCGGGCCCGGGCAAGGAAGTCGGAGAGTGACGGTAGCTTCTGAAGCGTCGGCAATTCGTCGATCACGCAATAGAGGCGTCGATCGCGATCGGGGGTGAGGCTCATGATCGCGCTGATCGCGATATCGAGCCAGACGGTGATCAGCGGCCGCAACGAGGGCAACTGATCTGCCTTGACGGTTATGAAGAGCCAGCTCCCGTGCTGCCCCTTCTCCACCCAGTCGCGGATCGAAAAGCCGTCCTCGGTGTCGTCGAGATAGCCGAAGCTGCGCATGACTGAAGCGAGTTCCGCTTGGATGCCCGCCGACGTCCTTTCGCCTTCCGTGCTGATGAAGGCTGCTGCATCCGTCCCAGATACGAAGGCGGCAAGATCCTTGAGTTTGGAGCGCAGCAGCCGGTCGAGCAGCAGCGAGACATAGGTGTGTTTCTGCCGCGCGAGCTTGCGCATGACCGCGACAAGAGTGCCCCGCGCGGCCTTGGCCCAGAAAGGATCGCCATGCTTGTCGGGGATCGTCGACTCGGCGATCTGGTCATAATGATAGTCGCGCGGCACATCGACCCAGGGCGACCAGCGGGCCGTGCGCTGGTCGAGCGGATTGAGCAGCATGTCCGTGCCCTGGCGATAGAATTTCTCAACGAAAGTGCCCGCCGTGTCATAGACGATCGCACGCCTTCCCGACTTGCGAATGCCGTCAAGCATGCCGTTGATGAGGTTGGTTTTGCCTGTACCCGGCGCGCCGCACAGAAGGATATGTTCGGGCTCGAAGGCTTCCGGGACCGGGACATTGCCTACGATCAACGGTCCCTTGCGTTGCCGCCACAGTGCGCGCTTCACTTGCCTGATGGTACCGAAGCGGGCGCCGCGCAGATATTCGTTGGAGCCAAGGCCTCTGCCCGTCCGCGTGAAATAGAACCAGGCCCATCCGAGCATGACGAGGGTAAACAGCCCCGATAGAAGAGCGCCGTGCAGAAGATAGATCTCGAACTGGTGCAGCGTCTTCTTTGCCAGGGGCGAAGCGACCAGCCAGTCCGCGGACGTCCAGTAGGATTGACCTGCCGGCGTGCGAAACTGGACCGGATCATTGGTGCCGCCCGCTGCGTCGACCTTGATCATCGCCTCCGCAAGCTTGACCAGCACGAAGCGCTCATATTCCGTCGATTTTTCGAAGGCATACCAGAGCGTGCCGATGGTCCAGATGATCAACCCGGCCAGCATGGTCTGGTAGAAGACCTGGGTGGTCATGCGGACATTGTGGACGATCGCTTGCCCGCCCCGCGTCCACGATCCCAGCGTATCGTTCCGGAAAATGCTCATGAGCGATCCACCTCCCCGAGGAGGCCGCGCTCCAGGAGTATGGACCGAGCCTGGGCCATGCCTTGCTCGAGGGCCTTTGGCGACTGCTGGCCCACGGAGGTCGCCAGGATCGAGAGGATCTGGATGGCGGTGGCGAGGATTTCGTCTTGCGAGGAGAAGACGTAGCGCTTGCGCTCGTCGACCGCCTGTTCCAGCGTCTGTCGGATAAATCCTGACAGAGAGAGGTTCGCGCCACGCGCGCGTCGCATCAATGTTGAGTGCAGCGACCCGTCGAGGCGAAAATTAACCTTGGGCACGCGATAGATCTCCCAACGGGAAACCTTCGCAGATGTCATGAAGCCCTGATGATTTATCAAAACGTTCGCTCAGGCGCAAGCGTCTAAGAATCCAACACTCATAATCATGTGGTTATTCGAACTAAGGCTCACAGTCGCGAAATTCCTGTTGTTTCGGGAGATCAAATCGAAGCGGAGATCAACGGTCATCCGGTACGTCTGCAAATTGACTTAGGGTTAAATGGCGTGGTCACATTGTCTGACGCAGCATGGAATCTCGTTTTCCCAAATGATAACCAACAAGCAGAAGGCAGCTCTCACCGAATTGAAGGTGCGAATCTTATGACTAGGCGCACGCTGGGTAATAGAATTACCTTCGCAGGATCGACTGTTGAAGGAGCACCAGTGGACAACTCTGACCCTTTGCCAGGCACGCAAGATGGTCTTTTGGGTCAAGGCTTGCTCGAAAGGGCTGAAATCATTCTTGATATTCCTGCTAAAAAACTGATCGTGATGCGTGCATTGAGGCCAGGCGAGACCGCCTGCCCGTCAAATGAAGCAGCCCCGAAATAATCAGCTTCGGTCGCGTTTCTCTCCCCGGCTTCACACAAGCTGTTCCAATGGGCCGACCTTTTAACCGCGCTTACCTCGCTGGTGGTGCTCGTAGCTGTCTCACGGTGGGCGCTCGATCCGTTCTTCGCTCTTCTGGCCCGGGCAAGAACGCGTGAAGTGCTCACCGCCGGCGCTCTTCTGGTAGTCTCGGCGCCGCGCTGCTCATGGACGCTGCGGGCATGTCCATGGCTATGGGCGCGTTCCTTGCAGGCGTAATGCTATCAAATTCCAGCTACCGGCATCAGATCGAAAGTGACAACGAGCCATTTCGCGGTTTGTTGATGCACTCTTCGAATGACACAATCGTGAAAAGAGAGATTGTCCCCGTGCGCGGAAGGACTCCGCCAGCGCAGTGCCACCACTATATGTTCACTAAATATCGCGTCTATCAAACTTCTGCCAAGGTAGCATTAGCTTTATTTAGCCTGCCGTGCATGCTCCGCCCTGGCTTGAAATGAATGGCACGCTTTGCGGGAACAGCAACCGACGCGCCGGTACGGGGGTTGCGGCCATTTTTGGCCTCGCGACGTCGAGTAGAAAAGGCCCCGAACCCTCTTAACTCTACGCGTCCGCCGTCGGCCAGCCGACCGACAATCTCTCCAAAGAAAAGGTCTACAATTTTCCCGCATTCCTCCAGGGTTATCTCTGGATGGTTTTTGTGCAGTGCGTCAACCAGTTCCGATTTTACCATTTCGCCCCTCGTGCTTTCGGATCCTTTTTCGCGTTTTCGACATAGTCGATGGCGTCCTTGACCGTACGGATTCTTTCGACATGACTATCAGGGATCGTGATTTTGAATGTGTCTTCAAGTGCCATCACTATTTCTACTACATCAAGACTGTCAGCGCCCAGATCTTCAAAAAATCTGGCATTTAAGGTGACTTGATCCGCATATATTCCCAGATGCTCGACGATCAGATCGACAACATCATTTGCGATTTCCGTCATATAAGCTCCATTCCGCCATTGGGCCGCGCTCGCAAACAAATCGCGTTACCATGCATATCATATCCGCTGTAGCTCGAGACCGCTGCGGGAAAGCAGACGGTTAACTGAAAGAGAGGCGTGGACCATTTTTTTCGATGCCAGCAGGTCGCCAACGGCCAGGCTGCGCACGAACCGGTGCGCGAAACCCGATATCCAAGTACGGGTTCACCTGCTGGCAGCCGTGCGAATTATCGCCGCCATTTGGCGGATGGCGTCCATGTCATCACTCTTCCAACCCACCTCGAGAAACTCCTTTTTTATGTCGACCGCGAGCGAGTCATCTCTTCCCGAAAAAACGTGAGCCGCATACCGGAAACTCTCGTCGCACATGATCAATGCAGCGTCGCCGCCGCGCGGGGCTTAGAAGTTTCCCTTGGCTGCCTCCTGCAGGATCAGCTTGTCCAGCGTCAGGTCCGAGATCGCCCGGCGAAGACGCTGGTTCTCTTTCTCCAGATCCTTCATCCGCCGCGCCTGATCGGTCTTCAGGCCGCCATATTCCTTCCGCCAGCGATAATAGGTCTGCTCGCTGACCGCGATCCGGCGGCAGGCTTCGGCCGTGCTCGCTCCCTGTGCCAGCACAATCTCAACTTCACGCAGCTTGCCGATAATCTCTTCCGGCTTGTGCTTCTTGCTCGGCATTCATCGTCCCTTTCGTGGTCCAGACTATCATAGTCTTTGGGCCACTCAGCAGGGGGCAGATCAGCTGTTCACTTAAGTGCCCCTGAAATCACTACAACTACCTAGCAATCCTATTCTCATCACAGCGCTTTGTCGACAAAGGCGAGGCCGGTTGTGAGGCCGGCACATTGGTAGATTGTCGTCATTTCGCCGCCATCCATCGGCAACATACGGATAGCTCCGCTCAAATCGCCAACGAACGCACGACGATTCTTAAGATCCAGCGCAAGCCCGATAGCCTCTTTCAGTCCCGTCGCCAGCACCACCTGATTGCGGAGCCCCTCGGGTGTAATATCCGCCCGATTTACACTGTTGCCATTCGCAGACGGATCTCCTCGGTCGGTCCAATAGATTTGGCCCCGATCCTCATCGATCTCAAGATCGATCGGTTCGGGTAGGCCATCCATCAAAAGGACCACATCGGAGCGGTCGTCCGGCGTCTGGCCGTCGGGAAGCTCCAAGCCCATCCGGAAAATGCGACCCTGTCCACCATCCGGAGAACCCTTCTGTGTCCAGTAAAGCATGTCCTCTGCAGGATCGAGCGCGATGCCGACACAGTGGCGCAGCACATCGGGCTGATCCTCGGGCCAAACACCCGTTCGCAGAAGCGTCTTCAAATTCGACCCGTCGAGAGAGCTTCGGTAGATTGCCATGCCTTCGCGATCACACCAATATAGGTGCTTGCCCTTGGCATCGAACTGCAATTGCTTTGGAGTTACGATCGTCCCTCCGCCGACCAGCGTGGAACGGCCAGTGCCATCTACCAAACAGGACTCGATTGTGCCGTCAGGATTGAGGAAATCCTCACCATGATCGGGCCACGCCCCCATGCTGGTCCAATAAATGACGCCATTGCTCGCATCGACCTGCACGCCATCAGGCGATCCGTCATCTGGCGCGAGCACGGTCCGGCACTCACCCGTATCGACATCCAGAGCCAGAATCTGCGCTGGATGCGCCAGCAAGATAAACAACGTGGCGGACATGATATTCTCCTTTCAAATCATCAGCGCGCATCGATGGACAGATCGGACCAATCCATGCCGGCCAGCCAGACGCCCTCGCGATAACGGTCCCGCAAATGCGCGGGGATTTCTGAGCGAACTTCGGGAATTTCCAGCCCTAGACTGAAGCGGCCCCTGCGACCAACGCCAACGTCGCACGGCAGGCGCGCGCCTAGGACTGGAGAAGATCCGCTTGCTCTATGTGCGCGGCTCACGACACCCTAAAGAAGCGGCTCATGCCATGTTCCTGCCAAGGCATGCTCAAGGTCCGTACGCGATCAGACAAATGGCTATTCCGCCACGCCCTGCGATCATCGGCAGGAAATTTGGACATTTCGCATCGCCATTTCTTCAGCGAAAAATGCAAGGGCAGCCCCATCGAGACCGAGGAGCCAAATTGCGCAGCAGGAATATCAAGCAAGACGGATCAACCTCGCATGTTTTTCAGCTAGGCTGAAATACAGGCACACCCCGATCTCATCTTGAACAATGCTGCTTTTTTTTGCCTGTTTTTGCGCGCAGATCGAAGCACGAGGCGCATATCAGACGTGCAAAGGCTTTTGGATTGCAGCCCCCTTCGCTGACCGCAGCCCATGCAAGAGAACATCGACAGGATAGGACCCCAATTCCGAAGAGGTCCTGCACTCGATCAGGTGCGCGCTACGAAGTGACTGCAGACCGTGCAGCATGCCCCACAGGATCATCGCCGCACGGTCGCCGTCGGCGCTGCCTACAAGATGCCCCATCGCTTCGCAAACGCGTAGCCACAATTGTTCTCGGAACCGAGGCCGTTCGAGTTTTGCCTCGCCCAGCGAGGTATCCTGGACGATCAGCAGATAAAGATCTGGGTTTTCCCGCGCGAATTTATCGTAAGCTGTGGCGATCGCTCGAATGGCGGCTTCCCCGCAAGTGCCTTCGTTGGCTGACGCCTCATTCAGATGGGCGTCCATCTCCTGGAGCATGCGGCGTGCGGCTTCGTCCGCAACCGCAGCAACAAGCGCATCCAGGCCTTCGAAATGCCGATATATCGCATTGGGAACCACACCCAAACGGCCTGCGACCTTGCGCAACGACAATGCTTCAGACCCTTGCCCCACTAGCAATTCCACCGCAGCAGCGACGATCTTGTCGCCGTCGATCTTTTTTGGGTAAGCCATAAGATGGACACTATCCACTTTACGATCTGACTGCAATGCGCCTTTTCCACCGAGCGACGCTGGATGCAGGGCTGCAGCCAGATCGGGTCATCTGGACGCCTCGAAAAACGCTGGCCTTTGCGGGGTAGATTTGATTCACTTCGCCGACGCTGTGGCGGAGGCAGAAATGGCAGGACAGCCGGGTTTCTTTGATCTTTCGGACCGATATGAGGCGCTGAGCGCGGCAGGCGATCCGCTGGAGCGGTTGTCGGCGGTGGTGGACTTCGAGCTATTCCGGGGACCGCTGGTGGCCGCGCTGCGCCGTGGTCCTCGTAACAAGGGCGGACGGCCGCCGTTCGATCCGGTGCTGATGTTCAAAATCTTGGTTCTACAGGCGTTGTATTCGCTGTCCGACGAGGCGACCGAGTTTCAGATCAAGGACCGGCTATCGTTTCAGCGTTTCCTGGGCGTGGGGCTGGAAGGCACCGTGCCCGATGCCACCACGGTCTGGCTGTTCCGCGAACGGCTTGTGACGGCCAAGGCGATCGACCGGCTGTTCGCGCGCTTCGATGTCGTGCTCAAGGACCAGGGATATCTGGCCATGGGCGGTCAGATCATTGATGCCACCGTTGTACCCGCACCCAAGCAGCGCAACACCCAGGAGGAGAAGACGGCGATCAAGGAAGGCCGTATCCCCAAGGAATGGACGCCTGCCAAGGTCCGGCAGAAAGACCGCGATGCGCGCTGGTCGATCAAATATAGCAAGGCCAAGGTCCAGGAAGGTGCCGATCCCAGGGCGGCAAAGCCGGTCGATCTGGCCATTCCGATGTTCGGCTATAAAAATCATATCGGCATCGATCGGGCTCACGGTCTGATCCGTACCTGGGATGTGAGCGCCGCCAATGCTCATGACGGGGCGCGACTGCCCGATCTGATCAGCAAGGATAACACTGCATCGGGCGTTTGGGCCGATACCGCCTATCGATCGAAGAAGAACGAGGCGTTCCTCGCCAAGGGCATGTTCACCAGCAACATCCACCAGAAGCGCCTACCCAGACGGCCGTTGCCTGAACGGATAGCCAGAGCCAATGCAAGGCGCTCAAAGGTCCGCGCCGCCGTTGAGCATGTTTTTGCCGGACAGAAACACCGCATGGGCCTTGTCGTCCGCACCATCGGCATCGCTCGCGCCACTATCAAGATCGGCATGGCCAACCTGGTCTATAATTTCCAGCGCCTCGCATGGCTCGAAGGCCGCGCTGCGCCTGCATGACACGAAAACCGGAATCAGCGATCGGCTCCGTCCAGAAAATCAACGGATCGGTGCAGCGGAATCGGCACTACCCGCCCGCTGCCGCCTCCTCCTGCGCCCAATTGGACATAATCCGACGGTTCTTCGAGGTGTCCATCTTGCAATGTTGAAGGCCGCAAGGTCGCTCAGTAGATCAAATGATCACGCATCGTGCCGTCGTCGAATAGAGCACGGCATTCGAAAATAAAGCTCTCGATCTTGGCCTGACGGCCGCCATATTTGCGCCTGGCGCAGGAGGCCACGAGGTAGGCCCCGCGTTCAATATCAGACACAGGAACGAATGCGAGAGCATCACCGAGCGGAGAAATATTCTGCGCTGATTTGACGTATCGCAAATAAACGCTATCGCACCGGCCAACTACAGCCTGCGCCCCGGCGCTCGTATTACTGCCAACGCTATAGGGCGGCGACAGGCCTTTATCTTGAAACATTGCTCTAAAAAGTTCCAGGGCGGGACCGTCCTGGATGAATAATTGAGGAAATTGAGCAAGCTCCTCCATCGAAATACTGCGACCAAGCTCGGCAAGCGGATGAGCGGCTCGCATTAAGGCATAAGGTTTTGGCTTACAAAGGACTTCTGTATCTATTGCCGCATCATCTGTCGTTTCGAGAACAAAGGTAACAAGCAGATCAACGGCCGCGTTTGTGATAGGGTTATTCCCTTCTTCCATGAACACAGTCTTCTGAGTTACGGCCAGATGCGGATGCTTGCGTTTCAGCCGTTCGACGGCCAATGGAATAAGAGACCAGCTCAATCCTTCTTGACATCCGATGACCAGTTCGCCTTCGAGGCTACGTCCGCGGGCAGGAAATAGCTGCTCCATTTCAATGGCTTCCTGGACGAATGGGCGCGCGCGCTCCAGCAATCTCGCGCCATCCATGGTAACCGACACCCCCGACGCCGGACGACGAATTAAAAGAGCCGTGTCAAGCAGCTTCTCGAGCGTTTCGACGTTATAGGCGACTGCGGACGGAGACATGTTGAGCACGCGCGACGCTTCCACCAGGCTGCCTTTATCGACCGCCACGACAAAACAGCGCAGTTGCTCAAGTTTCAGCATCTCTCCCTCAGCCTTTGTAGCCGCGTGGATGATCGAAGGTGGCCATCAACCGACCGCAACGGCATGTCATAGGGGACTCCCGCAAGGAAGTCCCCATCCACAACATTGCCGATCGTCCTGACAAAAATGGACGGACCAGTTCAGGCAGCCAGTTCTTCCGCAGTGAGATCATAAAGACCCTTGCCACCTTCGGCGACAGATGCAGCAAGGCCACTCGCCTCGGGGACAATGTGCGCAAGATACCAGTTTACGGTCGCGAGTTTTGCCTTGAGAAATGCAGAATCGCCCTCCCCGTTTGCAAGCAGACCTGCAGCCGCCGTTCCCTGACGTTCCAGCAACCACCCGCAGGTCATCACTGACACCATCGTCAGATAAGGCGCGCTCGCTGCCAACCTGTCGTCGGTCGACGCCTTGACCAGCACACCGGTCAAGGTAGAAATCTGGTCGGTCAAAGCGAGCAATCCGGCATTCTTCGTTTCCGACCGGACATCCGCAATGAGCGCATGCATTTGCGCGCCTTCGTCTCCAACGAGTTTGCGGCCTACCAGATCCGCGGCCTGGATGCCATTAGTCCCCTCATAGATCGGGGTTATGCGAACATCTCGATAGTGCTGCGCGGCACCGGTTTCCTCAATGAAACCCATGCCCCCGTGGACCTGCACACCCAAGCTTGCCACCTCACAGCCGACGTCTGTACCATGTGCCTTGGCAAGAGGCGTGAGCAGATCCAGCCTCTGCTTTGCCCCTTCGATGCCAAGATGGGCACGATCAAGTTCGCCCGCCGCGGCATATACAAGGGAACGAATGGCCTGGGTCTGCGCCTTCATACGCAAAATCATCCTTCGCACGTCGGGATGCTCGATGATGGCAACCGGTCCGCCCTCGGGGTTGCTCGCCCTGGGCGACTGAACTCGCTCGAGCGCATAAGCGACGGCCTGTTGGGTTGCTCGTTCGGCAATCTGGACACCTTGAAGGCCAACATTGAGGCGTGCATTGTTCATCATCGTGAACATTGCGCGCATTCCGCCAAATTCTGGCCCGATCAGCCATCCGCGACAATCATCATTGTCCCCAAAAGACATAACGCAGGTGGGAGAGGCGTGAATGCCAAGCTTGTGCTCAATGGAGGCGCAATGGACATCATTCCTGCTTCCGTCGGGCAGAAATTTAGGAACCAGGAAAAGGGATATCCCCCGCGTGCCCGCCGGCGCATCGGGTGTTCTGGCAAGCACCAAGTGAATGATATTCTCTGCAAGATCATGCTCGCCGAAGGTAATGAAGATCTTGTTTCCCTTTACCCGCCAGCTGCCATCTCCGGCAGGCGTTGCGCTCGAGCGAAGGGCCCCCACATCCGAACCCGCATTGGGCTCGGTGAGGTTCATCGTCCCGGTCCACTCTCCCGTGACCAGCTTGGGAAGATAGGCAGCCTGGAGCTCGGGGGAGCCATGCTTCACGAGGGCTTCGATCGCCCCTTGTGTGAGCATCGGCCCAAGACTAAATCCAAGATTTGCCGCCCCCAGGCTTTCGGCAACGCCGAAGGCGAGCGTACTGGGCAGGCCCTGTCCTTCGAATGCGGAGGGGGCCGCAATAGTGCCCCATCCGCCCTCGACATATGTTCGGTAAGCCTCGCGAAAGCCGGGCGGCATTGTTACGACAGTGTCGTTCCACCGAGGCGGATTGGTGTCACCGACACGGTTGAGCGGCGCCCACTCATTAGCCGCCAGGGACGCGGCGCCGTCGAGAATGGCGTCGACCATGTCAGACTCTGCAGCGGCGAACTGGTCCTGCGAGGTAATTTCTGCCAGCCGCACGACGTGATCAAGTACGAAGCGCTGCTCGGCAACTGGAGGACGAAATGTCACGATACGTTCCTTTAGCGTATAAGAGATCTACGACCGGCGTTGTGTCACAATTTGCCTATCAGTTCCGGCACCACCTTGAACAGATCACCGACCAGGCCGATGTCGGCCACCTGGAAGATCGGCGCATCCTCGTCCTTGTTGATGGCGATGATGGTCTTGCTGTCCTTCATGCCGGCCAGATGCTGGATCGCGCCGGAGATGCCGACGGCGATATAGACTTCCGGCGCGACGATCTTGCCGGTCTGGCCGACCTGATAGTCGTTGGGGACATAGCCCGCATCGACCGCAGCGCGCGAGGCACCAACGGCCGCGCCGAGCTTGTCGGCCAGCGGCATGATATATTCCTCGAAGGTCGGACCATCCTTGAGCGCACGGCCACCCGACACGATGATCTTGGCGCTGGTCAGTTCGGGCCGTTCCAGCTTAGCGATCTCGGCGCCGACGAAGGAGGAGATACCCTTGTCGCCGGTCGAGGCCACGGCTTCCACCGCGCCATTGCCGCCTTCCTTGGCTGCCTTTTCAAAGGCCGTGCCGCGAACGGTGATGACCTTCTTGGCATCCTTCGACTTGACCGTGGCAATCGCGTTGCCGGCATAGATCGGACGGGTGAAGGTGTCTTCGCTCTCGACCGAAAGGATGTCACTGATCTGCATGACGTCCAGCAGGGCGGCGACGCGCGGCGCGATATTTTTGCCGTTGCTGGTGGCCGGCGCGACGAACGCGTCATGATGGCCCATCAGTTCGACGATCAGCGGCGCGACATTCTCCGGCAGCGCATGGCCGAAGGCCGCGTCGTCGGCGACATGGACCTTGCCGACGCCGGCGATCTTGGCGGCTTCGGCGGAAACGCCGTCGACGCCCTGGCCAGCGACCAGCAGATGGACTTCGCCCAGCTTGGCGGCGGCGGTCACGGCGGAAAGGGTCGCGTCCTTGACGGCGCCGCCCTCATGTTCAACCCAAACGAGCGCCTTCGTCATGCTGCAACTCCCAGAGCCTTGAGCTTGGCCACCAATTCATCGACATCGGCAACCTTGATGCCAGCCGAGCGCTTGGGCGGTTCGGAGACCTTGAGCGTCTCCAGACGGGCGGCGATATCGACGCCATAGTCGGCCGGCGTCTTGGTCGCCAGCGGCTTGGACTTCGCCTTCATGATGTTCGGCAGCGACGCATAGCGCGGCTCGTTCAGACGCAGGTCGGTGGTGATGATCGCCGGGGTGGCGAGCTTCACCGTCTCCAGGCCGCCATCGACTTCGCGGGTGACGTTGACCTTGTCGCCCTCGACCTCGACCTTGCTGGCGAAGGTGCCCTGCGGCAGGTTCAGCAGCGCGGCGAGCATCTGGCCGGTCTGGTTGCTGTCATCGTCGATCGCCTGCTTGCCCAGGATGATCAGACCAGCGCCTTCCTCTTCCTGCACCTTGGCGAGCAGCTTGGCGACGCCCAGCGGTTCCACCTCATCATCGGTCTGGATCAGGATGGCGCGATCAGCGCCCATCGCCAGCGCCGTGCGCAGCGTTTCCTGCGCCTTGGCGACGCCGATCGACACTGCCACGACCTCGGTCGCCGCGCCCTTTTCCTTCAGGCGAATGGCTTCCTCGACGGCGATTTCGTCGAACGGGTTCATGCTCATCTTGACGTTAGCCCGGTCCACGCCCGTGCCATCCGCCTTCACGCGCGGCTTTACGTTGTAATCGATAACCCGCTTAACAGGCACAATTATCTTCATTTCTAATCCTTCCAGATATTCAGATACGTTCCCAAATCGCGGCGATCCCCTGGCCGCCACCTATGCACATGGTAGCAAGGCCAAAGCGACCACCGGAGCGTTGCAACTCGTAAACCAGCTTGGTTGTGATGATCGCGCCGGTCGCCCCAACCGGATGTCCAAGGGAAATGCCACTGCCGTTGGGATTTACCTTCTCGGAATTGAATCCGAGTTCCTTCGAAACCGCGCACGCCTGAGCGGCAAAAGCTTCGTTCGATTCAATAACATCCAGAGCATCAACCGAGAGACCTGCACGTTCAAGAGCCTGTCGCGTCGCTGGTACTGGCCCAATCCCCATATAAGCAGGATCCACGCCTGCATGGCCATAGGAAACAAGGCGAGCAAGGGGCGTGAGCCCATGCTCCCTGACCGCAGCTTCCGATGCCAGGAGAACAGCTCCCGCGCCGTCGTTGATACCCGAGGCATTGCCTGCAGTGACCGTTCCGTTTTCGCGCTGGAAAACAGGCTTAAGACTTTCCAAATCCGAAGCTTGCGCGTTCATGCGGACATGCTCGTCCGTGTCAAAGACCACAGAGCCCTTTCGCGAGCTGATCTCTACCGGAACGATCTGATCACGAAAACGTCCTTCCGCAATCGCCCGGGCAGCCCGTTGCTGACTCTCGAGCGCCAAAGCATCCTGGTCAGCGCGACTGATCTGATATTCACGTGCCACATTTTCCGCCGTCACGCCCATATGAATTTTGTGAAACGGATCGGTCAGGGCGCCGTTGAGGCCATCAAGCATTACAGTATCGCCCATTCTTTGTCCCCAACGCGTGCCAGGGGAATAATAGGCCGCCCGGCTCATCACCTCGACGCCACCTCCGATTGCAACTTTGCAATCTCCCAACATGATCGACTGGGAAGCGCTGATAATGGCCTGCAATCCCGATCCGCAAAGCCGATTGACCGTCAATGCAGGAACTTCCTTGGGTATACCTGCTGTAATGGCAGCAATCCGAGCTACATAAGCATCGCGCGGCTCGGTAAGCACCACACTGCCCATTACGACGTGTCCGACCAACTCGGGCGCCAAGCCGCTCCGCTCAATAGTGGCGCGGATCGGAATTGCTCCGAGTTCACCGGGTTGCTGGTCCTTCAACGCGCCGCCAAAAGACCCAATCGCCGTTCGCGCAGCCGATACAAGATAGACATTGGTCATGGAATTCTCCGCAGAATTTAGGAAATTACTGATTAAGAGATTCAAAGCTTTCGCCACCGGCAGCCAATCGCCCGATCAACGGGGACGGCGTCCAGGCCCAGCCGTTGCGGCCTTGCGCAAGAGCGTTGAGTTGCTCAAACACCGACGGCAGACCAATTTGGTCAGCCTGGAACATCGGCCCTCCGCGTTCACGTGCGAACCCATATCCGAGCAAATAGGTCATATCGATATCGATCGGACGATAGGCGATACCCTCCTCAAGGATTTTTGCACCTTCGTTGATCATTGCAAGGAGGCAGCGGCTTATAATTTCTTCGTCGCTGATTTCGCGCCGCTCAATGCCGAATTCATCAGAGTAACCTACAATGAGCTGTTCTATTTCCGGGTCAACCTGCGCCGTGCGGCCATCGGGATAAAGGTAGAATCCTTTACCCGACTTCTGCCCGAACCTGCCCAGTTCGCAGATCCGATCCGGAATACCCGAGTAGGGGCGTTCAGGATTCTGCACTGCCCTGCGCTTGCGAATGGCCCACCCAATATCCTGACCGGCAAGGTCCATGGTGCGGCATGGTCCCATGGCCATGCCCCATTTTTCCATTGCCGCATCGATCTGCTGCGGAAGTGCGCCTTCCTCGAGCATGAAGTAGACTTGACGAAGATATTCTTCGAATATCCGGTTGCCGATAAATCCGTCACACACGCCCGATATAACACCGACCTTACCAATACGCTTTGCAAATGCCATGGCGGCCACGAGCAATTCCGGTGCTGTTTCACGGCCTCGAACGACCTCAAGCAATTTCATGATGTTGGCGGGCGAGAAGAAATGCAGCCCTATGACGCGCGAGGGATTCTTCACGAAACCTGCGATCACATCCAGGTCAAGGGTGGAGGTGTTACTGGCCAGAATAGCGTCCGGACGCGTGTGTTGGTCAAGAGCGGTAAAGACCTTCTTCTTGACCTCTATATCTTCGAAAACGGCTTCGATAACCAGGTCGACCCGGGACATAGCTGACAGATCATCGGCAATGCAAAGGGCGGCAAAACGTGCATCCGCGATCCGCTGATCGATTCGGCCTTTGTTCACATCGCGCTGAATGGTAGTTCTTATGGTGCTTTCAGCCTTGGCCCGTACTTCCGGCTGGAGATCGACGATCGTTACGTCCAGTCCAGCATTGAGAAGAGCGATAGCGATCCCGGTACCCATGACGCCGCCACCCACAACCCCGACGCGTTTGATGTCGCGCTGATTGATCTCCTTGGACAATCCGGGAATTCGGGCGACCTTGCGCTCGCCAAAGAATGCATGGCGCAGCCCGCGCGAAGCTTCGGTTGCAAGGAGCGTTGTGAATAGTCGGGCTTCGACCGCTTGCCCTGCACTGAAGAGTTCATCCATCACAGCAACGCTATCGATGATATATGCTTGCGCGGGACTAAGAGACCTTTTTGACAGATTTTCTCGCGCATCCAGAACCGCTTCACGCAAGTCCTTGGGCAAGGGCAAATCGCCTGTGCGCCGGATCTGATCCGTGGCCGCCTGGCGTGCCATCTCCAGTGCGGCGACAGCGAGATCACCGGCGATCAGATCCACTAGGCCCAATGCCAGGGCCGTAGATGCGTCCACCGGCGCACCATCCAACATCATCTTGAGCGCAGCCCTTGCTCCAATAAGGCGGGGCAAGCGTTGCGTTCCACCGGCGCCAGGCAGAAGTCCAAGCAGAACTTCGGGAAGCGCCATCCTGGCTGCGGGCGATGCAATGCGCCTGTGGCATGCCAGGGCAAGTTCAAGACCGCCACCGTAGCAAATGCCATGGATGGCTGCGACTACGGGCTTGCTGCAGCGCTCGAGACGATCGACAAGGCCCGGAAGCCCGGGCTCAAGCCAGGGCTTATCAAACTCGGAAATATCCGCCCCCCCCGAAAACAAGGCCCCTCCCCCCCGAATGACAATTGCGCTGACACATGAATTGGCATCGGCACTGTCCAAGGCCTCAAGCAACTGGCGGCGCGAAGCTGCACCAAGGGCATTGACCGGTGGATTATCCAGAACGATTTCAAGAATATCCTGATGGTAATTCAACTGCATAGTGCGGCTCCGATTAGGCCGGTAAACGGACAGGACGTCAATGCACGCCTCTAACCGTTGCCTCGCCATCAATGATGATTGATTGACCTGTGATGTAAGGAGCTGCCTGAGACGCGAGAAAAAAGGCAGCACCGCCGATACCGGTCGGCTCACCGATCCTGCCGAGGGGCAGTGCTTCGCAAAGCCTGAACTCGGCAGCCGGATCTTCCCAAAGTGGTTTGGCGAAATCAGTACGAATGCCCCCCGGAGTAATCGCGTTAACACGGATATTGGAATCCCCCGGTTCGACAGCGAGGTTGCGGACAGGCTGAAGGTCTGCGGCCTTCGACATGTTATAGGCGCTGATCTTGTCGGCCCCGATCATGGCTCCGATCAACGAAACCACATTGATCGTCGCGACTACTTCTTCGCATGCCGCCTGCGTCCCGCTCGAAACCGCCACCCGAGCGCCAGCCTCTGCCAACGCTTCCACGACAGCCCTGTCGATCCCACGCGACGCCCCCGTCTCACGCGCTACTTTGCCGGCAAGATCAAAAAGCGACACCATTTACTCCTTCCAAGGCCCAAGCCCTGTACGAGTCGTCGAACTCGCAGCCCTTCGCTGCCCACATCAGCAAGACCTGGTTCGGCACTTGCAAAAGAATCACGCAGAAAACTGCCTTGGCTCTCATCCTGTACGATCACTCAAAAATCAGATATGCAGTTTCACGTCAAGGCAAATCGATATGCTGTGGGTTGTGTTGCTCAATCGAACCGCCGTGCTAGGAGAGAGAGAATGAATTACAACAAGGCCAGACAAGTCTCCGCCCTTGGCGAGCGCGTGGTATCCGGCGCCGATGAATCTGATCGCGACGCGCGCGCCCGCATCATTCGCGCAACTGTGACGGTCATGGCTGACAGGGGCCTCGCCGGTCTTAGCTACCGCCAGGTTGCCTCGCGTGCCAAAGTTAGCCTTGCGCTTGTCAACTATTATTATCCCAGCAAATTTGGCCTCGTGGCCGCCGCATCCTCAGCGATCCTGGAACGCTATACAGACGCATTCGCACGCGCAGCATCCCGCTTTAGATCGGGCGCGCCCCCCAGCTTTCGTGACTTCGCCTATCGGCTCGTTGGAAATGCAACAGACAGAGATCGGACGCTCACGCTTGCCTGGGCGGAAATCGCCCTCGACGCCGTGCGCCATGAGGAAAGCCTTTCTCTCGCCCAAGCCTGGAACGTCAGCATTTCAAAATTATGGTCTGACATCGCTGAGGCTACTGGAGAGCCCAATCCTCACCGCATAGCTCGTTCCGGGATCGATCTGGTCATGGGACTGCTGTTTTTTGTCACGGCACTGCGACTGGATCAGGAGCAAGTCGACCAGGTCCTGAACCACGAAGGCCAACCCACGGACCTTTGGCCCCCCTCGACATGTTCCGCTCCCTCGAAGCCTCCAGCGGCGACGAACAAGGCGCAGCGTACCCGTAATCTGATCCTCGGAGCTGCAATCGACCTTCTGATATCAGAAGGCGCGGCAGAGGTCAGCTTCAGAACAGTCGCGGAGAAAGCCGGCCTGACAGCAACGGCGCCCGCATATCATTTCCGGACAACAGATGCACTGCTTGCTTCGGCGGGCATGCTTCTCGTGGAGAATTCCAAGCAGCGTTACCGCGGGGTGATGCAAAGCCTAGATCGTCAAGCTGTGACCTTCGAAAATCTGGTCGAAGTGACGACGACCATTTTCATCCGCGAAGCCACTGAATTTTCAGCGCTCAACCTCGCGTTTTTTTCGACCTGGATCGAAGCCTCGCGGCGACCAGAGCTCCGGCAAACTATCTGGGGCTTCGTTCGCGGTATCTATCGCGGTTGGCAGACTGTCTTTGAACTTGCGGCGAAGCGAAGCTTGCCCCCCGTTACCGGCATACTTGGCTTTGCATTGTTCGTCGGCAAACTTGTGAGAATTCTTTCGACAGGCTCCAAGACAATGGACCTAGCCTCTATTCGGAGAGAGTTTACCGAGGATTTCCACAAGCTATGCTTCGAGAGTTTCTGGGATCCTGACGCCAATCGCACTCGATCTTAGCCAAAACCGAATCCGCTTTCAGCAGCATCCAACTTATTCAACTTAGCTTTCTTCCATAACTTTCCCATGGATCAACCGCTCGCGAAGTTCGCGTCGCAAGATCTTCCCAACGCTCGATTTGGGCATTTCCTCGATCATATGGATATGACGTGGCACCTTATAGGCCGCCATATTTTCTCGGCAATGCACACGAATGCGCTGCACATCAAAGTTTTGCGTCCTGCCCACAACAAACAGCACAACAGCTTCCCCGGTGGTTTGGTCCGGAACGCCGACACAAGCGCACTCGACCACATCAGCCAGTTGCGAGACGGTAACTTCCACCTCATTGGGGTAGACATTGAAGCCGGACACGAGAATCATGTCCTTCTGTCGGTCGACAATATAGTAGCGGCCGTTTTCATCTTGCCGCGCAAGGTCTCCAGTTCGGAAATAGCCATCGCTCGTCATGACTTGCAATGTCGCCGCCGGTTGTCGCCAATAGCCCTGCATCACCTGGGGACCGCGCGCGCAAAGCTCCCCAACCTCTCCCCTTGGAACATCGGCGCCATTCTCGTCGCGGATAGCCAGTTCGGTCCCCGGGACCACCTCGCCAATGCTCCCGAGAAACCGTTCCTCGGCAAACGGTGTGCAAGTCAGAATAGGCGATGTCTCGGAGAGGCCATAGCCTTCTCGAATATGCCTGCCGGTCAATGCCTTCCAACGTGAGGAGACCACCTCCTGCACCGGCGCGCCGCCGCCCATCGCCAGCAGCTTGGGGTCAAAGTCCAACTCCGCAAAGGATGGCTCCGCAGCAAGCGCCTTGAACAACGTGT
Source organism: Novosphingobium sp. KA1 (assembly GCF_017309955.1). Taxonomy (NCBI): domain Bacteria; kingdom Pseudomonadati; phylum Pseudomonadota; class Alphaproteobacteria; order Sphingomonadales; family Sphingomonadaceae; genus Novosphingobium; species Novosphingobium sp. KA1. Next base: position 619,102 of record NZ_CP021248.1, on the reverse strand, counting down.
TTACCCCAGTCACAAAGTTGATCTTGTGACGTTGCCAGAGCGCAGAGATCTCCCTCAGATCGCGCGGATTGGGAATGAGGACATTCTTCGCTCCGAGCGAAAGCATGCACATCATGTTCACGGTCAGCGCAAATATATGGTAAAGTGGAATGGCTGTCAGGACGTTGATCTGCCTGACGTTATCCTCCTCACCCCAAATCGCTTGAAACTGCCGAACATTCGCCATGATGTTGCCGTGGCTAAGCATCGCTCCTTTGGGCAGCCCAGTTGTCCCTCCCGTATATTGAAGGAACGCCAAATCCTCCTTCCCCAGATGATCGACGATATCCGGCGCCGGGAACTTGGAGCCGAGGGCATCTTCGAAATCGGCGACCTGCCAGATAGCTGGTAGAGAGAGCAAGTCTTCTTCATGCAAATTGTCGACCAAGATGACCGATCGTATCGAACGGACATCGGCCCCTCTGATCGCAGGCAGGGAAAGCGACGTTGTGATGATAACGTCGGCCTCGGAATCATTTAGCAGATGCTTCAACTCATGCGCGGTATAATAGGGATTGATATTCACCTGGACTGCGCCCGCACGCACGATCCCCGCAACGGCGATCGGAAAAGCCATGATGTTAGGCAGCATAACGGCGACCCGGTCGCCCCGGTTTACTGAGCATTGCTGGCGCAAGAAACCCGCGAGCGCTCCGGCTTTCAACCACAGGGCTTCATAGCTAAGTTCGCGATCCCCCTCAACGAACGCCACGCGCCCGGAAAATTCCGTGCAGCAGTCCCTGATGTAGACGGCAAGATTGCCGGTTCCGATTTGAGGGGGCATTTTCAACCATCCTGAGTCTGATTTTAAATTGGCATGGGCCGGCAAAATGCCGGCCCAAGATTCCATCCTGTCACTTAGTTCGAGAAGCGAAGCTCAACACCAAACACGCGCCCTTTTGAGAGCGGCGAGAATGTGCCACCCAGGGGGACAGGTCCGAGCCGTGCCGGCAACTGGGTATCCCCGCCGATCTGCACGTCGTTTGTGAGGTTTTGACCGAATATTGTAATGGTCCCCCTGTCATCGAGAACGTGGAAGGCCAAGCTCGCATCGATCCGGTCGGCAGCATTGAGTTGACCGCGATTGTTATCGGTATAAGCCGAGCTGTCGCGATGCGAATACCCCACCCGGAGCGTTGTCGTCCCAACTGCTGGCAGATCTCTTTCCACAGAAAGGCCGATATTTGCCGTGAAAGGAGCGAGACGTGGGATATCGAGATCCTTGTCCGCCCCGTTTACGAGACCGTCGCCGTTGAGATCGAAAATGACATTAGTATATTTTCCGTCCGTGTAGCCGGCAGATCCCTCAAGAACAACACCCTCCGCAAGTGGGATCGTCGCGTCGGCTTCGATACCCATGATTCTCGCATCAGCCGTATTTTTGATCACCTGCACCACGCCCGAAACAGGATCCGACAAATTCACCTCGCGCTGCATGTCGGCAATTTTCATATAGAATGCCGCCACATTGAAGCGCGCACGGCCGAACGGCTCCGTCTTGAAACCCAGTTCCCAGGAATCGACTTTTTCGTCGCGGAAGGGCCCAGGGCCAAAATTCGCCAGATCGGTTGCGGTGTTGCGAAAGTTGAAGCCGCCGGCACGATATGCCCGCGCATAGTTGGCATAGCTTCTAACGGTCGGCGAAATTTCATACTGGATACCCAAGCGAGGGGACCAACTGCCCTTCGAAACCTTGCCCGTAAAGTCGTAAGGGCAGGTACCATCGATGATGTCGCAGGGCTTGTTTACATTCGCTGAAAGCGAAGCGATCTTGTCGTCCTTTCGTTCATGGGACCAACGCAAACCGGGGCTGATCGTAAGAGCATCTGTGAGCTTGAAATCCACATTAGCGAACAGACCAAATGTCTCCTGGTCCTGATACCCCCCACCATATTGATGACGGGCGCCTCCAAGGAGCCGGCGATGCTCGTTATAATAAATCTTCTGAGTGAAGTAAAAAAATCCGGTCGTGAGTTCGATATCGTCTGTAACATCTCCGTTGAAACGTAGCTCATCCGAAAATTGGTGCTGCTTAACGTCGATATTTGCGTGGAAAAGATCCCTCGGACTTGAATCGATATCGGACAGAGCCTCTTGCTTGTAGCGGCGATAACCGGCGATGTTCGTGATGGTGCCGGGACCAACATCAAGATTGATCTCGCCGCTCACCTGATCCCATTTGGAATCATAGAAGCCGGGTTCGTCAATCGAGAAGCCGAAGCTATCGCGGCTGAAATTGCCCCATGCTCCCGGAACCCCATCCCCGTTCGTGTGGGATTGGCCTGCCGGCCCGTCGCCGTGCGAGTCACCATGCTCATATTTGACCAGCACCGACAGATCGCTCGAGGGCGTGAACTTGAGGCCGCCTCTCAACAGCCAGGTGCGGGACTCGCCAAAATCCTCCTTGCGCGCGCCGACAGTACGCTCGAACCAGCCATCATCCTTGTTATAGTAAACACCCAATTTGGCCGACAACACATCTTTTACCAACGGTCCACGCACCACGCCGGAAACGGTATAGCTGCCGCCGGTCCCTCGCAGGCCCGACGTGGCAGAGGCCTTGAAATCATATTTCAGTGTGTCGGAGGGATCCGTAGTGTTGACGAGAACTGCACCGCCCGTGACATTTCGACCGAAGAGGACTCCCTGGGGGCCACGGAGCACTTCGACCGATTTGAGGTCAAAGGCGTCGAAGACGACACCGCCATTGATGCCCTGATAGATACCGTCCACGAAGGTGCCCACGGCCGGATCGATGGAGGGAATCGAGGAATTTACGCCGAGGCCGCGGATGCTGAAGTTCGCAACACCCTTCGTGGTTCCGACGTCATCCATCGAAACATTGGGGGCCTTGAAGGCGATCTGGGAAATATCCTTGATCTGCATCGCACGGAGCTGATCTTCACCAAAGGCCGAGATCGCCACAGGTGCTCTCTGGGCGTTGGTCCCCCCGGCCTGCTTTGTTGCCGTCACAACGATTTCGCCGAGCAAGGCATCGGTGTCGCGACTGCGCCCCGCGACCTGAGCATCTTCCTGAGCAAATGCAGGTGCTGCACAAAGACTTACTGCCAAGCCGAAGCCTGATAGGCCGGAATATAGCATCTTTTTCATGATTTCCTCTCCCTGTTAGGATTGCGAGGATTTCCTCGTCTGCAGTAGAAATAGGATGTTCCAATTCCGAGTAAAAACGCTATTATTCGGACAAGAACCCCAAAAAAATTGAGGATCGGCCTCGTCGGTGCTGATGGAATAATATTGCGCGAGGGCTTGGAGACGGCTTCGGGCAAGAGCGAGGGCTTTGGTGCCGGAAAAAGGCGTCCTGCAGTGACGAAGAGCAATCAGTCGCCGTTAATCCGCAAGAAACACGAAAGCTGGCAGTTCAACTGAATGAATGACATCTGACACGAGGCGAGCTAGCTTCCTTCGTCAACCGATGGCGCAAATCTGCCAAGGAAATCCTGGATGATTTCTAATGCCTCAGGTTCGTCAAGCAGCGGCGCATGACCATGGTCGTGCCGACGCCAACCGCCCGTCCCTGCACAGCGGCAATCAGCGGCTTGTCCGTCTCGGCGATCGCCTGAATGAAGCGGAGGACATTGGTCAGGCCGCCTGGCTTGCTCGATGCGAATTCCATGACATCGTTGCCGGCGGTGAACATATCGCCCTCTCCACGTAAGACGACAACCCGGATGGCCGGGTCGTTGCGAGCCGCCTCGATCTGATCGGCAAGCACGCCGTACATGGCGTCGGTCAGCGCATTCTTCTTGTCGGGACGGTTCATGATGAGCGTCAGAATACCGCCCGTCCTGTTCACCTTTATATGGTCCGTCACGCATCGCTCCTCGTGTAGGTCCTGGCGCCGCAGCGCCGGTTCTTTAGAATGTCTGCCTTGCGTTTTGTCAGGCGTGCACTCTTACCGAGCGCGGCGCGAAGACGACGATGCGGAGATACGCGAGCGCGGAATAGCCGATGGCCAGCGTCACCAGCATCAACAGCGGCGAAGCGACGTCGCCGAGTGTGGCACGCATTTGATTAAGAGGGACGAAGGTATGCACCCCCGATGTCGAGGGTATCAGGTGGGAAAATGCCGATACGAAGCGCGGCATCTGATCGAGCGGATAGGTCGCGCCGGTGAGGAAGAAGAAGGGTACTGACGTTGGACCGAGCATGTAGGTCGCCCGCTCTCCCCGATCGAATACACTGCCCACCAACATTCCCAGCGCAGCGACCGCTGCGGCGAAGATCGGCACGACCCCGACCATGCCGAGGACGTTGCCATCGACAGGAACCCCTTGGAGCCAGAAGATCAGGCCGAACAAAAAATAGCATCCCAGAATGCCGACCGACGAGAAGGCCACCAGGGTACCGCCGAACTCCGCCGCCCCCATCCGCCACGTTCCCGTTCGGCGACGCGCACCCATGAAGGTCGCGACACCGAAGAGGAGCGTTTGCTGGATGATGATAACCGCTACGGATGGAAAGACGTAGCCTTTGTAGCCTCCCGTTCGATTGAATAGCGGTTCTTTGACGACCGTGACCGGCGGACCGCCGCGACTGACCTGCCCGCCCGGCAGCAAACGGGTCTTCGCGATATTCTGTATGACCGCCGTCACCGCCTCACCGATCGTGCTCGCGCGCAGCAGATAGGTCGCATTGACCCAAACGGCGATCCCGGAGCCGGGCGTTCCCGCACGCAGCTGGCGCTCCAGGCCGTCGGAGATCAGGATGACCCCATCGGCCTTGCCCTCGCGCATGTCCGACCTGGCAATAGCGAGGTTCCCGACGACGTTCACGACACCGATGGAACGAGTGGCGTCCAGGTCTAGGATCATTGATCGGCTGAGTGCGCTGTCATCCTGATCGACCACGACCACGGGCAGCTTCCTCGGCGCCTCATGGGAATAAGGCGCGGGGTAATAAAAGGAATAAAGGACGACCGCGAGCAGCATCGTGCTAAGCAGCGTCTTCGACGTGAGGATGGTGTGCCACGTCGAGAGGAAGGCCCTATCGAAGGTCATGCCCGCCGTGCCTTTGCCATGATGAAGGCCAATGCCCCGCCGCCCGCGATGACGATGTAGGCCATCAGCGAGGCCATCGGCGCGACGGCTGCGGTAATCGCCTGACCACTGACCTGCCCCATCTGAAGCGCGATATAATGGGTGAGCGGCAGCACGTTGCTCCAGGTGCGGGCGAATGCGTTCCCGCCGTTCAGCGGCAGCGTTGCACCTGAATAAGCCAGGGCCGATCCGGCATAGACGGCGCTGGCCGACAGCGCCGTGGCCGTCTCGCGCGTCACCGCCACGAGGAGCGCCGCGACGGCAGCCGTCGCAGCGTAGAACAGCGTCTGACCGGAGGCGATCAAAACGATACTTCCCTCGATACGCCAACCGCGCGCAAGGGTCAGGTAGAGGAGCCAGACGAGTCCCCAACCGCTGATGGCGAGGACGTAAGGCAGCATCTTGCCGGCCATCGCTGGAGCCACCCCGCCGCTTGCCCTCGCCCACTCAGACAAAGACTTGCCCTTAAGTTCGCGGCCGATCGCCATGGCGCAAACGCAGGCCGCGATCAGATGCAGAACCGCCGGGAAGATCAGCAGCCCCAGGAACCATTCGAAGCTCGATGGCGCATTGCCCAGCGGTGTCGCCTCGACGGCGAGACGCCGGACGCGGCTCCTCGGTACCGCATGATTGGGCAGCTGATTGGCCGCGATCTCCGGGAGCGCTTCGGTCACGGCCTCCTCAGCCGCACGGGCGACCTGACCCCCGGCGGTCAGGAAGCTTCCGTTGTAGAGGATGCGAACGACCGGCTCCCGGTGCCGGGCCACGCTTTCGCCGAGTCCCGCCGGGATATGCGCAAACCCCAGGATCTTGCCGGAGCGGACTGCACGCACGGCCTCGACCTCGCCCGGATAATAGCCTCCGAACCGAATGAGTGGCGAGGCATCGAGCGCGCGGACGACCGCTCGGCTGGCGGTACTTCCGTCACCATCCACGATCCCCAGCGGCACTTGGCGCAGCGGCCCCTGCCAAAACAGGGCAGCAACGATGAAGATGAGGAATCCGGGAAGCAATGTGATGCCTGCAAGATCCCAGCGATCGTGACGTAGATAATGCACCTCGCGCGTCCAAGCCCGGCGAAAGGCGCTCATTGTGGCCAGTCGAACAGGACGCTCATTCCCGGGCGCAGCTTTTCGATCGAGCTGACCGGATGCAGCCGGATCTCGAAGGTTCGCACGTCATAGCCCGATGCTTCGCGCGTGGCGCGCCAGGTGGCGAAGTCGCCGCGCGGCGCAACCAAATAGACCTTGAAGTCGGCATCGCGCTGCAGCGCGGGTATGTGACCGTGCAGCACCGAGCCGATCCCGAGACCATGATAACGGTCCTCCCGCAGGTTCAACGCGACCCAGGGGTGATCGATGTCGATGACCTGATAGGCGGGGATGACGGGGCTGACGACTTCGCCTGGCTGCACGAGCTTGCGGGCAACTTCACCAGCAATCGGCGAGAACAATTGTGTTTCGCGCCCTAAGGCGTTCGCGGTGCGCAGTGCGGCTTCGGCGATACGCACTTGGGCGTTCGCCGCCTGTTTGTTCTGCGGACGCGCTCCTGCCAGCGCCTTCAGATATTGCTGACGCGCGGCTTCGGCGTTGCGGGCGCTGCTGTCGCGCGCTGCCGCTGCTTCATCCCGGCGCTGGGCCGCCACCACCCCTTGCGCGTAAAGATTGGCTGTGCGGCGGCTCGTGACCGCCGCCAGATCCGCTGCCGCCTGGGCTGCCTGCCATGTCGAGCGCAGGGTTGCGATGTCTTCCGACCTCGCGCCCTCGTTCGTTTCCGACGCAACCGCGCGTGCTGCATCGAGCGCACCTTGCGCCTGCGCCTGCCCACCGGTGATCTCGGGGCTCGACAGCGTCGCCAGCAGCGTGCCGGGTTGAACGCGCTGCCCCTCTTCCGCGATCAGATGCTCGACGCGGGCAAGCGCCTTGGTTCCAACATTGACCTCGTCGGCATCGACCATGCCCTGCAATTGCTCCGGCGCCGGCCGGCTCGCCAGCCACAGACCCAACACGACGACGATCACGACGATCAACCCGGCGGTGATCGCGATCGGCCGCCTGCTACGTTTTGGTGAAGCGGTCGTTTCCTCGTTCACTTCTCATTCCCCAAACGTCGATCGGCGCGCGCCAAATAGGTGGTGAAATCGTCAACCCGGTGGCTCGTCGCGAGCAAGCCCGCGAGTGCGAGGTCGTATTCGTAGGCTGCCGTGATGCGTTGGGTCTGCGTCGAGGCCAGCGTCGCCTCGGCATCGACGAGCGCCGAGGATGGGGCTTCGCCTTCGAAGAATGAAACCCGTTGGACCCGCAGGTTTTCCCGCGCTGCGGCAAGGTTGCTGTCGAGCAGCAGGAAAGACCGCCGGGCCGTTTCGACCAGATTCCAGGCACGGACGATTTCGTTGGCCACGTCCTTGCGAGCCTGCGCTGCGGCATCGGCGGCTGCGCGCTCCTGCTCGCGCGCCGCATCGAGCGACTTTTTACGATCGAAATTCGACAGCAGGGTGTATCGCAGACTAATACCGGCCACCCAATCGGGTTCGGTCGGCAGCGCATTATTGCGGTTGGCGTTGTAGCTGCCGAACGCAAAAGCCTGGGGGCGGTAACGGGATTTCGCGAGGCCCACGCCCGCACGGGCGATGTCGCGGGCAGCGTCGGCGCCGCGTGCTCGCGGTGTCGCATCGATGCCGTCGATGAACACGCTGACCGGCGGCAGTGGCGCCGAATTGACGAATAGAGGCGTCAGCGCATTCACGCCCCCCGGCTGATTCAGCAATCGCGCCAGCGCATCGGCGGCCGTCGCTTCCTCTAGCTGCGCGCGCGCATAGGCGCGCTCCGCGGCATCGCGGGCGACCTGGACCTGGAGGACGCGGGCATGGGGGATGACCCCGTTCTGCTCGAGCTTCTTCGCATCGGCCAGATGGCGGTCGAACCCCTCGAGCGTCTCGCGCGTGGAGTGCGTCAATTGTGCAGCGACCTGCTGTCCGAAATAGCCTCGAACAAGGCTGACACGGGACACGTCGCGCCCACCGGCCTGCCTGGCGCGCGCCACATCGACCGCGGCGTCCGCGCCTGCCTGGATCGCCGGGATCGCTCCGCCCGTGTAAAGGGGCATGGCCGCGGTGACCGCGGGCCGAAACACCGTATCACGCGTCTGATATTGCAGCGTGTCCGGGATTGCCCCGAAGATCGTCGGCAGCGCGGCGCCGACGCGCTGTGTGACCTGCCCGACGATCTGCTGCAAGCCGACCGGAAACTGGCCGGGCAGCTGCGATAGGAAGTCGGTTGTGGCATTTGCCGCATTATCCTTCGGCCCAGTGAGGTCGACGGACAACGTCTTTTGATACTCGATGACGCTGGCCGAAGCGCTGACGACCGGACGGCGCAAGCTACGGGTAGCCCCGGCGATCAGTTCGCTTGCACGGACGGCATGGTCCTCGCCGGAAAGGCCGGGCGAGGCATCGTCGATCCGCGCGAGAGCCGCATCGAAGCTCAATGGCTGCGATTGTCGATCGTTAATGCTTTGGCCAATCGCGGCACCGGAGGAGCAGACAAGAGCGGCCATCGTGACCGCGTGCCAGGCGAGTGGACTTGTCATGCCGTCGCCTTCGAGCCGCCAAGGATTGAAGCGCGGATTTCCCGGGCAAGCCGGACCGGACGAAGCGACGAGACATCGACGCTGCACCAGACGCTTTTCACCTCGGCGAGCACCGTCTCTCCTCGCCTTATGGTAGCGTCAAAATAGGCTCTGGCCCCCACGTACCGGTCGATGAGCATCTGGACATCGACACGCTCGTCAAGAAACGCAGGGCTGCGATAGCTGATCTCGTGTTTGAGCGCGACCCATGCGATCGAACGCACGGCCTCCCCCGGTGCGTGCTGCTCCCAAAACGCGGTCACCGCGTCCTGAATCCACCGTAGATAGACCGTGTTGTTCACATGCCCCATGTGATCGATGTCCGAGGCGGTCACCTCGAATGCGCTGAAATGACGCTCGCCGCCTCCGGGCATCTGATCCGTCCTCATGGAATAAATTGACAGCAATCAATCATTCGCAGATATTGTCACCGATGACAATAGCGATGATCCCTGCCCGTCGACGTCGCCGCCAGCCGGACGAACTGCGCGAGGAGGCGATCAGTGCCGCGCGCGGGATCCTCGTGGCTGATGGACCTGGCGCGATCACCCTTCAGTCGGTCGCCGCGGCGCTGGGAATGACGCACGGCAGCATCACCCACCATTTTGGCACCGCCGCCAATCTGCAGGCGGCAGTCGCCGACGGACTGATCGAGCAGCTTTTGACCAAGGTTCGAGCAGGCACTTGGGCCTTGAAGGCGGGACAGATCAGTGAAGCGGATCTCGTCGACCTTGTGTTCGACAGCTTCGAAACGACGGGGGTCGGCAAGCTCATCGGGTGGCTGTCGGCGGTGCAGAGCCCCCTACTCCAACCGTTGTTCGAACGGTTCGCCCGTCTATCGCACGACATTGCGACTGACCGCAGGGATGGGTCCGCCTTCACCGAAGCCGAGCTTCCGATCATTATCGAGAGCATCGTCACGCCGGCCCTGAGTGCATCCCTCATCGGCTCCGGTCTTTTGCAGGCGCTTGATCTTCCGCCGGTCTTCACGCGGCAGCGGGTCGCCGAAAACCTCGCGGCACAGCGTGCGGCGCGCGTCGCTGCATCAACAACCGGATAGCCGAACCGCGAATCAACTGCCCGAGAGAGGCACCCTACCCCACTAACATTTCTTGGATCGGAGTCCCCAATGTCGAAGATCGCGAGACTCTACGCAGTCGTTCTGTTGATCATCGGCGCCGCTCTGACGGCGGGTGGTCTGTGGCTGGCGGCGCTGGGCGGAACACCATATTACGCCATCTTCGGCGCTACACTCGCCCTTGCAGCCGTCTTGGCCTTGCGGAACCACCGCCAGGCGAACTGGGTGCTTGTCTTCGCATTGGCCGGCACGGTGATCTGGTCACTATTCGAGGCGGGGCTGCGCTTCTGGGACCTATTTCCCCGTCTCCTCGCACCGATTGCGCTGGTAGGACTAGGCTTAGGACTGTTCCCATCGATCGTCTCAGGCAACGCCCGTCGCGGCTTCCGGCTCGGTGCTGCGGCCTGCGCGATCGCGTTCGCCGCCATGTTTGGGTTGGCGTTCGTGCCGCATCCCACCGTATCCGCGGTTGCAGCGGCGGACTATTCTCCTGGCGCAGGGGACAATGCACCGCAGGACTGGACGTCGTACGGCGCAAGCACCGCTGGGCTTCGATACGCCACCTACAACAAGATCAATCGCGACAATGTCGCCACGCTGAAGCCAGCCTGGACGATCCGGACCGGCGACATGGGCCCTGGCATCGACCAGAACACGCCTCTCCAGATCGGCGATACCCTCTACAGCTGCACCCGCAACAACGTCATCCTCGCGCTTGATCCCGATACGGGTGCCACGCGCTGGCGCTTCGATCCTCACGCCAAGGCGCCCTTCTGGCAGCGGTGTCGTTCGCTCGGCTATTATCAGTCGACGACAGCGTCAGGCGAATGCCAGCAGCGTCTCATCGCCACCACCATCGACGCGCGATTGATGGCGCTCGACGCCAGGACGGGCAAGCTATGCCCGGGCTTCGGCAATGACGGCACCGTGTCGCTCGCCGAAGGCATGGGGCCGGTAAAGCCCGGCTTCTACTTCCAGACCTCCGCTCCGCTCGTCGCGCGCAACATCATCGTGATCGGTGGCTGGGTGGTCGACAACGAGCAGACCGGCGAACCGTCGGGCGTGATCCGCGGCTTCGACGTGATAACCGGCAAGCTCGTCTGGGCCTGGGACCTGGGCAATCCGGCAATCACGCGTGAGCCGCCCCCCGGCCAGACCTACACGCGCGGTACGCCGAACATGTGGACCACTGCGGCCTATGACGACAAGCTCGGCCTGATCTACGTGCCGCTCGGCAACGCCACGCCCGACTATTACGGCGTCCAGCGCAAGCCGTGGGCGGACCGGTACAATTCGACACTTGTCGCGCTCGACGTGACCTCCGGCCGCGAGCGCTGGAAGTTCCAGACGGTGCATCACGACCTGTGGGACTACGATCTTCCCGCACAGCCTGCCCTCGTCAATCTACGCGGCAATATCCCGGCACTTCTGTTGTCCACGAAACGCGGCCAGCTGTTTCTGCTGAACCGGGCGACCGGGCAGCCGCTGAGCCGCGTGGTCGAAAAGCCCGTGTCGTCGGCGGGCAGCATGCCGGGTGAGCGGATGTCGCCGACCCAGCCCTATTCTGTCGACATGCCGGTTATTGCGGAGACGCTGAACGAGCGTCGCATGTGGGGCATGACCATGTTCGACCAGCTCGCCTGCCGCATCTCCTTCCGCCAGTCGCGCTACAGCGGTGATTTCACGCCTCCGGGCATGGCCCAGTCCATCGAGCATCCGAGCAATCTCGGCGGCCTGAACTGGGGCAGCATGTCCGTCGACGTCCCCAACAACCGGGTGTTCATGAACGACGTACGCGTGCCGATGACGGTCCGCCTGATGACCCGTCCGGAATTCACCGAATTCGCCAAGAAAAACCATCCGGATGGTACCGGCCACGGCCCATCGCCGCAGCTCGGCACGCCTTATGGCGTCAACATCCAGATGTGGATGACGAAGCTCGGTGTTCCATGTTCGCGCCCGCCGTTCGGAACAATCACCGCGGTCGACCTCAACACCCGCAAGATCGCATGGCAGGTGCCGGCCGGCACTGCCGAGGAATTGGGGCCGCTGGGGATCAAGTCGCATCTGCCTATGCCAATCGGCATGCCGACCTATGCCGGCACCAGTGTGACCGCCGGGGGGCTGCTCTTCTTCGCGGGGTCGCAGGATTACTACCTGCGCGCTTACGACACCTCGGACGGCAAAGAGGTGTGGCGCTACCGACTGCCGGTCGGCTCAAGTGCGACGCCGATGACCTACATCTCGCCCAAGACCGGACGCCAATACGTACTGGTGTCGGTGGGCGGAGCTGCTCATTCGAAGGACGTCGGCGACTACGTCATCGCGTTCAGCATCCCCCAATCCAAATAAAAAGCGTACCACTTAGGAGAGTTTATGACACAGCCGAGATTGCTCGAGACTGTCGCTGCAGAGGCGTACAGCTATCCCCTCCTCATTCGTCGATTGCTTCCCAAACCAGAGACAACGAGTCAGGAGATCGTCAGCGACGGACGGCGGTTTGGTTATGCTGCGTTCATCGAGCGGATCCACCGCCTTGCATCTGCCCTCTCACAATTTGGCGTCAAGGCCGGTGATACCGTCGCAGTCATGGACTGGGACAGCCACCGTTATCTCGAATGCTACTTTGCGATCCCCATGCTTGGCGCGATCCTGCAAACGGTCAACGTTCGCCTCGCGCCAGCTGCGATCGGCTTCACGCTTCGGCAGAGTGGCGCGTCTACGCTGCTCTACCATGACGATTTCAAGCCCCTCGCCGACGTGCTTTTGCCCGGGCTGCAAATTGAGCGCTCCGTTACCTTTGGCGGCAGCGCCGCGGACGGCTTTGAAGCTCTTATCGAAACGGGCGATCCCGGTTACGTCTTCGAAGACTTCGATGAGAACGCGATTGCCACGACGTTCCATACGACCGGCACGACGGGCGACCCAAAGCAGGTCTTCTTCTCCCATCGTCAGCTCGTCCTGCATACCCTGGCGGCGGCTGCGACGATAGCAAACCAGCCGATCGGACAGGGCGTCACGCGTAACGATGTCTACATGCCGATCACGCCCATGTTCCACGTCCATGCCTGGGGCATGCCGTATGTCGCAACGATGCTGGGAATGAAGCAGGTGTATCCCGGACGCTACGACCCGGCCACGATCCTAGCCTTGAAGCGCGATGAGCGCGTGACCTACTCGCATTGCGTTCCGACGATCCTCCGGATGGTCATCGATGTTGCTCGGGCCAATGCCCTGGATTTGGCCCCCTGGACGATGATGATCGGCGGCTCGGCGCTTCCCGAAGCGCTGGCGGAAGAGGCGGAGGGTGTCGGCGTCATCGCACTCTCCGGATACGGCATGTCCGAGACCGGACCCGTCGTGACCCTGGCGCGCAGCAAGCCGGGCGAAGCTGTCGGCGTCCGCTGTCGCGCTGGCTTCCCACTGCCGCTCGTCGAGGTCGCGGTCGACCAAAGCCGTGGCGGCGAATTGACGATCCGCGCGCCCTGGCTCACCCAGGGCTACTCGCTGCAGGACGCCTCCGATGCGTTGTGGGAAGGCGGACGCCTGCACACCGGCGACATCGCTGAGCTCGACGCGGACGGCGCGGTCCGGATCGTCGATCGGCTCAAGGACGTCATCAAGACCGGCGGCGAATGGGTGTCCTCGCTGGAACTGGAGTCCCTCCTGATGGAAGCTGCCGGTGTGGCAGAGGCGGCCGTCGTCGGAATTCCCGATGCCCGATGGGGTGAGCGGCCGGTCGCCTTCATCGTCCGCGGCGCTGGTCCGGCGGTGACGGAAGGATCGCTGCGGCACGCGGTATCCGAGCGAGCGCAGACGGGCGCGATTTCGCGCTACGCCATTCCGGATGCGATCTACTTCTGTGAGGTCCTGCCGAGGACGAGCGTCGGCAAGGTCGACAAGAAGGCGCTGCGGGAGACGGCGATCACGTCCGCCTCGCTAGCATCCGCCTGATCACACGATCGTTTCAGAAAGCACCGAAGTATGACTTCTTCACCTGCGACCGCTGAGATCCGGTTCGTCCTTGTTACGATCGCCCACATCCGCGACCTTGCTCAACACGATCGGTTTGCCGATGCCAGCGATGACGTCGTCGATGCCGTCCTCGAAGGGGCCGGCGAATTCGCCAGCGGCGTATGGGGACCGATCAACGGGATCGGCGACACGGTCGGCGCGCAGTGGACTGACGATGGCGTCGTGATGCCCGATGGCTATGCTTCTGCATATCAGGCCTATGTGGAGGGCGGATGGGGTACCATCGGCGTTCCCGTCGAACATGGCGGTCAGGGACTACCCTTCGTGCTGCAGACCGCCGTGCTCGAACTGCTCGGAACCGCGAATACCGGCTTTGCGCTCTGTCCGACGCTGACGGTCGGTGCAATCGAAGCCTTGGTCCATCACGGTTCGGCCGATCAACAGGCACTATACCTGCCGCAGCTCGCAACCGGGGCCTGGACGGGCACGATGAACCTCACTGAGCCCCAGGCAGGATCTGATGTCGGCGCGCTTCGCGCGCAGGCGTTTCCTCGCGGCGACGGGACGTGGTCGATCAAGGGCACCAAAATCTACATCTCGTTCGGTGACCATGACATGGCCGAAAACATCGTCCATCTCGTCCTTGCGCGAACGCCGAACGCACCGCCCGGAACGCGTGGCATCTCCCTATTTCTCGTGCCCAAGTTCCGCCTCGACGCCGCCGGGAAACCAGCCGAGCCCAACGACGTGAAGGTTGTCTCGATCGAGCATAAGCTCGGGCTGCACGCATCACCGACCTGTGTCCTGAGCTTCGGCGATCACGACGACTGCATCGGCGAACTCATCGGCCCGGAACATGGGGGTATGCGCGCCATGTTTACGATGATGAACAACGCGCGCCTGAACGTCGGTCTGCAAGGCGTCCAAATCGGTGAGGCGGCAACGCGCAAGGCTGTGTCGTACGCGCTGGAACGGGTCCAGTCTGCCCGCGCGGGGGCGGCTGATCGCACGCCGGCGCGCATCGCGGATCATCCTGACGTTCGGCGCATGCTGATGCGGATGTCTGCACAGACGCAAGCGGCACGCGCCCTGGTCTACTATGCCGCTGTGCAGGTCGATCTTGCGGCGCTCGGCGACGAGGAGGCGCAAGATCGGCTCGAGATCCTCACGCCGCTCGCCAAGGCGCATGCCACCGATCTCGGGAATGAAATCGCGTCGATTGGGGTCCAGGTGCATGGAGGCATGGGCTACGTCGAGGAGACAGGGGCTGCGCAATTGTTCCGTGATGCTCGAATCACGCCCATCTACGAGGGTACGAATGGCATACAGGCAGCTGACTTGGTCGGACGGAAGCTCGGTCTGTCCAATGGCAAGGCCTTCGAAGCCTTATTGACGGACTTACGGACAACAGCAAAGGCGGCGCCGCTAACGGAACTCATCTATCACTGTGAAGATATCGGACGCCGTCTCACCGGAGCGAATGCTGACGACCGGCTCGCTGCAAGCTATCCGTTCCTGACGATGTTATCGGTCGCGGTCTGCGGCTGGTTGATGGAACAGCAGCACAGCGCAGCGACCGATGATGATTTTGGCCAGGTCAAAAAAGCGACCGCGGCATTCTATCTCGACCAGATAGTTCCTGAAGCTATCGGGCTTGCTGCCGCAGCCAGTGCACCAGCCGATCAGCTCTATGCGATTGATCCCGCCTTGTTGCTGGCGTGATCCCACCCTGCACACAACGCTTGATTCTGGTTAAATCAGCACGTGCAGCAATTTCAAAGTACGTCGACTGCCTTGAAAGTCAGCCGCTCATCAAGAGTGTCGGAAATGATTATAGTTCATCATCTCGAAAACAGCCGATCGCAGCGCATTCTTTGGGCTCTTGAAGAACTTGAGATACCATACGAAATCGTACGTTACGAACGTAATCCAAAGACCTTGCTTGCTCCGCCCGAATTGCGGCGGATACATCCGCTAGGGTCAGGACCCATTGATGTGAGCGTCACGATCTGATTCAGGCTTCGCAAGGAGACCGGAATGAGCGATCTGTTTTGGCTGACTGATGAGCAGATGGAGCGGCTGCGGCCGTTCTTCCCCAGGAGCCACGGCAAGCCGCGCGTGGATGATCGGCGGGTGCTGAGTGGCATCGTGTTCGTCAACAAGAACGGGCTGCGCTGGCGAGATGCACCCGCCGCCTACGGTTCGCACAAGACGCTCTACAATCGGTGGAAGCGCTGGGGTGAGGCAGGCGTGTTCACGCGCATGATGGAGGGGCTGGCGGCGAAAGGTGCCGAGCCGAAGACGGTCATGATCGACGCGACTTACCTGAAGGCGCACCGCACGGCCTTGAGTCTGCGGGTTAAAAAGGGGATCTTGGTCGCCTGATCGGGCGCACCAAAGGCGGCATGAACACCAAGCTCCACGCCGTCGCCGACGCGAACGGCCGGCCTTTGAGCTTCTTCATGACCGCTGGCCAAGTCAGCGACTACACCGGAGCGGCAGCGCTGCTCGACGACATGCCCAAGGCGCAGTGGCTACTTGGCGATCGCGGCTATGACGCCGACTGGTTCAGGGACGCTCTCCAAGCAAAGGGCATTCAGCCATGCATCCCGGGTCGGCGATCACGCAACGAGCCCGTCAGGTATGACAAGCGCCGCTATCGGCGCCGCAGCCGCATCGAGATCATGTTCGGCCGCCTCAAAGACTGGCGCCGCGTCGCCACCCGCTACGATCGCTGCCCGACCGCCTTCTTCTCCGCCGTTACCCTCGCTGCCACCGTCATCTTCTGGCTGTGATCAACGAGTCCTGACCCTAGGAACACTCAAAGGGACGGCCGCAGCTATCCCGTTTGGGATCGAGAAATGGGAATGGCTTAGCGTTCCAAAAATTCTTCTCGCATGGCGTTTCGGTAAGGCGCTGCTCACCCGTTGAGGCTCAACGCATGAGGAACTCATGCTCGAGTTGCAATCGATGGATATCGCGTTGCAAGGCTTCGAGTTGGCGCTCAAGTGCCTCGCGCTCCGATGCTGGCGGAGAGGTATTCCTGCTGGAGCGAGGACACCATGATCTCGGTCATGCAGCAGCGAGTCCAGGCCTTTTGATGAAGGTATCGGTCGAACAGATCCTGAATCCGCGCAGGACGCGTACCACAAGATATCTCACGTTAACTCAATGGGATAGCACCGCCCTCGTCGGTGCCGTGGTCGGCGTACGACGCTCCGCTGGAACTGAGGCATACGCGTATTACGGCCATATACCCTTGTTTTTACAGCCTAATGGGCCCGCAGCACCCGTGCGTAGGGTCCATTACAAAACGGCCTCGCGCCGTGCGTCCCGCCTTACGCAGCGCGCTCGCGCTGCGCAGCCTCGTACCGGCAGGGGCGGGGCACCCTTGCTGCAGTTGCGCGGTAGTGCGTGGCGAGGAGGTTTGAGGGATGGCGTTCATGGGTGGGGTCTCCCCGAAAGCAAAAAAGGGGACCGGGCGTCAGGCCCGGTCCCCGGAGTATGTGATCAGCCCTGCTGGGCGACCAACGCGTGCGCTTCAAGGATGAGCATGGCCGCCTCGTCGTCACGGCCCTGCGCCCGGATGATCCGATACGCATTGGAGCGGGCAGCTATCCGGGCGAGGTCCGAAGCATGGTTCCATTCCGCTTCGTATTCCTCGTCGCACTCGCCGGTGATCACGAAGTCGCCGGTCTCGTGATCGGTGTAACCGTAGTACTGGCCCGCGTAGGAATTAGCCCGTTTGAGGTGGCGCTCAATCTGGCGAATAAGAGTGAAACCCCTCGCCTGCGCAGAGAAATAGTGCGGTTCATGGGTATCGACGAAACGGTCGTAATCGGGATCGATGGTGAGCATGAAAGCCTCCTCATGGGGGTGTCCGCGGACTACAGGCACCGCGGGCCGATGGATGGGATGGGTCGGTGGAGAAGTGGCCAAACGGGACGTCCCGCCGGTTCCGCAGGAAGCGGCAATCCCCGCTTGCGCCGGTCCGCTGATGTGGCACAGTCGCAAGCGACGGGCAGGCCATCGGGGAAGGACGATGGACATGCCGAAGATGACGGAAAGGGATCGGCTCGCCGATCTCGAAGCGCGTCAGCGCAAGATGAACGATGAACTGGAAAACGCGCGCCGTGCGCTGCGGGGCAGATATGCCGCAATGATCGCGGCGATGCCGGTGGAGAAGCTCACGGAAAGGGAATTCCGCGAGCTTCTCACACAGGCGATCCGGGTCGGTGGCGGCGCGGCGCTGACGGCGATTAAAGGACTGCCGGCAGCGATCTGATCACGCGCTGGTCATCACCAGGTTCCGGCAGGGATGCGCCTCGAGAAAGCTGTCCCTGTCGGAATCCGATCTCAGGGTAATGAACCGCGCTTCGGGCCCGAACCAGATCATGATGAAGCGCCGCTGCGCCGCCAAGCGGTGGATATTCGCAAGGCTGCCCCGGCTGCGACCATCCCAGATCACGAGTCCGATGGCGGCATCGCGCACCATCGCCGCATCCTTCGCGGCATGGAAGGCGGCGGTGCCCTTTCTACCGGAGGCGGGAATGTTCCGGACAGGCCAGTCGCCCAGATTATGACGTGGCCCTTCGCCGGAACAGTAGACCCTGACGGCAGCGATATCGCGATCGGAGAGAAGGCGCTGGACCAGGCGATCCACGCCGTGCGCATCCCCGATCCAGATGGGAAGCGCGCGGTACAGGAAACCGTCGATGCGTTCGATAACAGGTTCGGGAAGCGTGGTAATGGAGCGCGATCCGGAAATGAAGACGGCCGAATTAGAAAGGTGCAGATGCTCGGACATGGCTTTAATCTCCTCGAATGAGCCACCCCTCTCTGCCCTCCTCTCCTCTGGTGGCAGGACGCGGCCTAGCCCCTTAGCCAACCCCACCAAGACCGCGCCCGAAGGGTGTCCCTGCGACGAGCACGGCGAAGCCGCGCGCAGGAGGCCGGGACCGCTTGGCGGTCCCGCATCGCGCCCGCGACGGACCCGCCTGCGGGTCCCTGAGCGGGGCGAGAGCTACGCTTGATAAAAAGAAATGAGGACCGGCCCGGCGAACCGGACCGATCCTCTGACGGAACCTCACTGCGCCTCCCATCCCTGATCGCTGAGCCTGACGAACCGCGCCGGGATACGCTTCTCCTTCACGAGGCGCGCGAGGTGAGACTGCAGGCCCGACCCTTCGCAGACCAGGGCCTCAACGGGGCGCAGTCCGACCATCTGCTCGTTCCGGACGAACCCCGCCCTCTTCCCCAGCTTGGCGCTGAGGCGGAACGTGATGAGCTTCACCTTACGCGAGGCGGCCCACGCAGCGGCCATCGCGTCGCATCCCTTATCCTGTGCGGTGGTCGCCAGCACCATCGCCGGGTTCCGGGATTTCGCGTCGTCGAGTTTCGCCCAGATCAGGCGGTCGTCAAACCAGCAGTCCGCGCCGCCGGAGAAGATCACGATGGGCCCCTGCGGATTATGCGCGTCGGTGCGGCGCTGGCGGCGGGCGGCCAGGAAATCGGTGGCGGCGATCACCGAGGCAGTGCGCTTACTCGAGACCAGCGACCCCTTCGGTGCCGACCACGGCCGTCCGGTTTCGGTGTGGAAGACGTCGGCGGCATGGTCGCGCATGCAGCGCAGGGCGTCGGTGGCTTCGTCGAGGAATTCGAGTTCGCCCTGTGCCTGCTCGAGTTCGACGCTGTGGATTTCGCTGCCGTCGGCGCGCCGCAGCAGGTCCTGAACCTCGCGCGTCGCCTTATCGGCCTGCCCCTGCCACTGGTCGGCGACGTGATGGAAACTGTTCACCATGCCCCATGCGAGGCGCTCGGCGGCAGGCTGCAGCCGCGTGTCGCGCAGCAGATCGAAGAGTGTCGTGACGATCAGTTCGACGGCGAGCTGGGCTTCGCGCGGATCGGGCATGTCGGTCGCCATCTCCTCCTCGCCGCGCCCGATGCGGACCCCGTCGAGATCGGAGGTGAAGGCGGCGTGGAAGTCGTCGGTGGTGTCCGCCATCGTCTCCTGCGCGATGAATTCGGCGATGTCGGAGAACGGGCGGACGCTGCGGTGGATCTTCGTCATGGGAACCTCCTGTAGAAACGAAAGAGGTTCCCCTTTGGGCACGGGCTCCGAGCGGCGGGGTCAAGGATCGCGGAACGCGACCGGCGTAGCCGGCGATGGGGGTCACGATTTTTCCGGGCGGCCACATTGCCCGAGTGGAAGCATGACGCCCGACCCGCCCGGAAAAATGGTGGGGCCCCGTCGTCCTTGAGGCCGACGCGGTCCCGTGCCACCATTGGAATTCTTGAGAGAGAGAGAAGAGGCTTTGCGAATCTGGGGCTCGATGCCCCTGATTCGCAACGGGTGCCTCCAGGCGCCTGCCTCTCAGTGGAGCGCCCGCGACCTCACGACCCTGCACGCCCCTTGCGTAAAAAAGGGGGACGGCGCGCCGCGCCATCCCCGGAAAATGCACTGAGACTTCAGTGTCAGGCTGCCCGGCGAGCGCGGCCACGCGGAAGCGCGGTGATCTTCTCGGCGGGTGCCTGATCGGCCTTCCGGAAGGCATGGATCGGAACCCCGACCTTTCGGAGTGCCTGATAGAGGTTCGCCTGGATGCCCGAACCCTCGCCCAACACGGCTTCGACGGGTTTCAGTTCGACCAGCTTGCGATTACGGGCAAAGGGCGCGCCGCGCCCCGCGCCCATCAGCGAGTAGGTGACGAGCTGGACGTCGCGGCTCCCCGCCCAAGAGGCCACGATCGCATCGAAGCCCTTACGCTGCGCGGTGGTCACCAGCGTCATGTGCGGGATCCGCGCGAGGATCGCATCGAGCCGGTCCCATAGGATCTGCCAGTCGTGCCATTCGGCATGGCCGGAGGCGACGACGATCGGGCCGCGCGGGCGGTATCGCTCGCGCTCGGCAAGTTCCCGGGCGCGCAGGAAGTCCTGTATCGCGACCTGCGTGGCGGTGGCGACCTTCGAGACCCGCGAACCGCGCGCAGGCGACCAGGGACGACCCGAAAGCACGCGGAAGGTGTCGGCCGCATAGTCGCGCATGCACTCGACCGCTTCGCGCTGTTCGGACAGCGACTGGCAAAGCAGCTGCTTCTCCTCGAGCTCGGTGTTAAACACCTCGGAAAGGTCGGAGCGGCGCATCATGTCGCGCAGTTCGTCGGCCAGCAGGTCTTCCTGCCGCTCGAGCTTTCCCGCGACGAAATGGAAGCTGTTCACCATGCCCCATGTGATCTCGGGGGCGAGCGCATCGAGGCGGGTGTCGGTCAGAAGGTCGAAGATGGTGGCGATAACCCCGGCGCAATCGGCCTGTGCGTGGAGTGGCTCGGGCATGTCGTGTTCGCCCGGTTCATCCCCCGGGCTGATGATCGAGAGGGGGATCGGATCGCCGAACGCGCGCTGGAATTCCGGGGTCGCGGTCACTTCGGCGAACAGCGCGGGCAGGTCAGCGAAGCGGCTGATGCTGCGCGAATGGTCGTGGCTCATGGAACTTCTCCCTGTCAGGGGGCAAAAGGAAAAAGGGCCGCGAACGCGAGGGTAGCGTCGCAGCCCTGCATGGGTGTCGTGCCGGGTCAGTGCCTGCTCGCCCTGGCGGGCGCGGCGAATGCCGCGCGTGTCAGGACGGCATCGACGATCCCGGCCGCGTGCGGCGCGAGCGGCGTATTCTCGAGCAGGTCGTAGATGGCGGCGATGATCTCGCCGCAGGTGATGCCCGCCGGGATTTCCGGCACGGGAGACGCGCCCTCGACATGCCGCGCGAGCAGGTCGCGGATCGAGGGGCTGGCCATGATCGCCGCGGAGAGCGCGGCAAGGTCGGTCAACGGGGCGGAAGAATGCAATGAAGAGCGGCGCATGGGATGTCTCCTCATGGGCGAAAAAGAAAGAGGCCGGGGAAGCCTGACGCCTCCCCGGCCCAATGGGACTGATCAGCGCGTGATCAGAACGGGTCTTCCCCCTCGAACGAGGTGTCCGAACCCGACCGTTCGCCGCCGGCACCCACGGTGCTGTCGCCGAAGCCGCCCTGATCGCCCGGGCTGCGATCATCGTACCGGCCGCTGCTCGCGCCCATGCCGCCACCGAAGTCGGAGCGCATGGTGTCACGACGCCAGGCGACCATGTAGCCGCCATGATCGGCCGGGAAGAGCGCGATCGGCAGCGGCTCGGGAAGGCTGGGGTCGTCGATGTTCCCGGCGAGGAACACATCCCCCTGCTTCGACACGGCCTCCCACAGCGCGCCGATCTGGACGTAGCGGCGGGCGATGTTAAGCGCGAGGATCTCGTAGACCGGAGCCTTCGGATTATCGCTCACGACCTTGCGCAGCCCGACACTGGGCAGATCGATAGTGCGGGTGGCGATCGAGCCCTTCAGACGGCCATTCCGATTAAAGATTTCACCGATGTTCATCGTCTTTACCTTTCGAATGTCGCTCGAAACCATTCTCGGCGACACCCTCACCGGCCCTTCTCTCCTCTCTATCCCGCGCTCGCCTCCCGCGCCGCCCGCCCACGGCGAGGCGCTCCGTCTCCCCCAGCGCGACGCCGCCGCGGTCCACGCGCAACGCCCCGGCCGCCCGCAACTCCGCCCGACACCGCGGCACGATCAGGGGCACAGGCGCGGCGCGAAGGGCGGCAATTGTGGATTGGGGCGGAACGCCGGGGGCGCGGCGGTAGCCGCGCGGGTGCTACGCTGGCGGGAGTCGCCGTAGCGAGGGGCAGCGGCGTGGACCGGCGGTCATCGCAGACACTGCGGGAGCGGCGTGGTCGGCGGCACCGGCAGGTGCGGTCCCGGTATCGGGAGCGAGCGGGAGATAAGGGGCGGGCCGCGCGGCGGAAAGAATGGCCATCAAAAGAAGGCGGATGCGACCGCTCGAAATCCCCAGCCAATCAGGAGTTGGGGATTGGAATTGAAGTAACACCGTGATCGGCCGATCTGGGAAATGGCAAGAGCGTAAAAGCTCGAGCCAGTGCTCCGGCTACCGCTTACTTGCCGTATCGCAGGACGCCAGCATCGTGCCGAACGCTTGGGAAACTCGGCCTTCCGAGTAACCGCCTATCCAGGCTATCCGTTCGAGATAGGTCCTGTAGGGATTAGCGGATGTGGGCTCGCCGCGTCGTGCCGCCACGAAACCGAGGTGGCGGATCATCGAGAATTCTTTCAAGAAAGCCTCCTGATTCGCTGGAATATTGCATTGCAGCATGCGGGGCACAGATAGTCCAGCGCTTCAGTTGGAATGTCTCGCGCTTCTACTCCGGCCCTTGCTCGAAGGCTTTGGCCCCTGCGCGTTGGAAGGCCTCAAGAACCTCCGGTCCCAGAAGGCGGGCGGTTTCGCTGCTTTCCAGTCCGGAATACGCGATGGTGTAGGTGCCGTCCTCATGCGTGACGATCCTCACCTCGATGTCTCCCTTCGACGCGGTGGCCTGGGCCAGATCGATATTCCACTCACCGATGCGAACCTTTGACATAGTCGAAGCCTCATGGAAGATTTGGGAAACGCGGTGCCCCGGCCGGGTGACAGCACCACAAACGGCGGCTGGAGCGAGGTGCCCCACATTGGCCTGTGATCGAGGGGTTGCGCTTTCATCGGTCACTCGGACGCTCCCCGGGCCATCCGCTAGGCAAGGATGCGGCGCCACCGACGAGGGCCATCCTTCCGGATCGCGCAGCCGCAATATTGGCAGGTTCCGATGTAATGATCCCCGTTCCACCACATATCTCTCCGGAACGATTTATGACGATCGAGCGGACAAAAAACGAAGCGCCACACCAAAGAGATCATGGTCGTTCTCCAGGACTGCGATGCCCCTATGCGGTGGGCCTTCCTGCGCCATCGCGGCCCTGACGATGAAATAACTCGCCTGCCCCTCGGGTGCGCAGGTGGCCTTGAAGATTGGGACATTTGACCGCAGGGGCGGCCAGATCTCAAGACCGGGCACATTGTGTGTGCTGCACGTGCGAAGTGTCAAGAGGGAGCGTCTGTCCATTGGCCCACGCGGAGCCTGGTTCTAGCGGAGCGCGCGGTCAAAACCTCCTCGGCAAAGGGCGCGCGAATTCTGGCCCGTCGGGTTAGGTCATTCCCGGAACTGGTCACAGGCGCCGATCAATTCGCATGTAGAAAGAGGAACAATCAGGCAGCGGACTTATCGACACCTTCATTGAAGCGTTCGATCCACGTTCTGATATGAGGACGGTTCTCGGGAGGAAGTGCTGCTGCGGCGCGCTGAAACTCACGCAGATCGCCGGGCGCGTGCGCAATGATCGCGTCTATATCGGCCGGATCCAGCAAACGCTCGGCACGGATGAAAGCGGTCATCGAACCCGGATGCTTGCGGGTTGATTTACGCCATAGCCCTTCAACGTTTCGCAGTCGGGGAGCAGCGCATGCTTCGAGGAGCACAATAAGCCGCAACTCCTCGCGCGGGAGTGCAAGAACGTCCGGAATTTGCATCGCAGTGCAGAAAAACATGAACTTTTACAAAAGGATGGAAGCCCCTCGTCTGCAATGATGCGCTCGCAATCCTCCCTTGTCATGCCCCATTCCCGAAGTGGATAGCGATAATCGTAGAGATCCGAAACATGGTCTTCACGGTGCGCATAACGCTGGTTATCGCGGGTCGAGCAATCATAGCCGATAAGCCGGATAACCTTGCGGCCGCTCGCCCAGGCATGCTGCGCCGGTGGCCATGCCTTGACCCATTTATCCTGGGGCGAGATTTTATGACGCGCGCTGCATTAGGTCTGAATCAACCTGTCCTATTGGCTCCACAATACCCGTATTTCCGCCATTCCCAGTCCTACTCCTCTTCCAATACGCCCAATTAGCGCGTGACCGCCCTTCAGGCAGCGGAGGGATCGGGCGCTTCGGCGTTGGTGCGGATAGGCACGGGCCGACGTATCCGATCAAGTTCCTGCACAAGTTGCGCGTTACGGCGTTCGAGCCGCTCCGCGCGCTGCTCGGCTTCGACAGCGCGTTTCAGCAGGCTAGCATTATGTGTTGCCAGGGCGATGTTCTTGGCTATCGCGTCAAGAAGAGTGGCGCGTGTGCGATCGGCTTCGCCAGCGACCGTTTCAGCGGCGCCCTCGCGTAGCGATTGAAGCTGGCGCAGGGCGTCGAGAACGTCAGCATGGTGCGTATAGATGATGTTGCGGCCGACCCCGGCTGCTCCTGCGAGACCGGCGACCGTTGGCGCGACGGATGGGTCTTTGGCGAGGAGGCCAAGGGCTTCACGCAGGCGTGCATTGGTTTTCGCCCGGCGACGGACCTGCGGAGTGGATGGGTCAGATTCAGACGTCACCGGCATTTCCTTCGTCGAGCTGGTCGAGGATACGGCGAGATTCCTTGATGCGGGCTTCGGCAAGTGCCCGGCTCTCGCGATCGAGATCATCGCGCTGGATCAATGCGGTGTTCCGTTCAAGGCGTGCTTCCCAGACCGGCCTATGCCGGTCGGTCACGGCGAAGTTGGCGCAAGTCGAGCAGGTGCTTTGTGTGCGAAGCACCGGGTTCGGCTCGCGCTCGCCACCTAGGCAAGCGGAGGTCTCTCGGCGGTACAGGCAGTAGCCCCAGTCACACACGCCGAGGCGCATATCCGTTTCGGCTAGGATCTCAGTGATATAACCATCGACGTCGCCCGACCGCGTGCGCCCGCGGAACGGCGATCGCTCGGAAAGCATGATGCCCGCCTTCCCGGCGACGTTCGGCGCCAGGAGCAGATCTTCCAATGCTTTGCGGGTTTCTTCGGCGGTCTGGTCGTCGATCAGCTCGGCAAGCTCAAAGTCTGTGCCCACATAGGCCCGGTCGGTCATCGCGCGGTGGACATGGCCAAGATGGCGTTGCAGCGCCGTCAGGCCGGTGCGGTCGCGCCGCCCGATGAACCGCGAGAACGTCTTGCGGCCCTGATAGGTGGTCAGGTGCCAGGTACCACCTTGGTGTTCCGGTAAGGCAAGGAACGGCGCAAGTCGTTCATTCAAGCGGATATTGACCATGGGTGATCGCAGTCGGGCGACGGGCATTACCGTCGGAAGCGGCGAGCGTCCCCGACCGAGCTGATGGAGCCAGAGGTTCCTGTTTCCGCTAAGTTATCGAAGCGGTGCTGAGAGTCGTTCGAGGATGTGGATCGCCCGCTGGGCCGGCTCGGGCGCGAGCCAGCGATGGATGTCCCCATGTTCCGTCAGCGACGTCTTCGTGATCGAGCCGACAAGATAGACGTGTTCCTCGCCGTCTCCATCGGCCGCGCGCCGTTCGAGGCACCCCTCCTCAAGCCTGAGTATTTCGGAGGCTCTCGCGCCAACGAGATAGGCGATGACGACGAAGCAGGCGTCGCAAAGGCGATCGAGCATGAACGTCAGGCGACGCAGCGGCCATTCCGGATTCGGATACAGATCCGCGTAAGGGCATGGCTCAGCCAACATGGCGCGTCTGATATGCCAGTGGAGCCTTCGCCCCTGATGCTGTGGTCGGAATTGCTCATACAGATCTTCGAGACGGTCGCGCAGCGCGAGTATCTGGTCCGCTGGATCACCGAGCAGTTCCATAGCGCCACTGATGAGAGGCACGGCGATCTCGTCGGGCGTATAGGGATGGCCACCATAAGGTTTCCAGTGCCGCTTCCCGACCGAACCGGCACGAGGCGGTGCCGCCAGCGGCGCGTCGTCCAACTTGTCGCGCTGCATATGGAAGGTCCGGATTGTGCCGAGATGGCCTTCGGCGGTGCTGAGCGAGAGCACCGCGCCGTTCCTGCCGGGACGGGCGCGGAGCATGGCCACGAACCGATCGATAGCATCCTGATCAAGATCCCTGAAGCATCGGACGTCCTCGGCCGCCATCCATCGAACAAGGAAGCGGATGTGGCCGAAGTGGCCGTGAACCGTTTCCTGTCGGAGCGGCATTCGCCCTTCGGGCGGATCGTTCCGCAGCGAAAGCAGGAACAGTTCAGCCGCGTGCCGGAGTGCCGCCCACTGATCGCCGTTGAACCGACTCCCATCGGGCATTTTGAAGCCCCAGTTGAACGTCATTGCCGCGGACTCGCCTTCGCTGCCGAGCAACGGCGCCAGAACTTGGGTTTGCGTGGATGCTGAGACGGAGGCCATGAGACTATTCCAAATCTGGCAGCGGAGGCAGGGCAAGCATCAGCCGTTCCGCGACGGGCATCATCTCGGGCGGGAACGCGGGGAGCAGGTCTTGTCTCAGCACCTGAAGGCTGGGCGCGTAGAAGAGCCTGAACCGGATCGGGTCGATCCGTTCCCGCGCGGCTTGAAGATGTTTGGTGGCCTGGATGATCCGCGCCAGATGATGCGGATCGATCGGGACGATCAGGCCCGGACAGGCGAGGCAACCTCCCAGTTTCGGGCACACGCGGTCAGCACAGGCATTCCCGTCGTCGATCGGGCGAAGGCAGTCGTGGCCGAACAGCGCCGTCGCTGGCATGCTGATATCTGGCCCTTGATGTTGCGGGTCATGAAATGGCGTCTCGCCGGTAACCCATGTAATCATCAGCAACTGGAGCCGGGCGATCGTATCGCGCTCGAGGCGGCGAACGGCCTCGCCATCGACATAGATGTCAGTGGTGGCGACAGTGGCATGATTGAGGACAGCCTTGGCCGCCATGATATTGCCCCGCGACGCTGTGTAATGGGCGCTTGCCATGCTGCTGCGGAACAACTTGGGCGAGAAATCGGGAAGCAGCAAACGCGGCTTGTTGGGATGCTTCGCATTCCAGGCTGTGACTGTTGCATTGTGGCGGCCATGTAAGCGCAGCATCGCCGATCTCAGCGTCTCTCTGTGGATCAGGCCGCCACCATACTGACGTGCATTTCGTCCGGTGGACATGAGGAAGCGATGCAGAAAGAGATAGTCGCGCTCGGACGGCCTTGTATGAGGAAGCAGTGGCGCAGTCATTGCCAGGAGTTTGTCGATTAGTTGCGGAGCGGAGTTGGGTCGCCGACGATCGAATGATCGACGCTGCAGGCGTTTCGCTTTCCAGCCAGCTCTCGGCTTGATCCATTCCACCAGCACTCGATGCTGATCGAGAGGGTGCGGGACCTGGCAATCGCGCTTCATATGCCGTAACGGTCCCGCATTCGCCGCTGTCTGGATCAATAGTGCGATGTAAAATGCCGCAAGCGCATCGGTCGTGATATGCAGAAAGCCCTCAATGGATTTGACCATATGCGCTTTGGGTAAGGATTTGGGATTCAGGCCGAGTTGAGGCATGCGCGTACCACCGGGGGAGAGGCCGCCATAAGCGCGATGAAGTCGCCATATCCATCGGTCGCGCCCATCCGTACGCCATGATGTTCGAGGTGGTGCATGAGGCAAAGCGACAATCGCTTGGCCATGTAGGAACTTCTCCCACGCCATGTCGATCTCAGCATAGCAGGTGGCCAGCACCGCCCTCATTTGGGCTGGAGTGAGGCGATCCTGTGGAAGCCGCTGCGTCCCCGCGAGAGGTATCGGGTTATTGGGGATAGCAAAGTCTGGTGCGAACAAGCCAGGATTGTCGCGGATCGCCTGGTTTAGTATCGGCCGTACCATGCCGAACTGGCCTGCTTGGGTATGGCGGTTACGTCCCTTTCCACCCTGGGGTTCTGCCAGCCATTCGATGTAACGCCGGATTGTCGCGATATCGAGATCGAAGGCACTACGCACTCGCCCGTCTTCACGTAGGAAACGGCCAAAGCCACGCAAGGCGAACCAACGCGACTTGCGGGTTTCGGATGCCAGCGCAACATCGTGGTCGTAGAAAGCCTTAGCGACCACAGCATTGATATCGTCGGGCATGCCGAACAAAGCAGAATCGAAGCGCTGGACAACTTCTCCCCAACTATCGCGGAACTGGATTTCAGCGCCCCCCACCGGGTGGTTTGCCGGTGCCGGTTCGAGCCGAAGCTTTCGATCAAGGCGGTTACTCTTCATCGGCTGGGATAAGCTCGCCATAGAGATAGGCGAGGCTTTCGCTCAGGTCGCGTTCGTGCAGCTCGACACAGCGCAGATAGATCGCGGTGGTTGTGATCGAGGCGTGGCCGAGCAGCACCTGCACCACCTTGAGCGGGTTGAGATCGGGGTTGTTGCGGGCCTGGATCTGAAGGCGGGCCAGCATCGCCATAGCGAAAGTGTGTCGCAGCCAGTGCAGTGTGCCCTGAAGTCCCGCGGCCCCGAACGCTTCCGCGAGCTGTGTCGTCAGGAGCTTACGCGTCATGGCGTGACCATGCTCGTTCAGCAGCAGATTGGGCGGCGCGTGATAGCCCCGGTCAGAACGGCGGATACGGCGGACGATCCGGGCGCGATCCTCGCCTGCATACCAGTGTGTATGATCGAGCAGCCGAAGCGGCGGATAGACAGTCCTTGGCCGGTCGCCCTTGGTGATATGGAGCGGCACGCCGACAAGCGGATCGCTGTTGAGGTCAAGCGGCCAGCTATCCGGGATCTGATCGACGGCGAGCGCGCAAAGCTCCTTGCGGCGCAGCCCTGCCCCAAGCGCCCATTGCGCGGCAAGTCGGGCGGTAGGTCGCAGATGCGCGAACAGCCGTGCGAGTTCGTCGGTGCGCAGCGGTCGCGGCAGTTTTTCGGGGCGTGAGACGATTAGCTCGTTGACCTGACGCCGCTGTAATCCAGGGCGATAGGCGCCGTCGAGCATCAGCGTTATCTTCTCGGTCAACCGGAACGGGCAATGATCGATCAGCTTTCGATCTAGGGCCCAGCTATAAAAGCGGCAGACAGTCGAGACGCGCGCATTGATCGTGGTCCGGGCATAGGGCCGTCCGGTATGCGTGCTGGGATTCTCCAGCATCCGGTTGCGATAGGCAGCGATGACGCGTTCGTCGGCCTCGCGCCATTCGATCCCCGATTGTTCGAGCGAGTCGAACCAGTCGTGGAGATGCTCACCATAGGTTCGCACGGTTTCGGAAGCATGAGCGCGGCCACTGAATTCGGCATGCTCCATAAGCCAAACGAAAGCTGGCTCGATAATCGCCATGTCGGCGTCGAACAGGATGGGAAAGCCTTCAGGGATGCTTGCTTCACCGGAAGCAGCCCGGATGATTGAAACCATGATTTAGGACTCCCCGTCTTGGGGCTCAGGCGGAATATACACCCGATGCCCCAAAACGCACATAGAGTCCGACGACGTGACGCCTATCCGAAGGATATGATCCGGAGCAGCCTACCTATGTCTATTCGTCGCTTCCGCTCTGAGCATCTCGACCCGCTAATGCGGAAGAACATGCGGCCAACGCATCTTTACAAGCCTGATCGACAGCTTCTTTATTTAAAAGCACAAGCTGTTGCCGCTCGGGCGGTAGGTCCAGATCCAAATTCAGATGTTGTATGAGATAGAAGGCCAACGCCACCCGTGTAACGAGCCTCAGACGCCCTCTAGTCATGCCATATTCTTTGACAAGTGACCGACGTGCACCATCGCTAAGCGCCGGGTTGGGGGCAAGAAGAAGTTCTATCTCATCAAACCATTCCCGATCGAATAGAGGGTCCACTGTGCGAGCAGCGAATTCTCCTGTCCCGGTGATCCGCGACAGAACAAAATCGCGGAAGGCGTTGTTTTTCGGGCACCACGCCCTAATGTGCCATCTGATCCCGTTGTGCGCGAGAGCATGAGGCTCGACCATTCTGCGTATTGCATCGGGCCGCTTCAAAGACTGGTACTCGATCTCAACCGCCGCCTTATTCCGGATCGCCTCGAGAATCGATCGAACGACCTTCGTGGACACGCTGCGTTGGGGGACCGGCAGCACCCCTACCGGGGGAAGCTCACCGAACCATGTATCCTCTCGTTCGACCAATCCTGCGGCAATAGACGAAAGCTGAAGAAGTTGCCGATCCGACACCTCCCGAAGAAAATGCGGTACAAACGACCGCGCCGCTAAAAAGGTCTTGGCGTTTCGATCATACGCAATGTTTGCTGGAGCCGTGCTTTCGTAAAGAGCCAGGTCCGCAGATGCCTGCTGGAGTGTCACCCCGAACCGCTCGGCGATATCTGAGCGATTGACCCGCCCCTCCCACACCAACCTGAACTCAATAAATTCAAGGCGTTGTGCTATATTCCATCGCAAGCCGCGACCCTGCGAATTATTTTCTTCCATCGGCTATCCTTGATCAATCCGGTTTCCCGACCTATATATGTTTTCCGACGGGTAGAAAGGGCCTTTGGCATCGACTCATCCCTCGGGGGCCCCGGTTTGACCGGGAGAGATGTGGGATTCAACCCGCGCTCACGCATGTAACAGGGAACCCAAATCTAGATGTCGGAAGGCGAAAATCACAGTCAGAGACCTTATCGCGTATTGAGCTTGGATGGGGGAGGCATGCGTGGGATATACACCGCAGCCTTTCTCGATCGCCTGCTCGCCCAACAAGCTGCGCGCAGCGGGAAAGCACCGCTGGATCTAGGCCTCGGATTCGACCTCATCGTGGGCACGAGCACAGGTGCCATCGTCGCGGCGGCGGCTGCAGTCGGTGTTCCGATGAAAGAGGTCGTCGCTCTTTACGAGGACTATGGTCCCAAGATCTTTCCGCATCGCATCAAAGGCAAGCTGAGCGCCATCTTCCGTGCGTTCACGGGAGGATATTTCGTTCGCCGCGGCGACCAAGCCTTGCGAGAGGCACTGACGAATGTCCTTGAGGACGTCACGATGCTGGATGTTTTCGAGAAGCGCGGAATTTCTCTCGCAATCCCGGCCGTTAGAATGAGCACGCACAAGGCGTGGGTGTTCAAAAAGACGCCCAAAAGCGGTGTTCGGGATGACAATTACAAGCTCACCGACGTGTGCATGGCTTCAAGCGCGGCACCGATCTTCCGCTCCCTGGCCGCCATTGACGACCCTGGCGAGGGCGGCGGGGGCAAGCAGATATTCTGCGACGGCGGCCTTTGGGCCAATAACCCGATCATGGTCGGCTTCACCGACGCGCTGGCGAATGCTGCTCCCACGCAACCGATCGAAATCTTCTCTCTCGGTACTTGCCCACGTCCTGAGGGGGAGCATATCCCCGCAGGCAAGGTTCACCGTTCAATGCTCGGCTGGGCACTTGGCGCAGAAGTTGCGCCGTTGGGAATTTCCGCCCAGGAGTTTGCCTACGATAATATGGCAAGACTGCTGGCAAACGCCATCAGCGATTGCGGCCGAACAATAAGGCGGGTGCGTTTTCCGAACAAGGACGTGCCCGCCAGCATGATGGCCTATCTAGCGCTCGATGACAGCCGAGAAGAAGCGATGCACCGGCTTGTGCAACAGGCCCACACCGACGCTGATATGACGCGGAGCGCCTGTGATGACCCCATGAACAGCGAGGGGCAATTGATCCGCGCAATGCTCGAAAGCCTCCCTCCCCTTGATCCGGCCAGGACGCTCCGGCGACCCGCCGAAGCTACTGCATAAAGGATCGATTTATGTACGACTGTGACAAAGACGTTTGCGCCTACCATAAGGATGAGGTCACGCTTCCCAAGACCGATCAGGATTCCATGCGCAGCCGCCGCGATGCAAATCGCAAGCGACTGCGCGACGGGTTGAGCAAGGCCAACGACCCGGCACCCAGCGAATTCGTCAAGCAGGGTTCCTATGCCATGAAGACGATGCTTCGAGACGCCGCGAATGACTATGACATCGACGATGGGGTCTACTTCTGGAAGGAAGACCTCGTCGGGGACCGGGGCGCGGAAAAGACGTCCATCCAGGCGCGGTGGATGGTACGGGATGCAATCGACGACGGAAGCTTCAAAACAGCGCCGGAAGTTCGGAGCAATTGTGTTCGAGTCTTCTATGAGAAGGGCTACCATGTCGACGTCCCGGTATACCGTAAGTCTGAAGACGACGATGGCAACATGGTCCATGAACTGGCATCGTCTAGCGGATGGAAACGTTCGGATGCGCGTGACGTAACGCACTGGTTCGACGATGAGCGCAGCAACAGCACAAATGGCACCCAGTTGCGCCGGCTGGTTCGCCTGATCAAGAAATACGCCAAGAGCCGGTCGAGTTGGAAAGGCGGCATCTTGTCCGGCTTCGGTATCACTGTTCTTGTTACCGAATGCCAGCGTATCGACAGCCGGGAGGATCAAGCTCTTTACGACACGATGAAAGCCATCCGGGATCGCCTGAACTGGAATCTGGTCGTGAAACATCCGGTCACGCCGAATGACACGATCACCAGTGGCGACAACGATGCCAAGGCACGGATGCTGCGTGACAAGCTGACCCAAGCGTTGGACTGGCTGGCCCCATTGTTTGAATGGGATTGCACGCGGGAAAAGGCACTGGGATGCTGGGACAAAGTCTTCAACACGACTTATTTCAGCGAGCGTGGTGAGGAAGAAGCCCGCGCGGCAGCATCCTATGCCGCACCGATCGCAACGTCGGCCGCTCTTATCGGCCTTGAAAGCCGTACCAGCGCATCGGTGCTCACATCGGGAGGAGGCCGCCATGCCTAACCCGGCAGGCTTCGGCGAGCTTGGCTTCAAAAAGGCTGTCCTTCAGCTGGAAGCCCGGCTGCGCGAGGCCCTGCCCGCCCCCTTTCGGCGACTGTCTTCTCATGAAATAGGAGCAACATATCGTCAGCGCAGGTTCGAGCGTGGATGGCGCATCGATATGCTGTGTTCTGACGGAGAGGCGCGGCAAATCGACCTGCTAGTCTCTCCCGCCTTTCCCCTTGGATATCCTCGAACGGCACTTGTTGATGGCCCAGGCCAGTTGGTCTGGCCTCATGTCGAGCACGACGGAATATTATGCCTTTTGCCCATCATGGCGGAAGTAGACGCAGACGATCCCGGCTCAGTCGCCATCCATTTGATCGGACGATCGGCACGATTAATCGAGGACCTGTTGAAGGGGGAAATTATCGAGCGGGATTTCCGGGAGGAGTTCCTCACCTACTGGTTTTACGCACGCGACGCCAAGTTCAAGATCACAAGCATCGTCGATCCGGGCGGCCCATCCCGCGAACTTCGCGCCTGGCGCGATAAGGATATGGTGATTGTTGGCGAAAGCCAGGAACAACTGGAATCCTGGCTTTCCAGGCGTTTCGGGAACCCTCGGGGCAATAAGCGTTTCCATACCGAGCCCGCCGGTCTTCTCTGGCTTTCCAGCCCCCCGCTGCCGGCGGACTATCCCCATAACGGGGCCGATCTGCTGGCTTTAGCGAAGAAGGAAAGCGATGAGGCTTACAGTCTCCTCATCGATCTCGCTTCGAAAGCCCAAAAGGACATCATCGTGTTGATGGGAGCCGAGGGCCGGGGCGGTTCCGGACTCATCGCTACCATGACGACGTCTGGCCGGAAGGTCTCCTCTCGTGATGGCAAGATTCAGGAGCCGTTGAGCAAAGGGTTCGCGCCCAATCGGATGCCGAAGGAGGTCGCCACGCTGAGAACCTATTCCGCTGCTCCGGTTGTCAAGGCCGAGGTTTCCCGCGCTGATCCGCGTTGGATTCATGGGCGAGGTAAGGATGCGCGCTCGATGCGCCTCCTTCAGAAGACGGTCACCTTTGTTGGATGCGGATCGGTTGGCTCATCGGTGGCCGCCAAGCTTGTTCGCGCGGGCGTCGGCAATTGCCACTTTGTCGATCCAGAGGATCTGGACTGGCCCAATCTTGGCCGTCACGAACTTGGTGCTGATTCTATCGGCAAGAACAAAGCATTGGAACTGGCAGCAAAATTTCAGCGGGCGTTCCCGCATCTTGCGATTGAAGGCCATGAGGTGAGCGCGCAGGCGCTTATCGACGGCTATAGGGAGCTTCTGGAGAGCAGCGACTTGGTCATCTCGGCAACGGGGAGTTGGTCGGCAGAGGGTGCGCTGAACCGGTGGCATCTCGTCAACGGCCGTAAAAAGCCATTCCTCTACGGCTGGACTGAAAGTTACGGCGCGGCAGGACATGCTGTACTGATTGGAGCCGATGGTGGATGCCTTCGATGCGGTATTGGTGGTACAGGCGTTCCGCATTTCCTGGGCTGCCACTGGCCCGAAGGATCAGCTACAATTGAAGAGCCCGCATGTGGAAATCACTTCACCCCCTATGGTGCAGTTGAACTGGGGTTCGTGAACGATCTGATTTCTGAGACCGCGCTGCGGGCGCTGCTTGAAGAGAGTACACTGTCTCATCACCGGATTTGGCTGGCCCCAATCCAGCGAATTAAAGACAGTGGCGGTGCGATCACCGAAGCCATGACTCAGTTAGCAGAGCGCGAGAATCCTGGCGGCCAAATCTGGGAGCGCGAATGGTGTCAAAGCGACTGCCCTTCATGTTCGTTTGCGCGCGAATATCGTTCAGTAGCATGATCTCGAGAAATTGATGTTTCAGGCCGACCACCGCCAGCTTTTTGGGTAAGCGCGGCGGTCGGCCTGAAACATCACGGCGCAGCGTCTCGATGACAAGACACTCTTTGTGGCTAGACCTAAGCTGCAGCTGTGCAATCCAAAGGCGATCGAGGACAATGTGCTGTTGGTCAAGCAGGCTTCGAGGAGCGAGCCGTACCGTGCCCATTGCTTGAAGAACCTCGGTTGGTATTCGACGATCTCATTGGGAACGCCATGATCGTCCATCCACTGGCGGAAGACAGGGATAAGCCTGCGCGTGTGCGGTTGCTCGGGCATGGCTGCCAGCAACGTTATCTCAGGGATTTCGCCGGTAAGCGTCCGCCCTCCGGCGTGTTGCCGCATTCGGCGTTGGCGCTGATGGACCTCCGCTAAGGAGTCTCTTTCTGGACTCCAGAAGGAGGCCAAGTGAAGGATCGGGTGGAGATCATTGCGCGCACCGAACGGCGCAGGAATGTAGCGCGACAAACAGGATGAGGATTGCGCGTCAATCAGGATGAGAATGTGATTGTCGCGGCGCGTCATTCAGTGCCGATTTTAATTGTCGCTGGCAAGGATCTCGTTCTCATCCTGATTGTCGCGGATGGTCTCGAGGACTTTCGGAGTGGTGTAGGCGGCAGGACGTCCAGCCCCGGAGCGGCGGGCCTGAGCCGTGCGCCGGCGATAACTTTCCACGTTCATCTCGAAGATCGTGGCGTGATGCACGAGCCTGTCGACCGCAGCGAGCGTCATTGCCGGGTCCGGGAAGACGCGGTTCCATTCACCGAAGGGCTGGTTGGCGGTGATGAGCAAGGATCTGCGCTCGTATCGGGCACTGATCAGTTCGAAGAGGACAGAGGTTTCCGCTTGGTCGCGTGAGACGTAGGCGAAGTCGTCGAGAATGAGCAGATGATACTTGTCGAGCTTGGCGATTGCGGATTCCAGCGTCAGTTCGCGGCGAGCCACCTGCAGACGTTGGACGAGGTCAGAGGTGCGGGTGAACAGTGCTCGCCAGCCATTTTCCACCAATGCCAGGCCGATCGCCGCCGCCAGATGGCTTTTGCCGCCGCCTGGCGGACCGAACAGGATGAGATTGGAACCCTGGTCGAGCCAACCATCGCCGGCGCACAGGGCCATGACCTGTGCCTTGGAGATCATCGGCACGGCCTCGAAGGCGAAGCAGTCCAACGTCTTGCCCGCCGGCAGGTGGGCTTCAGCCAGATGACGCCCGATCCGGCGACGATCGCGTTCGGCGAGTTCGTGTTCGGCGAGAGCTGCAAGGAACCGGCTCGCGGGCCATCCTTCCTTGTCCGCCTGGGCTGCAAAATCTCCCCAGATATGCTTGATGGTTGGCAAGCGCAGTTCATTGAGCATCAGGCCCAGGCGCTGTGCGTCGATCATGGGAGCCGTGCTCATGCCGCTTCTCCCTGTTCGATCAGCCCGTCGTAGATCGAGAGCGAGACCATCTCGACCACGACTTCAGGCAAAGTGGCGGGATCGGGGCTAAAGCGGGCCCGAAGTGCCGACAGGCATGGGATCCTGCGGATTGCCAGGTCCTCTTCCAGGATATGGGAGAGCTCCGCCTCGCAGGCGCGCTCGTGGGCCATGGCCAGAAGCTCGACCATGATCCGGCAGGCTTCTTTCTCGCCCACAGCTTCCAGCAAGTGCTCGAACATGAGGCGGTAGGGCGCGCGGGGGAACAGGCTGTCACGATAGACCAATCCCCGTAGCGCCATCGGCTTGCGGCGCAGGGAATGAATGACATGGCGATAATCGACAACGTGGCCGTGCTTACCGTTCACACCGGCGCGGCCGCGCTGCAGGGTCATGAGCCTTGTGCCGCCGATGAAGACATCGAGACGATCGTCGTAAAGGCGCACTCGCAGGCGATGTCCGATCAAGCGCGAGGGGACCGTGTAGAACACCTTGCGCAGGGTGAAGCCGCCCGAGGACGTCACTGTCACGAGGACTTCCTCGTAATCGGTAGTCCGTGCGTTCGGGAGGGATTGCAGCGCCTTGCGCTCAGCATCGATGCCGGGACCGTGGCGCCGGTTCCTTGCGGTCACGACTTCGTCGATGAAGCGGCGATAAGCGGCAAGGTCGGTGAAGTCCGTGGTCCCGCGCAATAACAGCGCGTCCTTCACTGCAGCCTTGATATGGCCGTGGGCGCTCTCGATCGCACCGTTCTCGTGGGCAATGCCTGTGTTGTTGCGCGTCGGCACCATTCCATAATGGGCGCATAGGGCGTCATAGCGCTTGGTCAGGTCGGCCTTCGCATCTGCGTCCAGGTTGCGGAAGGCGGCCGACAAGCTGTCGGTACGGTGGAGCCTGGGCGCTCCGCCGGCAGACCAGAGCGCATTCTGCAGCCCTTCGGCCAGGGCGACGAAACTCTCGCCGCCCAGAATGACGTGTCCATGTTCAAAGCCGCCGCAAGGCAGGCGGAAGTGATAGAGCAAGTGGTCCAAGGGTGCCCCGGCGATGGCGACCTCCAGATCGTTCATGCACGTAAAATCGGACATGCCGAGCCGCCCCGGCTCATGAACCTGCCTGAAGATGACTTCCCGATCCTGGCCGTTCAGAGCGCGCCAGTCGCGAATACGCCTCTCCAGGGTTCGTCGTGAGCCGAACTCGGTATCCGGGTACCGGCGGCGCAGTTCCTCGAAGATCGCGACAGGACGAAGACCGGGAGCGGCCTCCAGCATCGGCACGACAACCTCCTCGAAAATGCCCGATAGCGGATCAGGGCGCCGTCGGCCGCGCGGCGCCTGTCGCTGGGAAGGCAGGCGCGCATCCTGCAGCACCCGATAGCCGGTCGCCGGGCTGAAACCGGCCTTTGCCGCTGCCAGGGCGACGGGATCGTTACGTCTGTGGGTCATGAAAAGTCTCACCTGATGATCGTTGATGTGTCGGCCCGCCACACGCCAGGTCCTCCTTCCCAAGAAAACCCAATGCATAGCGGCCGCCGCGACCATCACAGGCACCCTTCAAAAGGCGCCTCCTGCGTTCCGGTATCGGCTACGGGCTACGCCCTTCGCCAATTCCGGAACGCAGGATTCTCATCTTGTTTGTCGCGCTTTCTCACCCTGAATGTCGCGCGACACAGGAAGTTTTCGGATGCCGAGAAGGCGGCGATTCTCGCCGAGGCAGATGAAGGCGGCATATCGGTCCGTCAGGTTGCTGAGCGCCATGAGATTGCCGAGAGCCTGATCTACAACTGGCGGTCGGCGCGCCGCCAGGCAGCGGCCATCGCCAGTGAGGCGCTCGAGTTCATTCCCTACGGCGCAATTACAACGACGGAGCCTGCGGCTGCGCCGGCGGTGCCGGAGCCCCAGAAGGCGCAGCGACCTGTCTCGTCACCGATGCCGTCAGCATCGGAAGAACTGATCCGCCCGCATCCCGGTGCCCGTCCCGGCGCGATAGACATAGACCTGCCCAGCGGCGTTCGCCTGTCGGTGGACAGCTACGTGAACGAGAAGGCGCTGGCCCGCGTGCTGCGTGCATTCCGGGACGTCTCGTGATCTCGCTGGCACCCGGAACAAAGGTCTACTTGGCAAGCAAGCCGGTCAGCATGCGGCTTGGCTTCGATGGGCTGGCGGCACTGGTCCGGCCCCTATTCGCGGTCGAGCCCTACGGCGGGCATGTTTTCCTGTTCCGCAGCAAAAGCGGCAACTACCTGAAGGCGCTGCATTGGGATGGGACGGGGCTTTGCCTGTTCGCCAAGCGTTTGGAACGCAGCCGTTTCGTCTGGCCGCCGCTCATCGAGGGCGGTGTTGTGCTGACCCCGGCGCAGTTTGCGCTGCTGATCGAAGCGATGGATTGGCGGCGCACGGTGGCCCCCGATCCGCCCCGCCTGCCGGTGCAGATTTGACGCGATAATCGCCGTATTTCCGGGCTTTCCGCTTGGGCGGAAGGCCGGATTCTGCTATCGGGAAGCGTGCCTCCCGACGATCTCGAACTCCCTACCGACCCCGCAGAACTGCGCGCTTTTGCCGAGGCGATGCGCGCACGTCTGGCGGTTTCGGAGCGGGCGCTGGAAGCCGAACGGGCGGCCCATGACGAGACCCGCGAGAAGCTTCAGACTGCCCAGAACTCGATTAAGCTGACCGCGCTGCAGATCGAGAAGTTCAAGGTCCAGTTGGCCCGTCTGCGGCGCATGAAGTTCGGTCAGTCTTCGGAACGCCTTACCCTTCAGGCCGACCAGCTCGAACTGACGCTGGAGGATCTCGAGGCCGAGCATGCCCATGCAGAGTGTGTGATCGAGGGCCATGCGCCCGAAGATGTCCCAATCAAGGCTGCCCCTCGCAAGCCTCGCCGTGCTCCGCTGCCCGACCATCTCCCTCGCGACGAGGTTATGCACGCAGCGCCGGATGCCGACGGCTGTTCCGCCTGTGGGGGCACGATGGGCAAGCTCGGCGAGGACGTAACCGAAGTGCTGGAATATGTCCCCGGCCGCTTCCGCGTCGTCCGTCATGTCCGACCCAAGCTTTCCTGCAACCGCTGCGATACGATCAGTCAGGCACCGGCCCCGGCGCTTCCCGTGCCGCGCGGCCGTGCGGGTCCCGGCCTGCTGGCCCACGTCATCGTCTCCAAGTTTGCCGATCACTTGCCCCTTTATCGCCAGTCGCAGATATACGCTCGCGAGGGCGTGGAGATCAGCCGCTCGACGATGGCGGACTGGCTCGGCCAGGCAAGCTGGCTGCTGCAACCGCTCGTCGATCGGATCGCCGATCACGTCATGGCCAGCGTGAAGCTCCATGCCGACGACACACCCGTCCCGGTGCTGGCGCCGGGGACCGGCAAGACGGCGACCGGCAGACTATGGGTCTACCTTCGCGATAACCGACGATGGAGCCATCTGGATAAACCAGCGGCGCTGTTCCGCTACAGCCCCGATCGCAAGGGCGAGCGACCGCGCGAGCATCTCAAGACCTTTGCGGGCTTCCTGCAGGCGGATGCCTATGCCGGTTTCGAGCGCCTCTACGCGAGTGACCGCCAGCCCGCGCCGATCACGCCCGTTGCCTGCTGGGCCCATGCCCGGCGCAAGCTGAACGATGTCTACAAGGCGGACCCGAACTCGGTCGCGCTCCAGGGGCTGCAGATGATCGGCGAGCTTTACGACGTCGAGCGGCAGATCGTGCGCGAACCTGCCGATTTTCGTCGCAAGGCTCGGAAGCTTTCGAAGCTCAAGACGCTGGATTTCTTCGCGTGGG
The DNA here is from genome assembly GCF_017309955.1 of Novosphingobium sp. KA1. Lineage (NCBI taxonomy): Bacteria > Pseudomonadati > Pseudomonadota > Alphaproteobacteria > Sphingomonadales > Sphingomonadaceae > Novosphingobium > Novosphingobium sp. KA1. The sequence continues at coordinate 578,827 of NZ_CP021248.1, read as the reverse complement.
CCGACGAGGTGCTGGCCAGGGCATCTGTCCGATCGCCGCTTGCTGAGGCGCTGCGCTATGCGGTGAAGCTGAAGCCGCAATTGCTCGCCTACACCGACGACGGCAGGCTGGAGATCGACAACAACCCGGCGGAGAATGCCCTCAGGAGCATAGCCGTGGGCCGCAAAAACTGGATGTTTGCCGGCGCCGACTGCGGCGGTGAACGCGCTGCCGCGATGTATTCGCTGCTGGAGACCGCCAAGCTGAACAGCGTCAATCCTCAGGAATGGCTAGCTGACGTCCTTGATCGCATCGGCAAAGGCCATCCGATCAATCGGATCGATGAACTTCTGCCGTGGGAATGGTCTACCCTTCAAGCGTAAATGCCCGCGAAGCTGCCAATGGTCACCGCTGCAGATTTTCAATCCGCCCTTCGTTCGTAAGGCGGAACTTGCCACCTCCGTATGCTGAACCGCTGCTTCGCGCTGAGACAGTGTAGATTACCCCCTTAAGGAGCGGCTTGGGCTTCACTGATTTTATTGTGTCATCGTCATAGATGAAAGGTGGCCCGACGAGTTTCGCCCCATATGTGATTGGGAACAGATTTTCACACGAAGGGGAAGCAAACGTCTCTTCCCAGTATGTTCCCCGGCTAATGGCATCCAAATCATCGCCTGGAGTAGCTGCGGCGGGAGGGCCATCTTCAGTTTCCACTGTGATACTCCCGATGCAATCTGGGCCGCCAAAAATACCTGTATCAGGGACGAAAGTGACCTTCCCATCAACCATCTTAGCTTGAATGTCATAGGTGCTAGAGCATCCTGTGACCGTGCCGAGCATCGCTGCCATGCCCAGAAAAAGGGAATATCGCATTTCGTGACTTAAAGCCGGGAATTCAAATCTTCACAATGGACAATAGCTGGCAAACCGGATCTACGGTCGAGCCCGGACGCTTACTTTCGCCGCGGCGGACGAGCTCGATGATCATCGCGGTCGAATTGGTGCCCGCGCCCCATGCCGCGACGACGGGCCCACGAAGGCCCGCGCTCATGCGACCATCGCCAGCCAGCGATCGGGCCAGGCCGGCGGCCGCATCGTAACCCTGAACGCTTGTAGCGGCGCGAGCGTCCTGCAAAGAGGAGGTGATGAGCGATTCAAACGATGTGAAACTGCGAGACCTCGTGCGGCGACTGCCCGACTGGATGCGCAAGGACCTGGCCTCGAGCGATGCACCTCGGCGTGAGCGCGCGGAGGATGCCCTCCATGCAATGCTACTGCCGCTGCTGGAGGCCGGCGTCGGCGCTCCGTGATGAAAACAGCGGGCTGCTGCGCCGGTGGAGAAATTCTCGGCGGACAATCAGCGTACTCTCGTTGTGGCCAGAGAGCCCTTTTCTCAACCTGATCACCAGTCGTGGACGGGTAGATCGACAGCGCGGTCTGCATCGCAGTCGAGGAGGAGGAACTGGAAGCCCCGATCACGTCCGAACGCGATGATTTCCTGGAGATCATCCGGAATCTGCGCGCGGCGGTCATCGGGAAGCGGCCGCGTCGGTACGAACCAGCCATAGACGGAGGCGGCGATGTCGATGGGGCGGTCGCTCGGAGGCCAGCAGGCCCATTTGTCAAGAAGTCCGGCGGTCTGCACCGTCAGATGGCCGGTCGAGAGCACGCAGTAGGCGCCGCTTTCGATGGAGGGAACTGAGCGGACCGCCGGGAGAGGCTGCAGGCGCAGGATCTCGGTCGAATAGCTTTCCGAAGGGTGATCGTCGAAATAGGCGGCGAGGACCTCGTCATCGGGCAGCGTATTCGGATCGCGCCTGTCGCCGATCTCCTTCCACCATTCGCGCGCATATTCCGCCATCTCCGCAACGAGAACGTCACGGTTCAGGCCTGCGTAGAAATTGATGCCATGACGGTGCTCGATGATGCCCAGATGCATATCGATCGGCCATGGCAGCGCACAGACACGGAGCCCGCTTTCGCTGGCGCCAAGCGCCTCGATCAATATGGCGCGCGCGGTGGCATCAAGGCTGTCCGGCCTCTCCAGGGCCGCGCGCCCGCGGGCAAGCAGGGCGACATGGTCGTGCCGAGTGATTTGTGGCCCCGCTGGTCCGGGCGACTTCGCCCCAGCTTGGGCGGCCGTAGTCGCGTTGTCTGTCATGTCAGTGCCCGAAGCATCTATCCGGATGGCCGGATTATCGGGGTCGGACCAGTCGATGGTGTCGATGACCCACTGCTTCACAAAGGACCAGTCGAAACAGAAGGGGCAGGTCTCCTGGTTCCTGTACCACGCAGCATCGACCGCATCGATCCAGCCCACGACAATGATGCGCATGGCGCAGGTCCCCATCGCCTCGAACGATTTGCGGATCGCCAGCGCGCGAGCGAGATCAGCGGGCTCGGCGGCCGGACGGTCGCGCAAGTCGAGGACCGCTTCCCATAGGGAGGCGGCCGCTTCGAGATGGGAAAGTGTGTAATGTATCATGTGCATCATTCCTCGGATCAGGCGGCGCGGCGATCGGTGGACCGAGGCGGCGCCAGTTCGGCGGCGGTCAACGTGTCGATGCGCGGGATGACGGCATCGAAAGCGGCATTGAGATCGATCGTCGCGACGCGGTGGGACGCGCTTCCCCGGTCATGCTCGAGCCGAAGCGCGATCGGCGCCAACCAGGTGGTCATCTCGGGAAATACCGACTGCAACAGAAGCGCTTCGATGCGCCGCGCGGCGAGGCCGAGCTGGGCGGCAAGACCGAAGGAGACGGCGATATCCCGTTCGAACCAACGATGGGGCGCAATCGTGTCGGCAATGCGCGTGTACGCCGATCGGGTCATCGCGATCTGAACATGCAGGATCGCAACACGGTGGCGCCGGTCGGGATCAACGCTATCCAGAGGGACCAGCGCGCGATAGGAATAGAGAGGCGCGCACCCAGCGACGCGGGTGCGGGAAGCGATGACATTCATGGGATAATCTCCTGTGGCACGGAAGAGGCAGTCGACCGCCCCGGGTCCGTCGCCCCAGCCTTCCTCCCCTCTCCGCTCCCTGCTCTCCGGCCCGCATACATGCCCCACGATACGGGTGGGAAATCGGCGGCTATGTCAGGGGAGGCGTAAGTCGCCGGCAGGTAAAGCACGCATCAATCAGCCTGCTACGGAGCTATTCGCCGCATTGCCGTAGAGCGGCTATCGGCGCGCTGCCAGGCGCCTGCGATCCAGATGGCCTCTGTGCATTATTCGAACACTCACGGTAACATCAGCGATACGAGGACGGTTAATACCAAGACTCTCTGATCATGACCCATGCGCCCATTGGCGTAACCCGATGGACATGATGCGCCATGGCTGATCGATGAGGCGGTTCCAGGCGTGGCAGCAGTGATCGACGACGTTGTCGTAGGACGAGAAGATGCGGTTCGAGAGCCAATTATCGCGCATGAACTGCCACACGTTTTCTACGGGGTTGAGTTCGGGGCACTTGGGCGGCAGCGGCAGGAGGGTGATATTGGCCGGAATGTCGAGTTTGCCGGACATGTGCCACCCGGCTTGATCGAGCATGAGCACGGCGTGAGCACCGGGTGCGACCTGGCTGCTGATTTCTGCCAGATGCATGTCCATGGCCTCGCTGTTGCAGCGTGGCATGACCAACGCCGCACCTTTCCCTTCAGCAGGACATATTGCGCCGAAGATCCAGGCCGAAGCCCGGCGTAGATCACGGGGCGCAACGGGTCTGGTGCCACGCTTGGCCCAGCGTCGGGTGATCTGCGTTTTCTGCCCGATCCGGGCCTCATCTTGCCACCACAGTTCTATCGGGGTGCCTTTGGGCAGGCGCCTTCGGATTTGCGCCAGATGGGCGGGGAAGGCTTTTTAAAAGCGGCAATATCTTCAGGGCGCTGCCCCTGATGGCGTGGCCGGGCCGAGAGCTTGCGATAGCCCATGGTCCGGAGTTCATGCCCCAGCGCCTGCTTGCTGATCGAGATTTCGAACTCCTCCCATAGCCATTGGACGAGGTCGATGATCCGCCAGCGAACCACACCATGAACAGCAGGAATAGGGCCCGCTTCGATGGTTTCGGCCAGCGCGCGTCGATGGCAGTCGTCGAGGATGGTATCCGGCCCCGGCGCCCTGCGGGTTTCGAGACCATCAGGGCCATGCGCGTTGAAGCGCAGCACCCAGTCCCTGACAATCTGCAGCGTGACCCCGCCGACCTTGGCGGCCTCGCTTCGGCTGCCGCCGTCTAGGATCGTCGCAATCGCAAGCAGACGGCGAACTTGGTCTGCATCCTTGGCGCGGCGAGCAAAGGCCCGAACCTGCGCAGAACTGAAATCACCTCGAAGTCTGACCGGCGCTGCCATCGCAAAACTCCAACCGTTTGCGATGGTGAATCACGTCATGCCCCGGCCGCATACCCTCCGTGAGTCAGATTCCACAGGTTTTGGTATAAGTCGGCCGGTCTGCAGTCGCGGTCGACTCGGACGCTCTACAGAGCGCCCGGTTTGCGCCCCAAAACGACCTTTCCCCTCAAGAATGCACAGCCCCGAAGCGGACCTCTGTGGCTTAGTGCGAACCTTCAGTCAGACGAACAGACCAGCGCGTCCGATACTCTTGTTCTTGGTGAACTGATAGTTGTTGTATGGCGCAACAACGCCTTGATCGGACTTATGATTTTCAATCACGATGAACTGCGCTCGGTCTGACATGCTTTGGAGATGCCTGTAGAAGTGCGTGGCCACATCGGCCTTGCGCAATTCCATTTCGTCCTCGCCTAGATCCTCGAAGCGATCCTCTTCTGCGGGGCGATAAGCAAAAAGCGGTGAGTCCAGGATCACGAACCCCGGATGCGGCCGCCCCTTATCAATGCAATAAATCAGCACTCCAACCTTGAATGCTGCGTGGAGTAGCGCACGCACCCCGGCGCCATTGTCGCGGCGACGCTTTCCATCGACAACGATGTCCTGATCCCCTTTGTCAAAATGGAGCGCTTCAGCACCGGGATAATTCCATGCCTTCAAGACCTGCTTCACAACGGTTGCTAATTGGTGCGACTCGCTGGTCGAGAGGTCGAGATTAACATCGATCCCTTCGGCGCGCTGCCTCGCCTGTACCGTGGTTGCCTTGATGCGCGCGATCTGAGCTTCGAAGGCGGAGACTCGGCGCCGGTTGTCCAAGTCGGCTTCAAGCCTCTCGCATTGCGCACTGGCGCTAAGGAAAATGGATCGGGCAGAAACCTCGCCCTGCGCGGCTTCAATTCGGGCAAGCCGCACCTCGGCAAGTCGCTCGTCGACCGCCTTGATGAGCTGCCCCACCTCGACGATCTCGGCGTCGGCATCGGCGAGCGCGGCGTCAAGATTGCGTGCCTCAGCCCGAATTTTATCTATCTCGACCTCGACTGCATGGCGCTGCTCCTCGACGCCGCCGAGACCATGATCTTGCTTTTGATGATCAGGGGACGCCCCGCACAGCGGGCAATTGATCGTAGCAAATCGCTGCAGCAGGAAGCCACCTTCCTCCAAGCCTTCAAGACGATCGATGTCGGAGCTGTAGACGCGCGCAAGTTCTTCGAACCGAATCATCAAAGCCTTCAGTTCTGCGATGCGTGCCTGATATCTCTGGACTTCATCGAGGAGGCTGCGCTCGTCGAGCGTCAGCATATCGAGATTGCTCTGCCGCTCTTCTACCACCTCGAGCAACTCGGCCTTCTCGCGTTCGGCTTCTTCGAGACCGGCAACCACCGCGTCGGTCGCGACGGCGTCGTCGATCACCTTACGCAGCTGATCGGCCATTTGGGACAGGAGCTCGATCTGTCCGTCTTTCGCGGCTTTGAGCTGATCCCCGGATCGTACCTGCGGGATCGAGGAGCCATCGACGCCGGTAAGCAGGAACTTGAGCAGGCTTTTGTCTTCCGAGGTGATCGCGATGTGGTGCGCGAGAAGTAGGCTCTTCTCGTCGATCATTCTCGTCTCGTCGACAAGCAGGTAGCGCATGACTACACGAAGCGAGAACGGCGCCTTCTCCGCCCGCTCGTTTTTCAGGAGCTGCGCTTCGCGATAGCCGACGCTAGAGAGCAGATAGCTCGACACGTTGGAAGAGCTTACATGCTTACGCGAAAAAAGTTCATAGCCGGGCGACCCCTCGCTTACTGCTTCGAGATGTCCATCGGCCTTATAGAGGTTGCCGCCCAGCGCAGATGCCCTTAGCGTCACCTTCTTGTTTCCGGGCAGGGTGAGCCAGAGAAGGTAATTATCGATCCCCTGGCCTTCGGGCGGCAGGGTCGGAAGCTCTCCGCCCAGAAGATAGTCGATCGACTTGCGTACGAACGATTTACCGGTGTTCGAGGCCCCCCAAATGATATTCACGCCCGTTCGGAAATCGACGAATACCGAAGCACGCTCCGGCCCCGTGAACATCAGCCGGTCGATAATGATCCTGCGCCGATCAGACATTGTCGACAGTTCCGCCGACGATCTCGTGAGACCAGCGTTCCAAACCTTCCTTAAGCTCCGCAAGGAACGCCTCGGCGCCCTTGGTTTCGACTTCAAGCGCCAGCCATTTGGCCGCTTCGGCAAGGCGGCTGTTATAGGAAGTTCCGAACAGGTCTATCATCGCTGTCGCCGTTTCGTGCGCTCGGAACGCGATACCGCTGTCATTGACGACCTGTTCAATCAACGATGCGCGGGCCATCAGCAGAAGCCCCTCTTCGATAAGATGGCGCCGTACGAAATATTCGCCGGCTCGGGCAGTGATCTCCGGGTGCAAGCTCGGCGGGCCGCCCGCATCGCCGGTATGGACGATGTAATAGTCCAGCAGCGACATCGTGGCGAGATCGAAGGCGCGGGGTGCAAAGGCGTCAAGAATGAGCAGCGCCCGTACGCCGGCTTCGAGCGGCGTATTAAACAATTGCGGTTTGGCGATGGGTAGACTCACGCCCACGGCATGCGTCCGACATTCGCGAAGTGATGGCACGCGCCCTGTTTGACGCTAGCTGTCACGCGATTATGACGACCAAGAGCACCGGTGACCTGAACGGTAGAGGCGGTCGTCATGATCTGTGTGAGCCTCTCATAAAGCGGGGCCTTGTCCAGCGAGTGGTAGCGATCGATGACGCCCTCGTGGACGTCCTCATCAACATTGTCGATCTGGCTTGCTGGCAGATTGTCGCGAAAATGGCGACGAAACGCCTGACGTTCGAGATATCGGCGGCGAGCGTTGATCATCTGGGGGCCGTAGGTGATATTGGCAACGACATCCGTGTAATTCGCGAAGGCTAAGCCGCCAGCGCAGGCAAATACCGCCACGAGTTGCATCACGTAAGGGGATTCCTCGTCGGTCACATCGGCCGGTACGTCGCCCCGCGCCACACGTGGTGCCTCGCCAGGATCGATATCAAGATGCTCGTGCAGCACGGCCCGCATTTGCGGCTTCTCGACTAGGTCGTAAACTCATAAACGGCACCATCGAGGCGCCCAAATGGCGAACAGCTCGGGCCGAAGTTGCCGCCGGGCGGGCTGGTTGCCCGTCCAAGGCAGCTTCGGTTCGAGATGGAAGCCATTTGGGTGTCCCTGCGGGATTTGACCAAAATGGCCCAGCGCTGCGTCGGGAAGTCTTGAAATATCGACATATTCCAGCGCCTTCCCTCCTGCCGCTGAGCCATTTTGCCTCAAACCTCGATGGTGCCGTTTATGAGTTTACGACCTAGCTCGCTCGCCTTCCAAAGCTCGACCTTTTCGAACGGGTATGAGCGGATTGCCGCCTCGATCTTTGAAGTCAGTGGACAGGGCGTGGTCGAGATGCCGTTGAGGCAATATGCGTCCCAATTATCGATCAGGAAATCTGCAATGAGCGAAGGTCGGTCGATGACCTTCTTCACGTCGCGGACCGCCGAATTGGGGCAAACAAATATATAGCTGGTCGGCAGCGTGAACTCGCCTTGCGCTGCATAGTGAAAGATCTTGCCGAGCTCGGTCACGAACTCAGCCTTTCCAAGAGACGCCTTCAGGTGCTTGCACTGATAATTGTGCCACTCGCCATCGTACCGGTACGCAGAGAGATAGCCAACAGCGTCGCGGCCCATGTCAGCAGATGCCGTGGGGCGTTCAAATCCGGCATAGGTATCCGCAACCTTTGCCAGCCACTTCTTGATCAAATCCTCGAGTTCGCTGTGCGTTAAGTTTAGGATCAGACGATCTTCATTAAATGCCATCGCCCGCTGCTTCCCCTTTGCACTGGCGAGACAATTGGCCGAAATTTCTTTCGCAATCAAACCTATTCGATTCAGTGATCTGCAAAGCGGCGCGAAAGGCAGCTGTCCCGCGCCGCATCCTCTAAAGCTGCGGGTCGGCAATCGGCCAGAGCTAGGCTTTCGCAGCCAAGGAGTGGTTTCAACCGGAATACTCGGTTGCGGTAACAGCTCGTGTATCAGACTGCGATTGTCGGGAGGATATCAAGGCTTCGCCAAACGTACCCGGCATAAGCGGCGATACCGTTTCCAGTTCTGGTGTGCTTTCGCACGGGCATCCTTCTGAAGGTCACCGGGCAGGAGCGCGACAAGCACGCAGCGGGAAGTGTGGGGATGGCGTTGCGGATTTCGGCGCGGCTCAATCTCGGGAAGTCCGCTTGTGCCCCGCTCGGTTCAACGGCCATCGTCAATCGGTCCCGGCAGGAGGATTGCCGCTTGCGCGTCCTAGCCCGGCATGACGGGCAAGCTGGTGATCTCGTTCATGGGGGGTACTCCCGGATTGTCTGGTCGCGCTGTGCGGGCAGCCATGTCGCGGTGATGCGGAATGGCGGCTGCAAAGCATCGCAGCATCGCCGCCATGTGTCTGCGCATATGCGCTTTGTTGGTAATGATCGCCTCGGGGTTCAGCAGTTCGCCCTGCGGCGTCATGAAGCCGATTGCGGGATCGCCATCGCGTAGTTCGATAACGAGGCGGTGTCCGCGTGGCTGGGCTTTATGGGCATAGCGGGCGACGAATTCGCCGAGGCGGCCGGACAGCCCCTGCGCGAGCTTGGTCCAGCGGATATGGCCGCCGGCGAGGACCTCGCCCTCGCATAGTCCGCGCTCGAGCCAGGCGCGCAATTGCGCGCGCTGCTGGATCGCCGAATTACGCGTGCGCTCCATGGTCCGGCAGAGCGGAAGCATGCCGGCATGTCGGTCTATTTAAGCGAGATCTTCGCCATCGGCAATGATCAGCAGGTCGTCCGGTTCGATCCCGGCAAACAAGGCCCGTAACTGATCTGCTGGATTCCCGGTCTGGGCGGGCTCCGCACTGCGCCACGCACGAAAGCCCCGACCGACGTCGGCTATGATGATATGCGCCATTTCATGCCCGGGCTGTGCCTGGAGCATGGTCATCAAGCCTGCTGCGGCATTCGATGCAGTGGCAGCACCGATGATCACGGTGCGTTTCGACCATAATGCGGGACGCGGGGCGTCTGTCGGAGACGGCCAACTGCTCGGAGTCGGCCGTGAAACCAAAGCCTTTCCGGGGGCCGGGAATCGGTCCTCCTGTCGCATGGCAGCCGCGTAGGAGCGCCTGGCCACGTCGAACAGATCTTCGAAACAACCACCGCCATCGCGGAACCCCTGGGCGTAAGCGGGCGAGGTTTCACCCGATGGCGCCGAGAAATCGCGAGACTCCCAGCCCTGCTCTGCCGCATAACGTCCCTGGGCATAGAGGACTGCAGCGTCCCAGTTATAGCCATGCTCGGCGCGTGCCTGGAGGATGGCCTGATCGAAGGGCCTGATCTGGCCGCTTGCTACGCGCTTCGCGACGCAGGCGAAGTTCGTGCGCTGTCTTTCGCGTTCGGCTTCCTCGCGGATGGCATCATTGAAGGGGCGGAGCGCGGCGACGCGCGCGCGGCTGCGCGCCGTGCGTTCATGCAGCGGTGCATCGGAAGGAAGGTCCGGATAGTCGGTCCATACCGATGCCAGTACATCGGCATGCTCGGGGCGGCGGCCATGCGCGATCCAGCAAGCCGCGCTTGCAGGATCGGAGGCGGCAGGATCGGTCGTCACGCCGCAAGTCCCGGCATCGATGAGGTGACGAAGGCTTCAGCCGGGCGCCACGAGTGGCAGGGCTGCCGACACCGACAGTACGAGGTGAGCATGGGGCGATCTCCCTGGGATCACCCTTCTGCCCTCTCCCTTCCCTTCTTCATGCTCGCTGACCACGAGAACCAGACCGGTAACGCCGCGCGAACCGGGCGTCAGGTGGTTCGGAGCCAGTTCACCAGTTGCAGGCCATCGACCCGCTCAAATTCGCGGATGTTGTCGGTAACGAGGGTCGCCCCGATTGCGAGCGCGTGGGCGGCGATCAGCATGTCGTTAGCGCCGATCGGCGTGCCACGACGCTCGAGGTCGGCACGCAGACGCCCATAGCAGGCGTCGGCATCGCCCTTGAGCGGCAGCACCGCAATGAGAGACAGCAAATCCTCGATCTTGCTTTTCAGGCGCGGCGAACCGCGCTTTTCTGCGCCATAGCGCAGTTCGCCGGCAACGATGATGCTGGTCGCAACCGCGTCCTCGCCGACGTCGGCGATAGCGTGGGCGACCATGCCATCGGGCTGCCGGATCAGGTCCGACAGGATATTCGTATCGAGCAGGAACATGGATCAGATGTCGACCGGTTCTGCGGGCAGGTCCTCGATCGGGCCGATCTCTTCATCGAGCGGCTCCCATGTCTTGAGAACGGCAAGGAGGGAGCGCGGACGGGCGGGTTCGATGATCAGGCGGGAGCCTTCCTTGCGGATAATGGCGTCCTCGCCCGGAAGTTCGAACTCACGGGGAATGCGGACCGCCTGGCTACGGCCGTTCTTGAACAGTTTGACGTGACGCTCGAGGTTCATGGCGACTCCTTGGCATATGACATAGCCTATACAGCCTACGAATGCAAGATGTTTGCGTGTTCGGCTGCTGCCGCAAGTGATGCGCCATTCGCGAAGGGAAGCGGTATCGGCACGGTCTGACCGCCGGCAAGATTGATGAAGGCCCCGGCATGCCCGATCGAACCGCGCCCGAGAAGATCGAAGAGCAGCGCGAGCGCATGGCTAGCCAGGACGCGATTGACGAACAGCGACTGACGCTCGAGCGCCTCGGCGACCGAACAGGATGGCGCATCGTCTTCAGCCACGCTTTCGTCGGCGAGTTCCGGAAAGACTTCGAGCACGGAGGGAAGACGAGGGCGATCGCTGTGACTGGTGCGTCGCGGACAGCCGATCAGGTATTGGCCGTCGCCGGCACGGTTGCCGAGGTCCATCCAGTAGAGGGGCGGATTTCTGCCGGTCTGCAGTGCCGCCCCCAGCGCCCGGCGGGCCGCAGCGGTATCGACGCAGCTGATGAGCATATCGAAGCCGTCGATACCGATCGCTTCAGGAGCGCGTCCGTGAACCGCCTCCCAGGCAAGTCCATGCGCGAGGTTGATGCGCTCGGTCAGCGTACGCGCCTTGGAATGGCCGATATCGCAGCGGTAGAAAGGCTGACGCCCAAGGTTCGCCTCGGTGACATTATCGTCATCGACCACGGTGACGTTGAGCGAGCGCGAGGAGATCGCGCGCAGCGCGGTGTCGAGCGCCGCAAGGCCCATCAGCATCTGCGCCCCGTTCCCGCCGCATCCGACCAGCAGGATCGTGATCGCACGATCGTCAAAGCCGGCAGGAAGATAGTGCCGCCGGGCCTGATCAGTCTGCATCGGGAGCTCCTGCAAAGGGACAGCGCGGCAAGGGCAGGAACATACCGCCCGCACAGAGCCGCACAGCCATGGTGGGACCGTCGGGATGGTCGAGACGTCCGAAGACGATCGCTATCTTGGTGGCATGGGCATCATCGGCGTCGTCGGTGGCGCTGAAGAATGCACGGCCGCGCGCGTGGCTGTGGATGTCACAGACCATGTGCCAGTCGGGCCGCAGCCTGGGCGTGCGATAGACCAGTCGTGTCGGCGTCGCTTCATCGATTTCGGGGAACTCGACGGCAAACTCACGGGTCGCCTCGTTCCACAGGATGAATGCGGCGGCCTCGTCAGGAATCTTGCTACGCAGATGCCCCAGAACCTCTTCGTAAAAGGCGTGCGGAACGAGGCCACAGCGTAGATCGGCCCGCGGTGCCCCAACGCTGCCATAAGGAAGATAGGCAACGATGGATGTCGCAATCGGCACGTCCAGCGCCAGCCAGGGGCGGCGCAGGATCAGCATCACACCGTTATGGCCGATGGCGAGACCATGGCCGACGCGAGAAGCGCGCAGCGTCTCGATGGCGGGTGCCTTGCCGAATGGCGGCACCGGATAGCAGGGCATGGCGTCAAGCACCGCCGCTGCCGTCGCATCATCGGCGAGCATCGTCATACCCGTGAGCGTGCGATAAGCCGGCCTACCGTCACCGCGCAGACGGCGGGCCTTCGCTGGCTTCTCCCCTGCGCGCGCGTGCCGGCGCCGAAAGGCTTGAGACGGCTCACCGGAAACAGGGTGGCTCCGCGCGCTGCCAGATCGTCCCACAGCCGCACCAGGCCGCCCTTCCCGCGTATCGTCCGGTCCTGCCCGGGATTGGGATGCGTCGACCAGGAGTCGAACAGCGCGCTCTCATAGGCGGGAATGGAGGCGATGCCGAGAACCCTGGGCTTCGGGATATTGCCCCAGCAGAGACGCCCGTCGACGAAGACGTTGAGGATCGGCGAGTGCAGCACCGGCGTGTCGGCGCTCGGGCGTTCATTTGCCGGGAGCGCATAGACGCCAAGCCCATGGCGCGTGGCGATCAGGAAATGGGGCGGATAGGGAACCGGCAGCGTCGTTCGCCCAGCGAGCGCATGGAGATCGGCAGGAGGATCGGACAGCGCGAAATGGGCCGGGCGCACCTGCCCCGGCACCCACCAGGCCAGCATGTCGGGATGAGCGACCAGCACATGTTCGGGGAGAAGCTCGGGCTGGGCGGTACGGCCAAGCGCCTCGGACCATCGCCGCAGATGCGCGCGCGTAAGCGGGCTCCCGGCCGCGATCGTCGGCCGGCCATCGCCACCGAGTTCCACGGCATGGATGCTGGCGAAGGCAGCCGTATCGACCGAAGAGGTGCCATAGGGTTTGAGATACCGAGGCGCCTGGTTCGTATAGAGCAGGATGGCGTTCGTCAGGACAAGACCGCCGCCGCTGGCTTCGAAGTGCGTGCTATGGTCGGACATGGGTGGCTCCTGGGCTTGGGGGGATCGAAGCGGATAAGGTTCTGGACCGCGAGGAGGAACTGTGCGCCGAGCCGCAGTGAGGCGAACCAGTCGTCGATGCAGGCCACATCCGGCAGCGGGCAGATACCGGCGATATCCGTGAACCCCATTTCCATGCCGCTGCGCATGACATCGTCGAGTTCGCGGGCGAACGGCACGAACGGAACCAAGGTCAGCGGCGGCAACGAGGCGCATCCCTCGATACCGGGGAGATATGCGCTCGCGACCTCGAAATCGAAGTACCAGGCCCCGGCTTCCCGCGCGAATTTACCGAGCACCTCCTGCGCAGCATGCAATTCCGCCAGCTTGCGACGCAAGGCAGCAGGAAGCCGGCTCGGCGGCGCCGCGTTCGCTGCGATCATCCAGCCCGGGCGGCGCTCGTTCATCTGCGAAGGGAGCATATGACCGTCGAGATCCTCGGCGTCCGCGCCGTGACATGCGATCAGGCTGCGGCGGGCCGCTTCGTCATCGATTTCCCCCTCCCAGTAGTACATGGACATCTCGTCGAAGAGATCCTGGTAGCTGAAGACCGGCAGCACCCGCCCGAGCGTCTGCTCGAGCGCCCGGTAGGCGGCGGCGCGCCAGGCGGTGGGCGCATCGCCAGTTTCGATCCATCCGAGGTCCATCTGTCCCATGCTGTCGCAGATGATGGCGATCGCGGGCGGCCCATCCGCCTCGCTGCCCAGGACAGCGATGCGCAGATCGACGATATCGATCGGGTCGAGGATTTCACGCACAGCGGGATCGAACACCGCCTCGATGTGGCGACGGGCTTCGAGCCGCGTACAGGCTCTCGCATCCTGTGCCCGGGACGCGGCCCAGCGCCCGATCACCCGGTGATGGGGCGCGAGCGGCGCGTCGAAGATCGCCGGGACATCGGGCGATAGCGCGACGGCCCTGCCCGCAAGATCGTCCGCAAGATCACTGGCAAGATCAGCCAAGCGGCGGGAGGCGAAGTCCGGCCGGCGGCTGCAGCGGTTCGCGGGACTCGCCCGCGCCGCCCTGCGGGTCGACGACGATCCGCGCATGGAGGGCTCGGGCCCGGGAGCTGCAGGCGGGCGGAGTGAAGCCGGCAGTGTCGCCATCGTCCGTCTCGATCCAGTCCAGGAGGGTTTTGCGCAGCACCGGCGGGATGGTCGCGCCGCGGCGTCGCGGCGCCATCGGCACCGGGATCAGCCCTTGGTGCCGACGGCGCGGCGATATTCGGTGACATGCGCGCCGCCCATGACCCCGGCGTCGACCATCTCGGCGTTGAGGATCGCCGGGTAGAGTGTCGCATGATAGGCGCGCAGCGCGGCCGGGTCCTGCGCGAGATGCGGCGGGACGGGCAGGTCGATGCCGTCATAGCGATAGGTTCGGGTGAGATGATCGATCTGCATGATTGTCTCCAGAGGATGGACGGGAGAGATGGAGCGAGTGCTTCGCGCCGTGCGTCACCAGAGGCTGGCGGGCTCTTCGGGCTTGGCGTCGGCCGGCGGACTGCCGGAAGCCTGCGCGCTCGCCGGTTTTGGTGTCGGTGTCGGTGTCGCAGCCTTGGCCTTCGCGGCCGCGGCAGCGCGAGCGGCTTCGGTAGCCTGCCGCTGCTCTTCCAGTTGGTCGGCGAGCGCCTTGCGACCGGCGATGAGCTGGCCGAGCGCGCCGTCCTCGCCCCGCGCAAGTTCGGCGTCGATCTCGGCGGCGCTCGCGGTGAGCGAGATCGGCCGGAGTTCGCCGGCGTCGGGCTTGCGGCCGCCGCCTTGGATCATGCGCGGGATGATGGTGAGCGTGACCATGCCCTCGGGCCCGGCGACAAGATCGCAGCCGAGCGAATAGCGGGCGAGCAGTGGGAGCAGGCTGGTGATCAGCATGGGGAGACATCCTTCTGGAAGAGCGAGGGAGCGTTCAGGCGGCAAGGTCCGTGATCGGAACCTCGCTAGCGCGTGCAACTGGGCTCGCAGGCGGTGGCCCATATGCGCCGTCGAGGGTCATGGCGCTTGGCAGACGCCCTGCCCACTCGAAGCCGAGTGCGTGGAGCATGCCGGCGATGAGATCGGTCTTCTTCTGGCCGAGCAGTTTCGCGAACGCCTTCTCGCCGATGTGCGCGATCAGCCCGCATTCGCGGGCAATGAACCTGAGTTCCTCCTTCGAATAGCGTTCGAGGAAAGTCTTATCGACCTGCCAGGCGTCGCGCAGGTCGACGGCGAAGACCCGCGCCAGGTCTGCGACATGATCGAAACTGGTGACATCCTTCGCATAGGCCGCGCCGATGGCGGACAGCACTGTCGCGGCCTGTGGTTCCGGTAGCGCCTGGACCTCCGCGATCTTCTCGCTGAAATCGAGATCGGGGAAGGACGCCCCGACCAGTAGCCCGGCACGCCCGCGCAATGTCTCCGCCTTGATCTCCGGAAGCGTACCGGACATCGCGGCGACCAGGATCGTGGCCTCGGCATGGGCCGGATTAGCGGCGAGCGCGCGGGCGAGCGCGGTGCGCCAGGTCGCCTCGCGCAGTTCCCTGGTCCGGATCGCGATCGACCGGGCGGTGACGGGGGACTTCGGCGTGTCCGGCTTCCTGGCGCCAGTATCGCTCGCGGCGGTCGGCGCTGTCGGTTTCGCGGCATCATTCGCAGAATACGCGGCCTGCTCATCCCGGAGATCGAGCGAATTCCCGCCACTGTCCCAGCTGTCGTCATCCACGACACCGTCTTCGCCACCATCGGCAGCGTCAGCAGCATCGACATCGATATTCGAATCGTCGATAGCGTCGATCTCGGCCTCGGCCTGATCACCACTGGTATCGTCGTCAACGGAAGCCTTCGCAGTCCGCGCAGCCTTTTCAGCGCATTCCTCCTGTTCGAAGCGGATCATTTCGGCGGTCTGGGTCTTGAGCTCGAAACACCCGGCATTGGTGCAATGTCCGTCCTCGATATGCGTCTCGAACAAGGCGCGCTGCGCCGCGGAGTTGAACGGGCAGGCCAGGCACTCGCTCTTATCGAAGCAGGCATGGGCGAGATCCTGGGTGACCCGCATCAGCAGGTCGCGGGTCTTCCCGACGTCAAGACCGGAGGCGAGGATCGTCTCGAGCGCCTTCTCCTGCTTGTCGGCGGGAACGGCGGCGAGCAGTTCGGCATGACCCAGCTTGATCCGGCGCTCGTCGAGCGCGTGCTTGACCGGCTCGCAGAGACCCGCGAGCGCAAGGCGGCGATCGAGCTTGGTTTTCGACCACCCGAGCCGGCGAGCGGCTTCGCCGCGATCGTCCTGGCAGGCGGCAAGAACGCGGACCGCCGCATCGGCCTGCTCGGTTTCCGAAGCGTCGTCGCGCACGTCGTTCTCGTCGATTGCCGCCTCGAGGGCCTCCTGGTCGGTCATCTCGCGGATGATGACGGGGACTTCGCCCTCGGGCCCGAAGGCTTCGAGCGCCGCGCGGTAGCGACGTCCCCCGGCGACAATGAGATAGCCCTCACCCGTCTCCCTGACGGGACGAACCAGTATCGGCTGGAGCATTCCGCGCAGCCGCAGCGATGCCACGAGTTCGTCATGCTTTCGGCTGTCGAAATAGCGGCGCGGATTATATCCGGCGCTGATGCTGGCGAGCGGCAGCGTGGTGGCGGGCGGGGGCGATGCGGCGATCAGCGCGGAGATCCCGGTGCCGAGGCGGCGGGTACGAGCGCGGGTCACGAGCCGGACCGCAGGGTGGCGGTGCGGGTGAGCCCGGGAATGCGCGGGTCGTCATAGGCGCTGTTCACCGACATCTGCAGCGCCTGCTGGCGGGCGCTGAACCAGGTCGAGGCGGTAACTGTATAGCTCTGGGTGGCATAGTGCTCGCCGTCGCTGAAGAAGGCGACGTCCACGGTGAAATCGGAAAGGGAAACATCGGACTGGGCACGCATGGCCTTATCCTTTCATGAGCATAGCCGCCCCGGTCGAAAACCGGAGCGGGTGATGGCGGGAAAATTCGGATCGGGAAGTGCGCCTCAGAGCGCCTGTTCGAGCAGCTTTCGGGCCTTGCCCTCGAGTTCGAGGCGGCTGTCCTGATGCGGCCTCGTGCGGGCCACCGCGGTGATGCCCTGCACGAAATCATAGACGCTCGTGGGCGGGTGCCCTTCCTCGGCGAGGACCGTCTGGATGATCTTCGTCGTCTCGGTTTTCGAGAAGCCGCGCCGCCGCAGGAAGGCGTCGCGATCCTCGTCCTTGCGCGCGACGATACGTTCGCGCGCGGCGTTGATGCCGGTGATGAAGTGCTGCGGGGAGGAGTTCGCGAAATGCTCGAGCGCCGGGGCGGCCTGGTGCGCGAAGCGGGCGCCGGCGAACTTCGAGTGGCGGATGTTCACTTCCTCGAAATTTTCGACGCCCCACAGGCACCGGTTCGCGCACACCCCGCGCAGATAGAATGTCGCGATGCCAAGGGTTTTGGAGCCGACCTCGGAATTCCAGGCATAAAATCCGCGAAAATAGAGGTCGGGATCGCCGTTCGGCAGTTTACCGGCCTCGATCGGATGGGTGTCGTCGACCAGAAATACGAAGACATCCCTGTCCGAAGCGTAGAGCGTGGTCGTCTCCTTCGTTATATCGACATAGGGGTTATAGCGCATGCTTCCCCAATCGATCGTTCCTGGGACTTTCCATCGTGTATCGCCGACGCCATCCCCGGCGAATGCCATGATGGCCTGTATCAATTCCCAGTCGTACACCCTGCCATACTGACTTCCGGTCGCGGCACGCAGTTCTGTTCGGCCATCGTCGGTCTGCAATATTTTGACCTGTTCGCCTCTGTGGGTGACAAGTCCGTGCTGGAGATTGATACCGGCGAGCGCCGCGGGCAGCTGGCGCAGATAGGAGGCGGGGGCGCCGACGAGGCTCGCGACCTGGCCGAAGGACCAGTTGGTGGGTGTGAGTGGACGCTCGTCGCCCGGTGCGATCAGCGTGAGCCGTTCGGGATCATCACTTCTCGCCTCGACGCGGATCGCGCGGCTTTCGACGGTCCGGGTGGTCGAGCGATCGGCCCGGGCTCGCACGCTGTCGTAGAGACTGGAGAGCGAGAGGAATTTCTCGTCGTCGGGCCTGGAGAACCATTCCGAGGATACGCGGCCACTGCGGCCGCCGCGCGAGACGTCGATGCGATAGGGAGCGGACACGGGGGGCGTGTCGGTCATGCGGGCCATGCTCGCCATGGGAACCTTCTCCTTGAGCTTGAGGGTAACGGGACGATCCACGTCTCCCGTCACCTTCCCGCACCCCCTTCCCCCCTTTCCGGGTCATGGGAGCGCGCATTCCAAAGCGGCTGAATTGGCGCTAGGATAGCGGCCGCGTTCCAAATCCTCCTTCTGGCTCATCGATCGCCAGGAGGTCTGTGCAGTGACGACATTTGGTATATTGGCGCGGCTGACGCAGCTGATGCTGTCGGTGCGCCTCGGCGCAAGGCGAAGCCTGGTCGAGGCCCTCGCCCTCGAAATACTGGTGATCGCGATGGGCGTTACCGGACCCTACGCCCTCAAACTCCTGATCGACATGCTGGCAGGTCCCTCGGAATCACTCCTGTATCTCTTCGTCATGGTGATGCTGTTCGTGGGATGCTGGGCGGGCGCATCGATCCTCGAGACCGCGAGGTTGTCGTGCACCGCGAAAATGGTCGATGCGCTGGCGCGGCATTACACCATCCGCGCGCTCGCCGCGGCCCTGCCCGAGATCACCGCGTCGCGCGATAGCCGCAGCGGCCGCGTTCCCGGCATGCTGGAGCGCCTGCCTTATAGCCTGACGCTGGTCGTCGAGGGTCTGATCTGGCGGCTCGGGCCGGTGATCCTCCAGGCCCTGGCCAGTCTCGTGGTGATCGCCGGCCTGATCCGGCCGCGTTATGTCCTGATCCTGGCGCTGACGCTGGTGGGATTTCTCGCCGCGACCTGGTTCGGAGCCAGGCGTCACCGCGTTCACGCCGAGGCGACGAATGCGGCGGCATCGCATGTCTCGCGCACGATTGGCGATATCGTGCGCAATGCCCGCCGCGTGGTGCTGAATGGCGCGCTCGACCGTGAACTGCGGCATACCGGCGCTGCCCTCGGTTCGAAACGGCACGCGGCGGCCGGCATGTACCGTTCGCTCACGATCATGGCCGCGCTGCAGTTCTGTGTGGTCGGGCTTGGTCTCGTGGCGCTACTGTTACTCGCCGGTCTCGATGTCGGCCAGGGTCGCATGAGTGCGGGCGATTTCGTCCTGCTCCAGACGTACGCCTTCCGGCTGACCGTGCCGCTCAGTTCGCTCGGGTATATCCTCGCGCAGGCGGGGGTGGCGATCGCCAATATTCGCGATGTCCTGACGTTTTCGACAGTCGATGCAATGGAGACCGCCTCAAAGCCCCATCCCACAGATCGGGCCGATCTCTCAGTTGAGAACGTCAGCTTCCGCTACGGCGAGGGCATGCCCGGCGTGGCCGGGATATCTGTGCATGTGCCGGCTGGTTCTTTCGTCGCGATCGTTGGTCCCAACGGTTCGGGCAAATCCACGCTCGCCCAGCTTCTCGCAGGCGTACTTGAACACTCTTCCGGCAGGATCGCGGTGGGTGGGACAGATATCGCGACGATCCCCTGGGCCGAGCGGCATCGTTACATCCTCTATGCGCCGCAGTTCATCGGTCTGTTCAACCGGTCGCTGCGCGAGAACATCCTTTATCCCCCGGCGAACCAGGCGATCGGCGATGTCGAGGAATTGCTGCACCTTTGGCGGTTTCATGAACCAGGCAGGCCGATCGACTTCGAGATGGAACTGGGAGAACAGGGCGAGCGTCTTTCGGGAGGCCAGGTCCAGAAGCTGGAGCTCGCGCGGCTGGCAGGCGTGGATGTGCCGGTTCTCATCCTCGATGAAAGCACCTCCGCGCTCGATACGCGTAGCGAGGCGAACGCGATCACGAAATTGCGGAGCAGAGCCGGCGGGGCAACCACGCTCATCATGATCACGCATCGATTGGCGACGGCGCAGGCCGCAGACCAGGTCCTGTTCATGGAGGGCGGACGCCTGGCAGGCTGCGGCACGCATCCGGAGCTTATGGATTGTCACCGAACGTACCGGAAATTGTGGTGGGATGAACGCTCGGCAATATGCTCCGATGATCAACAGGCGGATCAGAAGAGGCTGAGCTGACGCGGTAGCGTCGGAGGCCTGTTGTAGTCGGAGGCCGTGTTGGTCTCCTTGTACGAGCAGGCCGATTTGGCAGCCACAACAGGAGGGATCGTTTCGATCGCAGTCTTGTCCTGCGGCGCTGACGCAAGCCGGGCCGTCCAACCGCCAAGGATATGGGCCGGTGTGAACCACTGTTCGCGGATTTCACCGGAAAGGGCATTGCCGACGATCAGGCGCGCGGGAATATGCAGCAGCGACAATTGCGCATAGGCCATGTGGACTGCGCGGGGATCGATGTCGATCGCGGTCACATGGAGGTGGCGCTGATAATTGATGCCCTGGGACCGCAGGGCGTCGGCAAGCGCGATGACCATGCTGCCGGAACCGCATGCCGGCTCCATGGCGGTAAGATGCCCTCGACTTTCTATGGTTTCCCGAACGGTAGCAGTATCGCCGATCAGCATGTCCGCCATCGCCCTGCTGAGCGAATAGGGCGTGAAGAACTGGCCCTTCGCCTTGCTGTGCAGTTCGAGATCATGGAACAGCGCGCCGAGCACATCGCCCATCCCCGCTTCCAGCGCCCGGGCGAGTTCGGCCATGACCCGTGGGAAGCTTTCGACGACGTCGGTGCCGTAGCGCCCGACGATGTCGAGGTAACGTGCTTCGCGGCGCGCACGCGCGCGCAGGTCGACGCTGTTGGCGATCGCGATCGCTATCGCCTCCATGCAGTGCCCGAACACCGTGTAGATATCGTGGCGCGGCTGGCAGCGCTCGAGGAGCTTCCGCATGGCCTTGAGATGCGGGGCATGGGCTGCGGACTCGTCCGCAGCGAGGGGTGGGGCGGCCATCGCTCAGGCCGCTGCTCGCCATTCATACAGCAGATGGGCATCCGGGTCGTGATCCGAGCCGATGGAAATGCGCACCAGCTTGCCGTCGCAGGCGAAGGCAGTGGCGCGTGGGAAATCGAGATGGCTCCTGCCTTCGAGGATGAGATCGCCCGATCGTACCTTCGTGATCGTGCGGGTCGTTCCCAGTGATCGGTGGCCCGCCGGCGCATCGATGAGTTTCAGGCTGTCGCCCGGCTTCACCCGCTACTTGAACGCGGCAAGCGACACCAGCGCTTCGACCGGATTTCTGGGACCGCGCCTCTTCGCGAGCGCCGCCCAGTAGGCCCGCCCGATCCGCGCTTCGCAGAAGAAGGAGCAACTGTGAAATCCCTGGAGCGCATTGGCGCACGTGAAACCGAACCGCTCCATCTGGTCGCGCACTTCGACGATGAACGCGTTAGGCCTATCGCGGTCGGTAAGGTCGGCAGGCGTATCGAGGATTTCGGCGGTAACCTTGCGGCCGCCCGCAAATTTACTCGTGCTGATCGCGAAGCGCGTGAGGATGAAATGGTCGGCGAGATGCCGGCCTATCCGTGACGCAAGAGAAGGCAAATCCTCGCGCGAGCGGTACAGATCGCCTTGGTACTGGAAATTGCCGCGTTCGTCGTAATCGGTCTGGCTATAGAGGCGCACGGATGCACCCGGCGCGGTGACGTCGGTCATGGGTCTGTCCTTGTTTTGCGGAAGAATGGCGCGACGGGACGCGGCGGCGTCCTCGCTGCCGGTCGCTTCACGTCATGCGGATGACGAGGCGATCGGGTTTAAGGTGCCGCACCGGCCGAGCTTTGCCGTGCGGCGATCCAGTCGAGATAGCCGAGGCGGGTCTCGTCATTGGCGACTTCGGTTTTCCAGTCGGACACGGGATGGAGCGGGTGATCGGTCCAGGGATCGGCAGCGGGCTGCAGCGCTTTCGACAGTCCCTCGGCAGCGTCGCCGAATTCGATCCGGTCGGCGAAGATGGCACACCATCCGCCGCCCGTATCCTCGGGCCGGGGACGCGAGGAGCCATAGCTCCACGTAAAGCGGATCGGCGCTTCACCCAGCGTCTGCCGGCAGCAGCGCTGGATCAGCGCGGCGATGGCGTCCGGTTGAAAATCGCTGTCACCATAGATCGACACCCTGCTCGGATCGGCTCCGGTGACCCGGAGCTCGGCGCCGAACTGAGGAAACCGCGGATCATCGAAGATCGCCAGCAGGCCATTGAAAGGGTTGCCCAGTTCGACCGGCGGGAAAGCCGCGAGGAATTCTGCGCTCGGGTCGCCTGGCGCCAGCTCGTTGTCGAGGTCAGCGGCATGCTGCCACGCCTCTTCGACCAGTGCGGCTTCCCGCGCTGTACAGGTGAATACGACCGAGCCCTGAACATAGTGATCAGCCATCGGTGATCTCCGAGATGACGACATCGATGGGCTCGTCGTCCACGATCACCAGAGGAGGCGGATTCCTGCGCGCGCGCTGATAGTCCGCTTCGATTGTTTCGATGCTTCCCAGTTCCCGGATGCGTTCGATGGAGAAGACCTGCTCGTCTTCCTCGGTCGTCAGAAATTGCTGTGGTTCGCCGTTACCCGTGTAAACGATGCGAACCGACGGGAAGCTTCCGGGAGAAGCGCCAGACCAGCGAACATAGTGGAGACCGTGCCGGCGACAAATTTCCTCGATCTCTTCAAAACAGCCATTGGCGACATCATGATCCATCAGCGCGAGCGGTTTACCGACCGGGATATCGCCGGGATCGAACGGCGTGCCGTCCCAATCGACAGCCGGATCGTCATTTCTGATCGCCTCGATCAGTTCGGAATAGCAGGATCGGGCAAGTCTGCCGCCGATCGGGATGTCCGCGGATACGCAGTTCGCCATGTTGCTCCTCATGGAATAGCGAGACCTCCAACTGGCCTTCTGCTCTACTCCTCCCCCTCCCCTTTCCGCGGACTGACGGGCTTGTTTCACTGACGACTTGCATGAGACGCGGGAACAGGCTTAGCTCTTCGGCAATTCTTTTTCGGCAAGAGCCAACTTCCCTATTGCCTTCCCTTAGCCTGGAGTTTTTGCGTGGCCGATACCGAGCAGCCCGATCTCACTGCAATGACCGTGCAGTTACTGAGCGCCTATTTCTCAAACAACCAGGTGCCGGCCGGCGACATCGCCGGGATCATCGAAGCGACACGCGGCGCGCTTGAAGGAAAGGGCGAAGCCGAAACTCCCGCGCCAGTCGAGCATGTTCCTGCCGTATCGGTGCGCAAGAGCCTGGGTTCTCGCGAGCACATCATTAGCATGCTCGACGGAAAGCCGTACAAGACGCTCAAGCGGCATCTGGCGACCAACGGGCTGACCCCGGCCGAGTATCGCGAGCGCTATAAGCTCCCGCGGGACTATCCGATGGTGGCGCCCGCCTATTCCGAGCACCGCCGTGCCGTCGCTGCAAAGCTGGGCCTTGGAAGAAAGGCGAGCGAAACGGCACAGAAGGAGGCGCCCGTCGCCGAACAGGCCGTACAGGAAGCCGCTCCGACGCCCGCCCCGGTGAAGGAAGAGAAGCCGAAGCGCACGCCCGGCAAGGCCAGTGCGGTAAAGCAGGGTGACGAGGCCCTTGGTGTTACATCCGGGCAAACGCCGGAAGCAGCGCCTGCAGCGGCGCCGGAAAAGCCCAAGCGCTCGCGCGCAAAGGGGGCTAACACCAAGTCGGCCAGCGAGGCTCCCGTGATCGCCGTCGAGACGCCGGAAGCCGCACCCATGGCATCGGCCACACCGACCGTCTCGGATGCGGCCGCGTCAGCGCCTGTGCCAGCACCCGCGCCCAGAAAGGCGAAGGGTGCAGCCACAAAGTCTGTCGCAAAGAAACCGGCGGCGAAGAAGGCATCCCCGAAAACGTCCAGCGGTGCGAAGAAGCCCGCCGCTGCCAAGGAAGCTGCCGCCCCGTCGACCACTCCGGAAACCCTGACTCCTGAAGCGGCGAAAACGGAATCGTCCGCGCCTGTCCCCAAGAAGAAGAAGCTCGGGATCGTCACTGGCGCTAAGTCCGCCGCATCGCCGAAAACCAAGACTCCCAGCAAGCGTACGAATGCCGTTAAGAAAGATGCAGCGAAGGTTGATACACCGGCATCCCCGGAATGATTAGAAGAGGGTGAAGTGCGATGCCGTCGCGCTTCAAACTCTTCCTTCTGCAGTCGGAGCACTTGCGGTGATCAACTCCGATCTTCGATGATCCTCGTCAATATGTCGCATGCGCGATCGGGTGGCAGAAACAGCCTGGTCCTGAAGCTCAAGACCTCCGAGAATGCCCCGCAGGACTTGA
Organism: Novosphingobium sp. KA1; assembly: GCF_017309955.1. Taxonomy (NCBI): domain Bacteria; kingdom Pseudomonadati; phylum Pseudomonadota; class Alphaproteobacteria; order Sphingomonadales; family Sphingomonadaceae; genus Novosphingobium; species Novosphingobium sp. KA1. The sequence goes on along the minus strand of NZ_CP021248.1, from coordinate 554,390 downwards.
GCCAGGTGCGATCCTCCGGCCGGTAATCGCGAATTTCGATGCGAGGACTATCGTTGACCTGGACCCGAACCAGCCTGGCTGGGCCCAGGCCCGGGATCGCTACGCCGCCGGCCATGCGCGCGCCGGCCATGATCTCGTCAGGCCCGAGAATTACGCCGCCGGCAAGCCCGAATGCCTGTTCGAGCCGTTCGATCGCGCCAGGATGGATGATACGCCCGAGGATGGATATGCCGGTGCCGTCGTCGATCCGCCATACGCGCACGTCATCGGCGGGAAGCCTGTTCCACACGGGCAGGAGCAGGCCCGTCGCCAGCGTGATCGTTTCGACCACAAGCTTTTCTCCGGCTTCGCGGGCCTCCGCGTCCCAGAGCGCCTGGAAGCTGTCGCGCTCGATCTCCTCCCAGTGACTGCCGGGAAGCGCCGCGACGTCCATTCGCGCCCGGCCACCAGGGCGTATGAGATAACAGCGTTCGATCCATTGGCCGTCCTCGTCCTGCCCCGGCCATGTCGGCACATAGAGGGCCACCCGACCCGAGCGCGTATTGTGCAGCCACCGCACCTCGCCCGAACAGCGCAACTCGTACTGCAACGCGGCCCAACTGGTGACCGGCGGTCTTCGATGAAGTTCGAGCCGTAACAGCCTCGTTTCGGCGCCCGTCACTGGGTCGGCGCGCAGGAGCTGGTCGGACAGCACATGCACGCGTTCGGCGCGGATCGTCTCGATTCCCAGATCAAGCGTTCCAGCGGCACGCGCCGCCTCGACGCGATCCTCGACCAGTCCCAGGAATTCTTCGAAGATGCGGTTCTGCGTGGCAATGCGCAGGGCGAGGATGCGATTGAGCCAGCGGTGGATCGGCGGCAGGCGCTCCTTCAGTTCCCCGCCCTCGTCGCACAGTTCCAGGCCCGTGATCTCCTGGAAATCGGCGAGCGTCACGCTGCGCAGCTTGCCCTCATAAAGAAGATGAAACCACTGGACGAGCGCCTCGCGCGCGAACTCGGATTCCAGACTGTCGGATGGATCGAAGAGATTCTGCGATCCGGCCTGACGTTGGCCGCGGGTCAGCGCGCCAAGCGCTTCGAGGCCCCGGATAATCGTGCTGAGGAACCGGCGCTCGCCGCGACAGTCCGTCGTCAGCGGGCGATAGACCGGCGGCGTCGCCTGGTTGGTGCGATGGCTGCGACCGAAGCCCTGTACCGCCGAAAGGATGCGGAATCCCAGTTCGAGGAGAAAATGCGTCCGGCGGCAATGGGCGGTCGGACTGTTTCGGTCCGCATGCATGGACCGGCCGGTGCTGCCCGCGAGAGAAAAGGCAGCGATCTGCTTGCTGCCATTCTGAAACGCCTGGACCTCGAGGACATTGGCGCGGGCCCCGCGCCTCTCGATTTTCTGTCGGCCCGTACTGTCGGTGACGATGCGCAGGGAACGGCCGGTGATCTCGGCGACCCGCTCTGTACCAAAATGTGCGATCAGCGCGTCAAGCGCGGTCGGAATGGCCGGCAGGGCGCACAGATCCTCGATCAGTTCGTCGCGAGCGGCGATCGCCTGCCTGCAAAGTACGGGATTACCTTGGGCGTCACTCATCGGTTCCGAACGAACCGTGCCGTCATCGGCGCGAAACACCCGCATCTGGCGCACCGGGAAGGCATTTTTCAAATAATCGACGAGGGTCTCCTTGGGAGAGACCTGGACATCCATCGTAGCGCGTTCCTCCGGCGAGAGTTCGGACAATCGCCGGTCCATGATGGCTTCGCCCGTGCTCGCCAGCTGTACCAGCACGGCATTGCCGGCCGCCAGTTCCTGCTCGATGGCCGCGACGAGCGTTGGGATCTTCAGGCCCACGAGCAGGCTGGAGAAGAAGCGCAACTTGGCCCCCTCGAAGGAACTGAGCGCTGACCCGCGCGCCTGGCCGTTCTGGGTCTTGCCGGAAATCCGATCGACCACGCCGATCTCGGCGAGCACGTCTCGCAGGCCTCGATGGATGATCCCCCAACTGTCCGCGTAGGCATCGTATACCGAGATCTGGTCCGGCGTGAGCGCATGTTCCAGCGGTTCATATTCAACGCCGGCGAAGCTCAAGGCGCGGGCCGTGTAGAGCCCCATCGCCTTGAGATCGCGGCACACGACTTCGAGCGCCGCGATGCCGCCTTCTTCCATGGCCTTCATGAACATATCGCGCGTGGCGAAGGCCGGACCCGCTCCCCATAGCCCGAGTCGAACGGCATAGGCGAGGTTTTCGGGCCGCGCGGCGCCGGTCGCCGACATGTAGAGGATGCGGGCGCGTGGGAGCGCATTTTGCAGGCGGACGCCGGCGAGACCCTGTTCCGAGCCGTGCGCCTTCCCGAAATCCGTCTCGGTCCCGGCGGCATGGGCCATGGCATGAGATTCGTCGAAAACGATCACGCCGGAGAAATCCTCGCCGGCCCAGTCCAGCAGCTGCTGCAGGCGCGATGCCGTATCATGGCGGCTCGAGCGCAGCGCAGCGTAGGTCAGGAAGACGATGCCACTTTCCATCGTGATCGGCGTGCCCAGCGCAAAGTTCGCGATCGGCTGAATATCGATGGCCAGCCCGCCAAGCGCTGTCCAGTCGCGGCGCGCGTCCTCAATGAGATCGGCCAGCGAAATCCAGATCGTGCGGCGATTGCCGCGGTTCCACTGATCGAGAATGATGCCTGCGGCCTCGCGCCCTTTCCCGACGCCGGTTCCATCGGCAACGAAGAAGCCGGTCCGGTAGGTGCAGCCCTCCTCGTCCTCGAGCAGGCGATCCCCAGCCAGATTGGCCGAGAAGCGCCCGGGAAGATCGCGTTCGTGCGCTTCGCCTGCATGGATGATGGTCTCAAGCTGCGCGTCGGAGAGCGCCTTGAAGGCACGCTTCTGGAGACGGGGGTGGTAGCGAGGCGCCGGAAGCGAGACGGATGCCATCGCTATGGATTCGACAAGTTCGTCCGGATGCGCGCAGGCGTCGTCGATCACAAGCCGAGCAGGTTGCCACCGGGAATAGATGCCGATCGCCTGTCCCGGTGCGAGCGGTGTATTGCGTACGTTATACGATACCAGTTCGGGCGGTTCGCTCGCGGGAATGCGGACTGGCGGCGCTACTTTCCGTGAAGGTCGCGCTATCAGCGCAGCGGTCAGGGGTAGTTTGGGTTCCGGGGCGGGACAGGGCCTGGCCATCGGTGCGGGCGCCGGGGGCGGATCGAAGGGATCGAGCCGGGAGGGAAGAGCAAGCACGATATCGAGAGTTGCCTCAATCGTGTCCGCGACATGACGCTGGGCTTCTCCCGTCCATCCCTTGTCGTAAACGAGGAGGCGGACATCGATACCGGTGCCATGCTTGGCATAGGGGTTACCGCGGATGGTGATCTCGGCGCGCGGCGGCGCCATCTCGGCAACGGCAGTGTAGCCGAGCGAGGCCGTGCCATCCGCCGCGAAGTTCGGCGGCATGATCGCCACGCAGCGGCCGCCAGGAGCGAGGCGGGTCAGCGCGGCGCGCAGATGGCGGGCGCCGGCGTGGCGATCGACACCGCGCCCGGCACTGCGGCTGAAGGGTGGATTGACCAACACCAGCGTCGGCCTCGGAGCGCCCGCGAGCAGATCGCCGATATGTTCACCGTCATGGCGGGTGACGGTGCGATCGAAAGTCCGAGCAAGCAGATCGGCCCGTTTCGGATCTAATTCATTGAGTTGCAGGCACGCACCCGCTCGCCATGCATGGACCGCGAGCATCCCCGTGCCCGCCGACGGCTCGAGCACGAGGTCATCCTGCCGGATCTGCCCGGCAAGGCCTGCGAGCCAGGCGAGGCTCAGCGGCGTGCTGAACTGCTGAAATTCAATCTGCCGCTCCGAACGATAGGTCTGGGTCGGGAGCGCATGTTCGAATCCCCGCAGTGCCGCGAATATCTTGTGAGGCTCTCCCTGCAAGAGCGGGCAGTCGGCGTCCTGCAGCAGCATCACCTGCGCGGCTTCGAGTGCATCGTAGGCATCGCGCATGGTCCAGGCGCCATCGGCGTCGTCGGCCGCGAATGCCTCCAGCATGAAGCGCTTGAGAGCCTGTCGTGTAATCTGCGCGCCGCGGCGCATGTGCTGGGCGATCGAGATGGCGATGCAATGCAGGGATGCTCGGGCATCCATCGTCGAGAAAGCGAGCTGGGACATATTCAGGGAAACCTCCGGCAGGCTACGGGATCATTCATCGCTCCCTTCCCCCCTCCCTTCGCTCCTCGGGCGCTGGTCCCGGTGCGGATGCGAGGAATTGCGGGGACCTCCTCGGCGATGACGAGCGGGCGAAGGCGCGCTAGGAAGGGAAATGGCTTTCTCGTTCGACTATCTCGATGAGCTCGATCAGCTGCTGCTCGCGCAGGGCGACGACTGCATGCTGCTCACCCAGCTCGACGGCTTCCTCACCGGCGTCATCGTTAGCCCGGACCTGATCGTGCCCAGCCAATGGCTGAAGACGATCTGGGCAGGAGACGACGGCGGGGGCATCCCCACGTTCGCCGATGCCGGCGGCATGCAGCATTTCATCGATCTGGTGATGCATCGCTATCATGAGATCCTCGCATCGCTCGCACGACCCGGCACGTTCGAGCCGGTGCTGGAAATCGATACCCGGACCGACGAGACGCTCTGGGAGATGTGGATCGAGGGGTTCGGGCAGGCGATGGATCTTGCGCCTGCCGGATGGCTACGGGTTCTAGCCGACGATGACGCCGGATGCCGGGTGGCGATCGAGGGCATCCGGACATTGCGCGCCTTTGCCGACGGGACGCAGAAGCTCACGCGCGCCGAGGAGGATCGCTGGGATACCGAGGCGCCCGACCTGATCCCGATCTGGGTGGAGATGCTCCATCAATGGCGGCTGGAGAATGATCCGCACCGGCCGTCCAGCATCAAACGCCAGAAGATTGGCCGAAACGACCCCTGCCCCTGTGGGTCGGGGCGCAAGTACAAAAAATGCTGTGGCCTGAACTGAGGGGACAAGCCGGGACCGGGACAGGCCCGGTCCCTGCGATCTTCACGCGGCGCGCGTCAGAGTTTCGCCTGTTGTGTTATCGGATGCGTCGATCGACCGGACGGGCATGTCCGCATCGGCATTCGCCACTTTATCATCGGCATCGGCATCGGCTTCGGCTTCCCCTTTGGCAGGGCCAAATCGCATCTGGTCGGGCAGCCAGGCGAGTGCCCGTTCCTGGATCTCGGGCTCGATGATCACGTCGCCGCCAAACAGCCGCTCGGCCGATGCGGCAAGGTCGTGCTTCTTCGAACCCGCATAGCGCACGCGCAATTCCTCGCCGCCGATCTCCTCGAAGAGAGCCAGGATGCCGGGCCTGGTCAGCTTGTCGAAGAAGGTCAGGGCGGTGGGGCGCCACCAGGCCGCGACATCGATGCCGAGCTTGCGACCGAGATGGTTGAGGAAGTCGGTGCCCTCGCGGCCATCGGGAACCGCATGGAGTGTGCGCGCGATCGCCCATCCGAGCCAGGCCGCCCGCGCCTCATCGCCAAGCGCGCAGAAGGCATCGTAACGCTCTTCAAGCCCTGAGTAGCCGCTCCAGCTACGATCGAGCGCGTCTTCGAACCTGCGCCATTCTGCCGCGGCCGCGGTCTCGGGCTTGAAATCGGCAAGCAGCGGTTGGGGCGCCGTGGCAGATAGATCGCTCGGCACGATGCAGGGCATATGCCGGCACTCCCGCTCGATCATAAGGAAGGTGCCGAGATCGAGCGCGAATGCCGGGTCGTTGGAGACATGGACGGCCAGGAGCTCGGTCTTCATCATCGCCAGCATCTCCCGCAGGCGCTGGCTCATGGCGGGCGCGGTATCGATCGCCGCGACGGACCCACTGAGCCCGTCGGCAGGTTCGACGTCTTCGCCATCGCTCTCTTCAGGATCCGTGTCGGCAGCGGGTGCGACGTAGAGCTGATGATGGATCTGCGGGGTTCCATCGGGTTTCAACACCACATAGCCGAGCGCGGAGGCTTTCTGCTCGGCATCGATCACGGGTTCACGTTCGGTGATCGCATCCAGCTCAGCATGGAGGTCGGCGTAGCGCTGCGCCTCATCGCCTTCCGGCTCATAGGTTTCATCTCCCGCGCGAAGGTCGATCCCGGCGATTTCCGCTTCGATCTCCTGTTTACGCGCTTCCTGGTCCCCGGTGAGGGGCTCGGCAGTTCCGGTGAGCGGTTGCAGCGCGAAGGTCGCCATGTAGGGAACGTGCTCGGCGGCTACGACGCGAATTTCGCCCAGCCCTTCACGCTGACGGATTGCCTCGGCCTGCGCGGCGAGCTTTTCTGCGGCCAGGTCGTCGAGGATATGGGTATCGATCCAGCGCTCATCGGTAGCGGTGGAAAACAGATCCTGGTCTTCGACCCGCCCACCGGCGGCGATATAGGCGTCGCGCCCGACCAGAAGTGCCCTGGGATCATCGGCGCGGTAGCTGTAGGTCTTGAGTGCCCGCCGGATCTCGTTGACGTTATCGCGCGAATAGCCGGTCCGAAGCGATTCCCACACCGCCATCTGCCGGCCCGTGTCCGCGGTCGTGGCATAGGCCTTGGCGACGTCGAGCGTGATCTCGTCCCCTTCGAGCGCGGCGAAGATCGGATCGGCGAGATTGGCCAGACGCAGACGGCCGAGCACAAAGCGCTCCTCAATGCCGAAGCGCCGGGCGATGTCCGCGGGGCTGAGCTTTTCGACCTCGATGAGGTCGCGGAAAGCGAGGCAATCTTCGGCGGGAGAAAGCGGCGCCCGTTCAAAATTCTCAACCAGGCTGACCTCGCGACCGTCCTTCGTATTGGAAAGGACCAGCACAGGCACTTCATGATCGGGCCGCAGCCGGCCCTTGTCGATCAGGCGGTGGATCGCGTCGAGGCGCCGGCCGCCGGCAGTGATACGGTAATGTCCCTTCTTTCGGGACACCGGCACGCCGACGAGGTTCTGAAGGAGGCCGTGCGCGGCGATGCTGGCTTCCAGCTCGGCATCGGCGCGCGGATCGGTCCGCTTGCGCACGTTGATGGGCGACTTGGTGAGATGGCTCGCGGGGATGAGGAGGGCTGGTTTGATCATAGGATAACTCCTGGAGGAGCGGCGGCCCGCACAATCAGGCCGCGCGCGCTGCCCCTTTCCCCCTCTCCTTTCCGGTCGCGCCTTTTTGGGTCGTGACCATGGGCTACTGCGCGGCTAAGGACACGGGCTTCGCCGTTTTCCAGGAGTATCTTCATGAACAATTCCGAACTCGCAGAAGCGCTGGCGGCGGCGCTCGGCCTCACGAAAACCGATGCGCGCCAGGCCGTCGACAGCGTCTTCGATCTGATCACCGATGCCGCCGCGAAGGGCGAGGAGATTTCGCTGAACGGCTTCGGCAAGTTCAAGGTCAAGGATTCCCCGGCGCGCGAGGGCCGCAATCCGGCGACCGGCGAGACCATCGCGATCAAGGCCTCGAAGAAGCTGAGCTTCGCTCCGGCCAAGGCGGTGAAGGAGCGCCTCAACGGCTGATGGGTTCGCTGCCCCGCGTCTCGCGGTGCGGGGCAGCCTCCTCTCGTTGGCCTCTCATCAGGCCGCGCGCAGCTGAGTGGCGAGCACATCGGCCCAGTCATTATGCCCTGCAGGCGGCCAGGCGCTGCGGATCTCCAGGCCGGGCCGAGCATAAGCTTCCAGTGCGCGCTGGTGCGCGGACCACCCGGCCGCATCCCTGTCGAACAGGAGCACCAGCCGTTCGAGACTGTCGGGCAGGAGGATATGCGCGGCGCGCTCGGCGCCCAGCGTGGCCCAGACCGGAAGCCGGTGCAGCCGCATGGCAGCAAGCGCGGTCTCGATCCCTTCGGCGAGACCCAGAATATCGTTTGCGGGGGCAAGCTGGACCGCGCCGCGACCGGGACGTCCCAGCATCATGCGAGGATCGGTCAAGTCGTTCGCGAGAGTGAATGACACCGGATCGAGGAAGGACCGATGGACAGCGACGATCCGGTGCCTTTCGCGCACCGCAGCGATCAGCGCCGGGCGGAATACCACGTCGCGACCGCGTCCGAGCGGTGTGCGCGCATTATAGCGCAGGTCATGCCACGGCGGCCGGAGCAGGCGCCCGGACAGGTAGGCTTCGGCGGCCGTCTCGGTGGGCGGAACAGATGCCTCCCAGAGGCGCAAGGCTGGCCCCGGTCGCGTAGCGGTCTGGTTCGAGCGCGGTAACGGAACATCGGGAGCCGGGCGGGGAAGAGGCAGATGCAGCCGACGGATCGCTTGGAGGACAGCCATTGTGTCACAGCCGGCGAAGCATTTGAACAGCAGGGCGCGGCGGCCGACGCGAATGGACAGGCTTGGATGATGGTCGTCATGGGCGGGACACAGACAGAGCCCCTGCCCGGTGGTCCATCTGCCGCCGAGCCGCCGGCACAGCCGTTCACCCTCGATCTCGAGGTCAGGTGGTGGGGCCACGATGCTCGCTTCCTGCATGGGCGGGGGATATGCGGATGTCGGCAACGGGTGACATCCAGTGGGAGCTTCGCATGACGATACCTCGTTTCGTGCGCCATTCGCCCTCCCCCTCCCTTTCGCCGCATCCCGCTCGCGCCCGACTCGAATTGACGTCGGCGTAAAAAGCGAGTCGTCGCCCGTACGAACCGGGTTAATAGATTTTAACCGTCTACCGTTGCCTTAAGGCTACATATCGTTGATTCCCTTGACCAATCGCCTGTTTGACCTGTCACCAGGCGGATCGGAGAGGTATAGTCTGAAGCGGCATGTGATCGAATTCGACACCGTTACCGGCAGGCATAGCCGGAAGATCGGATACGACGCGCAGCAGGAAAGGTGCGACTTCATATTGCCCGAGGAGGGCGACGGGAAATGCCCTTGGTTACAGACCATTCGGACAAGATGAAGCTTCTCAGCCGGCGGCATGGCGACTGCCTGCGCGAAGCGGCAAAAAGCTATTCCGCCAAGGAAATCGGCCTGATTCTGGGTCTGTCGCCCAGCACCGTGAACAATCTCATATTCGAGGCGCGCCAGATATTGGGCGGGGTTTCCCGCAGGGTCGCAGCCCAGATGTTCGTGGCCTGGGAGGCACAAAATGCCCCATCAGAATTCCAACATTTTTTGCCCCCTCATTTATTGCCCCTAGGCGAGAACCGCGATTCCTGCCCTGATGTCCGTGTTGACGAACCCACGGACACACAGACCGAGGTAGCGCAGGCAGTCGACAGCTTCGCGGAGGAACAACGGCCGTTGGCCAATGGAAACCGCGCTCGCTCGTTACGCGCCCTGCGTGATCTGGCTCCCGTCCGTACAGCAGGGAGGCAAGACAATGACCTGACCGGATCATATACGCTGATCATCTTTGTGTTCCTGATGGCGGCGTTGCTCGTCATCATAGGATCCGCAGTGTCGCTGCTCTCGGCGCTCAACACTCTCGTGAGCCAGTAGGGCAGCAACTATCCCAAAACCCCTATTCTTGAACCTGTCCGTGAGGATGGGAAGGAGCAAACATGCGCGCTCAACGCCAAACCATCGCCCGAAACGTCGCTGAACGTCTCTTCGCCGCTGAAGCGGCCCTCGATATCGCCGCCGCCCGGATCGCCGAACTGAATGCGGCCCTTCCCCTGGCTCGCCTGGACGCCCGTCTCTCGGCGGCCATCGGCCAGGACGCCTTTGCCAGTTCCGCCTCGGCCATGGTGCTCGTGGCCGAAACGCGCGAACGGATCGTCGCGACCCACGCCAATCTCAAGCAGGCCAGCGACGACATGGGCCTGACCGAGGTGAGCTATGGTGACCTGCTCAAGGTCAGGGGCGCTATCTCGGAGCCCGCCGGCCAGCACCTGCGGGCGGTTTGATCGCCCGCGTCTCGTGATTGACGAGCTTTCACGAATCATGTTGCCATGGGTCATGACGAGACAAATCCTGTTCTCCGCTCTGCTGGTCGTCAGCAGCGGCTATGCGTTCGTGAAAGGGGGCCGTCCCGAGCAGATCGGGGCGGCGACCCTGCTTGGAGGCGCCGGTCTCAGCGTTCTGGCTGCATCGCCCGCTATTCACCGCTTCGAGCACGTCGAGACAGGTATTCTTCTGACCGACCTGGCTATCCTGGGAATATTCCTATGGCTATCCCTTCGGAGCAATCGCTTCTGGCCGATGTGGGTCGCAGCCATGCTGGCGGACGAGGTCATCCTCCATGTCATGCTGCAGACAGTGCCGAATGTTGTGCCGCGCGCTTACATGCATGCGATAGCGGTATGGAGCTGGCTGGCGCAGATCGTGCTGATCGCCGCGACATGGCGTCATCAGGACCGGCTGAAGCGCCGGGGTGCCGACGCGCCCTGGAAGAGCTGATCGAGCTCACCCGCCCGAACCGGGCCCGCGAACTGGCCGATCGCCTCTTCACCCGGTTCGGGTCACTGGGTGGCGCGCTGGCGGCGTGTCCGGCCGAGCGGATCGAGTTGCTCGACCACGCCATGGATGTCGAGCGAACATTCCGCTGCTTCCAGCGCGTGCTGAAGCAGATGCTGTGGTCCGCCCTGATCCGGCGACCGATATTGTCGAGCGATCAGACCCTTCACGACTATCTGCGCGGCAACATGGCCTATGAGCGGGTCGAGCATTTTCGCGTGTTGTTTTTGAACGCAGGTAACGAACTGATCGCCGACGAGGTCATGGGGATCGGGTCTGTTTCCGGTGTTCAGGTCTGGCCACGTGAAATCCTCAAGCGATGCCTTGAGCTGGACGCCACGGCCATCCTTCTCGCGCATAATCATCCGTCAGGATCGCCCGCACCGTCGCGGTCGGATCGGGATCTTACGGAGAAGATAGCGAGCGCCGCCCGGTGTTTCGGCATCGTCGTGCATGATCATCTCGTCGTCGCGCGCCGCGGGATTGTGAGCTTTCGCGAGGCGGGGTGGCTGAAATGATGCTCATCTCTCCAATCCGCTGCGCGCTCTGCGGGCCGGGGGCTGGACAATCCACAATCAGGGGCTGCGCTGCGCGATACGCTGGTCCGGCGGATTGGCTGAGCCTTGCTCCAGAACCCGGAAGGCAGATGGACATATCAATGCACGTCCTCTTCGAAGTGTTCGACAATACGAAGAAGCGCGTCCCGGACCTCTTCGGCGTCGATGCCGAGTGTCGCCGCAATGACGGGGACAGGCTGTTTCTGGCGGAAAAAGAGGTCGACGGCCTCGGCGACATAGGGCGGCTCTTCGCGCAGTATCGCTTCAAGCTTGCGGGTATGGCGCGCAAGCTGCCGTTTGCGTTGCCAACGGGTATGCGCACCACACGCACGACGAAGAAGTTCGCGAAACGCGGTCAGGACTTTTTTTGTGGGCATGGCGGGTTCCACGCTGAAATTGAGGAAAACTACAGATCATCTGCCTTCCTCCTCCCGCTCCACTTCGCGAGACGCCGAAAATATGACGTTCGCCCTCAAACATAACGCCGAACATGACGCGACCAATGGATGCGTTGAAAGGAAATTTCCGAACATGAATTAAGGAGACATACGATGTTCGACAGGGACGACTACAAACAGGTAGTCAGTATTCTGGGGGAGACGTCAGACGATAACCGGGTCTATGAGGCCCTTGATCGCCTGACATTCGTTTTGGGATTCGACCGGTTCGCGATCAGCCATCATGTCGATCTGCTACACCCGCCGATCGGCGCTTATGGCCTCACCAATTACGACAGCGACTGGCTGAATGAGATCATAAGCGGGCAATATTTCCTTGATGACCCGGTCCAGATCTCGTGCGACGGGCGGAACACCGGCTTCCTCTGGCCCAACCCCCGGATGCTGGAAACGCTCACGCCGCGTCAGCGCTACATCTTCGAACAGGGTGCGAAGCGGAACTTGCGCGGTGGTTACACGGTACCGATGCACCTCCCCGGCGAATATGCCGGAAGCTGCACTTTCGCCACCTCACGCCTCGAAACCGTGCTATCCGAGGCGATGCCCGCCGCCTTCTTCGCGGTGTCCTTTGCCTTTGAGGCGATGCGGCGCGTCGTAAGGCTCCGGGCAGGTCTTGAACTTCCAGCGCCGCCCAAGCTCAAACCCCGAGAGCGAGAAGTGTTGATCCTGCTCGGGCGCGGCAAGACCTATGGCGAGATCGCGGACATCCTGCACCTCTCGGAACATACGACGCATGAATATGCCAAGCGGATCATGCGGGCCTATGGAAATATCCAGCGCAACAATCTGATAGCACGCGCCCTGTTCGACGGCATCGTCACGTACCCCGAGTTGCTCTCGATGCACTGATCAAGTCCCAGTTCCGGGTACAGACTCGCGGTGTCCCTCACACCGATGATGCTCCCTGCCGATTCCGGCCAGACAGGGAGCATCACCATGATCCGGATATTCGAAGGACACGAACCACCGGGCGCCAACCCGGTTCTCGACGCCATGCATCATGCGCGCAAGCGGGTGTTCGTGGACCTGCTAGGCTGGGACGTCCCGGTGGTCGCCGAAGCGTTCGAAATCGACCAGTTCGATGATGACCACGCGATCTACATCGTCGCCAGCGACGACAGCGGCGCCCATGAGGGATCCATCCGCCTGTTACCCAGCAACCGTCCGCATGTGCTGGGGACGATCTTCCCTTCGCTATGCGACGCAAGCGTGCCCGTTGGCCCGCAAATCTTCGAACTGAGCCGGCTATGCCTTTCGCGCGGCCTGCGGGCCGCCAGGAGGCTGGAAGTCCGCAATGCGCTCGCGACAGCAGTGGTTCAGTTCGCCCTCCAGCGCGGCATCGCCGGGTATAGCTGCGTTGCCGATTCCAGCTGGCTCAGCCAGATCCTCTCGCTGGGCTGGACGGTTCGGCCACTGGGCATACCGCAGATGATCGCGGGTCTGCCGACCGGCGCCCTCCTCATCGAAATCGATGCCGACACGCCTGCCAAGTTGCGGGCGGCCGGAACCCACGTTCCGATGCGCATCCTCCCCACCGCCGCGATCGATCGCGAAGCCGCCTGAAGGGAGATGGCCATGACCCTCATTGCTATCGACGGCCTGCAGCGGGACATCGAGCACTATGGCGATCAACTCGACCGGGACGGCTATTGCATCGTTCGCGGTGCCGCGCCGCGGCTTCTGGTCGAAAAGCTGGGCGATGATCTGCGGGCCGGTTTCGAAACCACACCGCTCTCGCAGGGGCCCTTCTACGGCGACACGACGCGGCGGTTTCATGGGCTTCTGCACCGCTCGCCGCGCACTCCCGGTTTCGTTCTCGATCCGCTTATCCACGGTCTTGCCGAGCGAATTCTCCGGCCCTGGTGCGATATGATCCAGCTCAACCTCACCCAGGCGATCGAGATTGAACCGGGCGGTCTTGCCCAGCCGCCACACCGAGACCAGGACATGTGGCCTATCCATGTGCCAGGCGTTGAATATCTGCTCAACGTGATGTGGCCTTTTTCTGCTTATACAGCCGAGAATGGCGCAACGCTGGTCTGGCCGGGCAGTCATCGGCGCCAGGACGAAATCTTCATCGGCATGGAGGGAGCTGTTCCTGCAGAAATGGAGCCAGGTGATGCCCTGCTGTTCCTCGGATCCACCCTGCATGCAGGCGGGGCCAACGTGACTGCGACGCCGCGACGCGGGATGATCATCAGTTACAGCCTCGGGTGGCTCAAGCCTTACGAACTGCCGTGGCTTGCCTATCCGCCACATGTCGCTCGCACACTGCCGCGCGATGTGATGGGCCTTGCCGGCTACCGCGCCCATCGGCCTAACCTCGGCACTTATGAGGGCCGCTGCCCCTCGCTGCTGCTGGATGAAGCGCAGAACGGCCCGATCGGCGCAATCGACATGCTTCGCCCGGATCAGGAGGCGCTGATCGCCGACTATCGGTCGGGGCTCCTGCCGGTTGCCCCCGCCCCACTTCGGACCAGGGCTGGGTAAGCGCCATGGATCAGCGACAGCGCATCTGCGAAGCGCTCAAGCAGCAGCACCGCCTGGCCGAGCTCAAGCTCGGGCTCGAAAGGCGGCAATGGCCCGAATGGCTCATGGTGATCGATCTCTATCGTGCGAGGGAGCAGGGGATGAGAGAGGGGTTCAAGGCACTCGCCGCGACATCCGGGCTCTCAACCGCGACGGCCTTCCGCCGCACAGTGGAGATGATCGATGCGGGCATGTTGGACCGTAAGGCCGATCCAGAGGACCGGAGGCGAAGCCTTGTTTCGCTATCGGACAGGACCCGGTGCCGGATGGATCACATTATGGATGAGCTGGGAGATATTTTGAAAAACTGACGAGCTTCCCGACACCGCATTCACGCCAGGATCAGTGAGAGCTCCACTGATTATCGTGTGTTCTCCTGGCATTCATTCCCACCGTTCTGCACTGCCGTATACCGACGCACATCGCTTGCTGAGGTCCGCTGCGCATGAACGTGCGAACGTGTGATCCTCGTTCACGGATAGATCGCCAACTGCCAGCCGGACGGGCGTTCGATCCCTGCGCAGGGCGTTGTTGATTGCACCTGGTGTCAATTCCCTCTTGCCACTCAACGGCTTCCATGTGCAAATGAGGTTGCTCTCGTAAAAGCCGGGAGTGGGGCGTGGAAACCCCAACTTAGAGGAACTCGGTCGGATTTTTACGGCCGGGTGGCATGTGCGTATGTCCAGCCGGCAACGGTAAAGGCGCATGCGCCTGTCTCTAAGCAGGTTTCCAACATCCGGCTTCGGCCGTCGCCCCGAGTGGACATAGGTGCGACGCATGGAGCCAAGACGACAGACGGGAAAACACAGCGGCGCAAGCGCCGCGCTGGCAACGCCCCCTTATTCGACCGGCAATCGGCGCGGTCTCTCGAACCGAAATGGCCGTCATGCCCGGTGAAGGCCACGCCGCTACCGATGCGGGTCAGGAATTCGAAGATCGCGGCGATGATGTGATCGTCCGGCTGTACCGCGAGGAGACCCGGTGGCTGGTCCGCTATTTCCACCGCAACTCGGTTCCCCATGCAGAAGCGGACGAGCTCGCTCAGGAAACCTTCTTCCGTTTCCTCCGGAGCGGCACGGCAAAAATGCTTACGACACCGCAGGCCTACCTACGCCGGATCGCCACGAACTTGCTGCGCGACCGGGCCGATCTGTCGTCAACGCGCGTCGATAATCTGAAAAGCCCCTTGTCGGATGCTGAAGATCTCCCGACCCCGTTCGACCCGCTCCGCATCCTCACAGCGCGTGACGACATCGCCTTTTGCGAGCAATTGCTGGAAGCACTGGACCCCTTCGACCGCGAACTATTTCTGCTAAACCGTGTGGAAGGATATAGCTTTCGCGAAATCGGTCGGCTTAAGGGACTGAATGAGTGGGCGGTGAAGAGGAAGATATTCAAGGTGCTGGACCATCTGCTGGACAGGATGGAAAGCCGATGACCGACGAAGAGCCGGGCTCGCTCACTGTCAAGCAACAGGCTCGGCGCTGGGCGATGGAGGTTCACATGGATCCCGCGCTGCGCTCCGCCGCAATGCATTGGTGCGCTCAGTCGCCCGAACATCAGGCGGAATTCGACATTGCCTATGCCGCGATCTCGAACGTCGTTGATCCCGCATCCGTGAACGTTCACGAGCGGCACAACAGCAGTCCACGAGAGAGCCGCCCACGCGTGCCCTGGGCAAAGTTGGCGATCGCAGCTTCGCTGGCCGCCATCCTGCTTTTGGGAGCGCATTTCGTGCTGGGGCAGAATGTGCGTTCGCCCTCCACTCTGCCACCAATTGCATCGTCAGGCGCGAAAACCGAGGATGCGCCACAGATCTTTACCACCCGG
Source organism: Novosphingobium sp. KA1 (assembly GCF_017309955.1). NCBI lineage: Bacteria > Pseudomonadati > Pseudomonadota > Alphaproteobacteria > Sphingomonadales > Sphingomonadaceae > Novosphingobium > Novosphingobium sp. KA1. Next base: position 538,652 of record NZ_CP021248.1, on the reverse strand, counting down.
AAAGGCGAGGTGAGGACGATTACGCTTGCCGATGGGTCGGTCGTAACACTCGATACCGATAGCCGCTTGCTTGTCTGGATGCATGAAGAGCGCCGGGACGTTACGCTCGATCATGGCCGCGCCATCTTCGCTGTTGCTCATGACGCTTCGCGCCCTTTCACTGTCACTGCGGATGGCGGCACTACCACAGCGCTCGGCACGCGGTTCGGTGTGGAACGACGCGCGCATTGCCAGATGAATGTGGTATTGTACGAAGGGCGTGTCGCAGTCACTCCGCCATGCGAGACACGCAAGCCCTCGGCGCCGGTAGCGAAGAGCTACCTTCAACCAGGCGAACGTATACGCTACTCTGGCACACCCACGGTAACCGGCAATGCTATCACCGAACCGGCACCGGCCAACGACGAGCAATGGACAATCGGCGTGAAGAGCTATGACGATGAGGCCGTTAGTGTGATCCTCGCCGAGGTGAACCTCTATTCCGACGTCAAGCTGGTGGCAGCTTCTCCAGAAGTTGCCGCAATGCGGGTGAGTGCGGAGCTGCATATCCGCAACCCCGAAAGTGTGGCGAAGCATCTTGCCCGCGCGCTCGGTCTTATTGTTGAAAATCAAGGATCAGACAGGCTCGTACTGACGAAATAATCGTCGCAATGCTCGTCACTGAATTTCTCCCGTCAAGCTTTGTATGCGCGTCACGCAACGCGCCATCCAGGCATTGGGGGATGAAATGCGAGTGGTTCGTAACGGCTTTTTCGTCGGTGTTTGCGCATATGCGTTGATCGGCGCTACATCTGCAATGGCGCAAGCCGATCAGGTTCGGAATTTCGATTTACCCGCGCAGTCGCTCACCGAGGCATTGCGAGCGATTGCCCGCCAAAGTGGGTTGGAATTTTCTGCTCCAGCCGACCCACTGCGGGGAAAGACCTCAAAGCCACTCAGGGGGCAATTTTCACCGGCACAGGCAGCAAAGCAATTGCTGAAAGGCTCCACCCTGACTGCCGAAGTTATCGACGGCGCATTAATCATCAGTGTGGGAAGAGTCTCGACAGCCACGAGCACATTGGGAAACGGTGATGACATCATCGTTACCGGATCGCGCTTGTCGTCGGAGGAATCCTCCTCTCCTACCATCAAACTCGACGCTGATACGATCAAGCTGGCAGGACAAGCCGACGTGGGTGAAGCGATGCGTTCGCTCCCACAAAATTTCAGCGGCGGCCAGAACCCCGGTGTCATGAGTGGCACTACCGGCAGCGGTAACGGCAATGTGAGCTCCGGCTCTTCTCCCAATCTTCGAGGATTGGGAGGCGATGCAACGCTCACATTGATGAACGGTCATCGGCTTTCGTACGGTGCAAGGGTACAAGCCGTAGACGTCAGTACCATTCCTCTTGCCGCTATTGACCACGTCGATATCGTCGCGGACGGCGCTTCAGCCATTTATGGTTCGGATGCCGTAGGCGGTGTGGTGAATGTCGTACTGAAGCGTAATTTCGATGGAGCGACCCTGGTAGCAAGACTAGGCGCAGCAACATCGGGGGGCGATGTTCAGCAGCAATACAGTGCCGTGATAGGAAAGACATGGCAAACGGGCGCAGTACTGGCTGCTGTCAGCCATGACTATAATTCCGCAATATACAGCCATGATCGCAGCTTCACGCAGTATATGCCGCAGGGGACCACCCTGTATCCCGAAATCAAGCAAACAAATGCAATCATATCCGGCCATCAGTCAATTGGATCGATTGCCGATATTTCAATCGACGCCACCTACAGCCGCAGAACGTCGTTTCAACAGGAGGAATTGGTTTACGGGGATATTTACCAGAACTCTCCAGAAACCGAGTCCTACTCGATATCCCCGTCGCTTAAAATCAAAATAGCACCCGACTGGCATTTTAGCTTTGGGGGAACCTATGGGCGGAGCGACACAAAGTTCGACCAAATAGGACTGTACGAGGGCACGCAGACGAGCCGCATCCGTGGCTGCTATTGTAACGAGTTGGCCAATATCGAGGGCTTTGTATCGGGGCGAATACCGGGAATTATCGCTAATCCTATCGGCATCGTTGTGGGTGGAGGTTATCGCTATAATCATTATACCTCCACGCGGTACTCCGCATCGAGAGCCGACTCCGCTGGGTCGGTCAAAAGCTATTATGCGTTTTCTGAGCTGTCGTTGCCATTCGTTGAGCCCGGTCAAGGCGGCCTTCTCCTTCATAGCCTTTCAGCAAACGCCGCCGTGCGATACGAACGGTATCCGGGCATTGCCAATGTCGCCGTGCCGAAGTTTGGCGTCGTATATGGAGTTTCCCCATCCATCGACATAAAGACGTCATGGGGAAAATCATTCAAGGCCCCGCTCTTGAATGATCTTCGGGCTGCAACTTACGCCCAGTTGTACACTGCCGATACATTTGGAGGAGCGCGCTTTCCCGTCGGATCGACAATGCTCATAGAGTCTGGCGGCAACGCGGACCTAAAGCCTGAGAAAGCCACTTCCTGGTCTGCTTCCATCGCAGTGCATCCAGAGTGGATCAAGGGCTTCAACCTTCAGGTCAGCTACTTCAACGTGCAGTATAAGGACCGCGTCGTGCAGCCAGTAGCAGGTACGGCTGTCTATCAGGCGCTGTCTAACCCGGATTACGAGCAATATGTCACCTATGACCCCAGTCAGACGCTGGTTGATCAAACAATCGCCAATGCAGACCTATTCTATAATTATACGACGCTCGATGGCCTGAATAATGTCGTCGCGATCCTTAATAATCGCTACGTGAATGCTGCAAAACAGAAAATCGATGGCATCGACCTGACCGCCGATTATCGGATCGATATTGGCACTCAGTCAGCAATGCTGCTGAACGCCAATGGAGCCTGGCTCTGGTCGAAACAGAAATTGACCAGCGAAAGCACAGCGCTGGATATGGCGGGCATTATCTTTAATCCTCCAAGATTCAAGGCGCGCGGAAGCATCGGATGGACCGACGGTAATTTCACATCGATGCTTTATGTCAATCACATCAGCAGCCTGAAGGATACGCGGTCCACGACGGTCGCCAAGATTTCCTCGCAAACGACATTTGACGGATCGATCAGATATGAGCTTCCCACCCCCGCAGGACCATTCCACGGCGTGAGCGCTCTTCTCAGCGTGCAGAACATATTTAATCAGCGCCCGCCCTATGCGGCGCCGACGAGCGGCTACCTCGATTATGTGAACTACGATTCGACCAATTTCTCGGCCATTGGTCGCTTCATAAGCCTGACACTCTCGAAGGACTGGTAACGAACAAGTCCGGCAGGTCGCTCACTCTCCCGAAAGTTTCATCATGACACGGTCTCGTTTCGCAGCCCACGCGAGTTGCGTCTTGGCGCTCGCATCATGCGCCCACATTTCCCAAGCCAAGGCCCAGGTAACGCCTTGTACGCTGCCAAGACCAGCCGCAGCCGAAGCTTCGGAACATCGCGCCATCAATTCGGATGATCTCCTTCGTCTGCGGGATTTTGGCGAGTTGGGGGTAGGAATCACTTCCGAACCTTTTGAACTATCCTCCGACGGAAAATGGATCGCCTTGCAAATTCGCCAAGCTGATTCAACGACGAACGACTATTGCACGGCCATTGTGCTTGCACCTGCGAGGCGGGGCGGATTTCCTACTGTCATTGATGATGGCGGAAAGATCGTTGGGGCTTACAGCACCGCATATGGAGCAGCCGAGGTCCCCAAAGGCATACCCAAGAATATTTTGATAAGATGGTCGCCCGATGGCGCCAATCTCGCCTACACGAAAAACTTCCTGGACCGCTCAGAAATCTGGCGATTTGACCTAGCAGATCGGTCAACGCATCGCTTGGCCACGTCTGATGTCGATATTGAAGAGCTGGCCTGGGCGCTGGATGGCTCAACAATTCTCTATTCGAGTCGTCCAGATAGAACAGCCGCCCGTAAAGCTATCGAGGCTGAGAGTCGTGAGGGATATCACTACGATAGTCGCTTCCGACCGCTATACAGCGACCGCCCCTTGATTTCGGCGGATGTTCCTCTTGTTCACAAAGCGATCAGATCAGCGGACGGAACGGAAGTTGCGCCGCCGAAGGAAAGTGTCCAATTACTGTGGCCTTGGTCTACCTGGCCGGAGGGAGCTGTCGCCTATGCGGTCTCCGCGTCGGGCGACAGCGTCGCCTGGTCTGCCTCGTCTGGTCAGATCTTCGGCGAGAAGCCAACACTGGCGCTTCGTGTGGACGGTCAAATAGTGCCATGTTCACAGGCGAAATGTTCGAACGTTCAAGGACTCTGGTGGTCAAAGGATGGGCAAACGCTTTACTTCGAACGCCGAGCCGGTGTGGCGGACGGGCGGACGGAGTTCTACGCCTGGATGCCCCGACGCGGAAGCCCGCGGTTATTGCTTGCCACGGCAGACTCGATCTTTGGATGCAAATTAGCCGATAGCGACCTTCTTTGCGCGGAAGAGACTGCCACCAAGCCGCGCACCCTGGTCGCCATCTCGACGCGAAATGGGGCTCGACACCGCATCTTCGACCCCAATCCGGATTTCGAGAGATTCTCGCTGGGTACAGTCCGCAGGCTGGAGTGGTCGAATGATTTTGGGATTTCCACCTTTGGCGATCTCGTCCTTCCGCCGGGATATCAAGGGGATCGGCGCCTCCCACTGGTAATCGTCCAATATGATTCGAAGGGCTTCCTACGTGGTGGGACTGGTGATGAGTATCCGATTCAGGCTCTGGCTGCGCGTGGTTTCGCCGTGTTGAGTTTCAACAGACCTCCATGGTTCGCCTACACCATGGCGCCACGTAGCGAGGATGAATTCAACCAATTCAACCTACGCAACTTTGCCGACAGACGCAGTAACCTCTCTTCCCTCGAGCGAATAATCCATCAGCTCGACGTCGAGAAAATCATCGATCCAACGAAGGTCGCCATTACGGGTCTCAGCGACGGCGCAGTGACCGCTACATTTGCTCTCTCGCATTCCACCCTGTTTTCGGCTGCGATCCTCAGTACATGTTGCGAAGGGCCTTTTGCGCTCGAAATCGCCGGATCTGCACTGGACGACTATTATGTACAGGCGGGGTATCCAGCCACGAACGCCAACGGCGCGGCCTTCTGGCGCTCCGGATCCCTCGCCAATGCTCTGAATCCCAAGATTCTCCCGATTCTCATCCAGGCGTCCGCTGCGGAATATCGGATGGCGTTGGGTACTTATCGAGAGTTGCGTCATCGTGGATGGCCGGTCGACATGTTTGTCTACCCGGATGAAGGCCACATCAAAATTTGGCCCAGCCATCGCCAATCGATCTACAATCGCAACGTCGAATGGCTCGAGCTGCAATTAAAGCCGTGAAATGGCGACCTCATTTCACGCCCAGGATCTGCACCAGACTTCTGTCTCATGGATATGAAGAATGTTCGACATGAATTTGGCTTCGAGCCGATTGCGACGAATGGCCCTCATTTCCTCAATGTCAAGTAACCCGTGATCGGCGAGTAGGCCACCTTCGAGGTCATCAAAAATTTGGTCCCAGTTTTGGCTCAAGATTTGGTAGACCAACCCATCAAAAGCGCCCTTCCCCTTCCGATCAAGGATTTGGGCCGGCAAGGAAGAGCGCATCGCCATGCGCGCGATGGCTCGGTCAGCCCCCCCGGCGACCCACAGCCAAGTCGGGAATGACAAGGATAGTTCGATGATGGGTTGCGATAAAAGCGGATAAACTGTTGGTCGATCGTCAAGAATATTAAGATAGCCCGTGAGCGCGGTTGCGCGCGCTATATTTCTGACAAGTTGCCGCTTACCGGGAGCTTCGCTGGCGACGTCTGTAACCCAGGGATGCAGATTCTCTGATATCGAAGAGACAATATCGGCTCTCAATAACTCGGGGTGCATGGTCCAGGACGACGGGCTCCTGACGCCAGTCAACGAACCTACAACCTGACGAAGGGCCCCCGTCAGCGGTGCGCCGGTGACATGACAGATATCGAGCAAAGTCGGCCAGAGATCCTTACAGAATCCCTTTTGTTTAAAGAGATCCGCGAGGGGGTAGGCCGAATGCAGTTTTCCAAAGACGTTATCTCCACCCCCACCAGAAAAGTGGGCGCTGGCGTTGACCGCGTCGGCATAGGCCCTCGCTGCTTTGTCAAAAGTCTGCGTAAAAGTGCGGGCTGAAGGGCACGGACGAAAGGCCGAAAGGTTCTTCTGAACCTCAACATCGTCAGCCCGGCAAATCGCAGTATTGAGGTCTTCACCAAGATAGTCTGCAAGCGTGGATGCATAGGCTCTCTCGTCCCCCCTGAGCGATTCCGTGTAGAAGTTTATGAGCTTGATGGAACCAAAGCTTCTGGCGAGACTGGCGACCGTTGAAGAATCGAAGCCACCAGACGCAGATATCAAAGGACAAGGATACCGACTGCACCATGTTTCCAACGTATCCTTGAGGACGGCGCCTAACTTGTCCCGCGCTTCTGAGACATTGCAGGAGCGATTGTCTCCGACATAGTGAGAGGGCTTCCAAATCAACTCATGGTGCGCGGCTTCATCGCGGATAATTACCAGTTCTCCTGGCAAAACCTCGCATATACCGTCCAGGCATGTTTGCCGCTGGGGTAAATGCGGAAACACGAGATGATGAGCTATGGCATTCCAGTTGAGGGATAGACGGCCGGCGCTTGATCGCGGAGATTTTGGAATTGCTGAACTCAGCATCACATAGTCTTGAAAAATTTTATAGTAGCAAGGCACCATTCCCGATGGGTCGCGATATATTACAAGCGATCTTGTGCAAGAGCTATACGCGATGACAACGAAGCGACCCCAATGTTGACCGGCCAACGCTTTCACCTTTTGGACCGGATCGTGACAGACGTCCGACGTATCGAGGACGTCCGGGAAACAATCTCCGACTACTACACAATTCCCACGCCCCAAGACGCAGACTCGAATATCAGAACTATGGTCTATTCCCTCTAGAGACGGCGCGTCCGCAGAGTGCATTTCGCCTCCCGACGTATCCGCGCCCAGACGACGGCAGAAGGAAAAGGAGGTGTTCATGCGATGGCCAGTATCGGTTGGAACGACCGAACGACTTCGATGTCTTGCTGGATTGCTATGGCGCCTATCTGAACCCAGCAATGCGCCTGGAAGGGATCTGTCCGCACACCGAAGACTATTCGAGTGGCCGGGTTCTGACATTTAAGCAGTGGGTACAAGGCGAGAGCGTCCGGCAGGCATCGATCCTTTCTGGGGAATAGAAGGAGCGCGCGGTCGAATGCTACCAGGATGCTGTTCGGGTCTTTAAGCAGCAGGCGCGCGAGCGAACTGCGGGACAATGCCTTTGCCAATGCCAGAGATCTACGCAGAGGCAGCCGCCTCGCTACGTTATGAAATAACGCCAAGGATAGGGTCGCGAGCGTCCAGTTCACGCCATTTCGCAGGCGCGGCTTTGCCACATGCTGAGCGGCACTCATCACGCTGACGACGCCAACATTACATGGCGCACAATTGCTTGCCTGCGCGGTTTCGCCGATCTCAAATAGGCCCGTACGAAGCAGGAGGTTCTGCTGTGCGACATTCAAAACGTCGCCTGATGAAACGCTTCGAACTAACGTCGCAATTGCGGGAGTGACTGAGAAATATCGGTCGTGGAGCGCATCCAGGAAAATCATCTTCCCGCCGCTGTCGCAATAACCCACGTCAGTTTTCAATCTAACACTCGGCATTTCTTCACCTGATACGGAATACCTGGCCCGGCCTAATCGGTCGGGCCAGGCAGATGCTTCAGTCGTCGAGCAGCCCGGTCAGCGGCTGCCGATCCGGAGAGTCGATACCGCCTCGACCAACTCCGTTCGTCAGTTCGGAGCCGACACCCAGTTCGACGACACCATCATCGGTGGCTTCGTATTCGCGTTCCATACTTACCTCCTTCTATTCGCCACACTGTTCGTGGCGACAGAAAGGCTATGCCGGAACCCTAATATATTCAGCCTCTTTTGCTTTCATGGTGAAACTAATAAACGACCAATATTGCGAAATAATCTTTCGCACGCATTGGCCGTCATTTAATGTAGTGATTTCAGCTTTATAACCGCGATTTTAGCGATTCAGAAAGCATATTCGCAGCCCGAATTCGGCGACGGTGGTAGTTCCAGATAGCCTCCAGTAGCCTGCTTCCGGGCTCAAATCTTGCCAATACATTGGCAGAGACAAGCTCGTCGCCGCAGTCCGACCAGCGTTCTGTTTCGACGAGTCGGATAGTGCGCAAACGCTCGCCCGCATTGACGACAGCGGCCACGAGCTCGTTGGAAGAGGACCTGTTCGCCAGCGTGAGAAACATGCGCTCCGCGGTCGCGACGATGCGATCGGGAGTGCTGTAATCGGTCAGCCATCCCTCGGGCGCCACCGGTTCGCGGAGCGCCTTTGGTCCGATCGCCTTGATGGCCATGCGCATGAGATGACCATGCCATGTGTAGCAATCTCTGAGCGCATCGGCACTCCAGCTGGGCACTCTAAATCCTCGATGCGGGCCCATCTGCAGGAGCCGCTCGCCGTAAAGGCGATGAAGACCATCGCGGACCGGTGAGCCGCTGGCCCCGATATCCTCGGCGATAGCCGCAATAGACAGCTCCGTGTCGGACGCATAGCGCCCCGAAAGCACGGCTTCCTTAAGGTCCGCATAGACTTTCTCACCCTGGCGGGTTCCCGGCGACATCATCGTTCAGTCGTCGGGCGTGTGGTCGGCATCGCGTGCGAAGAGCTGGTGCGAGAGCGTGTCGAGGTTATGCCGGGCAATGGCATCTATGCAGACGGTTTCGAGCTTCGAGAGGTCTCCTTCGAGTAAGCCGCGGGGAAAGACCCGCTGATGTTCCATGAACAGCAGCGGAATGACGAGATGCCCGGTCGAAAGCCCCAGGGCATGCGCGCAGCGGAAGTGATCGTCGAGCCGCGACTTGGGGTTGCCGGCCTCGATCTCGCGCAGCCAGCGCGCGCCGATTCCGACACGAGCGGCGAAGTCTTCCTGCGTAATCTTTTCGGTACGCCGTTGCATTTCTATCCGTCTCCCCGACATCAGCTTGATCGTCGCAAGCACCGAGGGATCGCGTGCAGTGGGCATCGCCTGAAGCGGCATGACAAGATCTCCCTGCCAATGGCTCAAAGCTCCCGTGCACAGCCCAGTTCGGAGAAAATGTTGTTCGTTACGCCAAACGTCAATCCGGTAACGCTTTCATGGTGAAAGCATTATTCAAATAATCCCTACGGATAGTCGGTATCAGCGCGATCGCCGGACCGGAATGGTCTGGGCGGCTCTTCGATAGGCGGCCTGTAGCTCCCCGTCCTCGGAACTCAGCAGCAGACTGAGCCCGACATTATAAAGGCGCCATGTCGCTATGGATCGACCACAGTGGCCACTATCGGCGAGGCGCGCGCCAACCTGCTCAACTAGATCGGCAAGGTGTGACGTCGTCCCCACGAAGCGGTTCGAGGAACCACCGAGCGCATTGCACACCGGGGATTCCAGCTCGGCAGCGATATCGGCCGGGTCGCTCGCTTCGAGCAGGCTCATGGCGACATAGAGGGTCATGCCATAGGGGATGAATTCCTTCGCCAGGCGCGCAACCCGGCAATGGCAGGCGAGGAACTGATCGATGCCCTGCCCTGAGAGCTGCAGCTTGTATGTTCTCGAAGTCCTCATGCCGAGGCTCCCTGGCTGATTCGCAATCGAAGCGAACCGTCGTGCGACAGCGCTCCGACAGACAAGACGGTAAAATCGACGTCGCAGGGCACGAAAAGCGGAACTGACGTGCCGATTCCGGCACTGTATTTCCGAACCGGCATCTCAGTACCCTGCCTATTGTGCGGGTTATTTCTTCGCTTCATCCTTCATCCATCCGATCACCACGGGGAAGGCGAGCGCAGCCCAAACCACGCTCCCAGCCAGAACCGCATGACGAAAGCCGGCGCGCGGAATCGCACGCGCCGGAAGAAGGAGGCGTGTGCCAATGTTCCACAATCCTCGTGAATTGGCGATGACCGCCAAGTTAGCTCCTGTCCTCGGAACCGGGCACGCTACGGCGCAACGGGAAGGCCTGCTCGCGAAATCAACATGGCCGAAGCGGCCGGGTTTATTTCCAAGCGTGGCTGGTGCCGCAGGGCTGGCGCTCATGTCGGCTGTCTCCGCCCATGCCGGTGAGCCGGATCAGGCATCGAACCAGCCCGTAGTCGCGGCCCAAGGTCCGACGAAGGGAGATTTGCTGGGAGATGCAAAGGCTGAAGCCGAGCAGCAGTTGCACCAGACCTTCACCAACCTGCGCTTCGAGGACTTCGGTCCCGCCCCGGTCGAAGGGCCTCTCTATCAGGCCACGGCGGGCGGCAAGATCATCTATTTCGCACCGCAGAGCGAACACCTGCTGTTTGCCACGGTCTACGATCGTAATGGCGTGAACCTGACGGCGCGTGCCCAGGAACAGGGCGCAAGCCGGCGCCTAAAGGCGATCGATCCAGCCAAGGCCCTGGCGATCGGTCCGGTCGATGCGCCGACGGTGATCGAGTTCACCGACCCCGACTGCCCCTACTGCCAGGCGCTCGACCGCTACTGGAACGCCAAGGGGGCGGAGGGTAAGCCGGTCCGGCGCCTCATCTTCTTCGTGAGCGGCATCCACCCGACCGCAGCGGCCAAGGCAGAGCATATCCTGTGCTCGCCCGATCGCGAGGCAGCGTTCAGGGCCGCCTATTCGGGCCAGACCCCGCCGACCCTTCGCCAGTGCGCGGCCGGCCACGACAAGGTCGCCGCCGATGCCGAACTGGTCGCCAGGGTGGGTATCTCGGGAACGCCGACCCTCATTGCGGACGGCAAGCTCATCTCGGGCTTCCAGCAGGCCGAGCTCGAGGCGTTTCTCGACCGGCACGCGAAGCCCGCCCTGGCGAAGATCGCCACCGATGCGCCGCGCTGAGCTCTCGCGCACCGTCGGGCGAAGCGACGATCTCTTTCCGGAGGGCATCCAGCCTGCGCCGATCCCGGCCCGGCGGATGAACCAGGATGCCGGCGGCGGCGGGCTCATGGAGCCGTCCACCGACGCCCCGGCCGACACCGATCCCAGTCGATGCCGGCAGGCGAATGTCCGGACGGCTCCTTCTTGGAGCAATGCCATGATGCGTACATTCGGTAAAAAGGCTCTCGCGGCTGCGAATATCGGCCTCCCTTTGGGCGTGATGGCCCTGATTGCCGGCCCGGCCCATGCCTTCTCGGCGCCGGCCCAGGGCGATCTCGGCTACGACATCTACGATATCGTCGTGAACAAGGGCGTGAAGGGCCCGCTGGGCTTCGTGGGCGGCGTCGCCGCCTTCCTGTTCGGCGTCTCGCGCCTCTTCTCGAACATCATGATCGGCATCCCGACCATCGTCGCGGCCGTCTGCCTGATCAAGGCGGATTCCATCCTCCAGACTTTCGGGATGGTCGTCTGAGACGCAGGGCGCGGAGCGCACCTGGCTGATCCGCCAGGTCCGTCCCGCGCCGGCACCGTGCTGGGGGCCGATGGTCGGCCCTCGGAAACCGACACCTTCGCAAGGTGTCATGAAGCAGGAGGAGAAGGGCACATGGACGAGCGCCTTCCGCAATATCTGCATCGGCCGGTCCAGATCCTGTGGTTCGGATCGGACGAGTTCCTGCTCGCGACCTCGAGCGTCTTCGTGGCCGCGATCGTGGGCGGATTTGTCGGCTGGGCGCTCATCGCCGCCCTTCTCCTTTTCATCCCATGGAAGCGAAGCAAGCCCAGGGGCTACCTGTCCCATCTGGCCTGGCGCTGGGGCCTGGTCTCCTTCCCCCATTATCCGGGTCCGACGCAGACCCGCTTCTTCGAGTAGGCGCGATGGGTATCCTCTCACGCAAGCGAAAGGCCGAAGATCCGCTGCTGGGCAAACCGGCGAGTTTCGGCATCCATCGCTATCTGCAGGGCTCGGCCAACCTCTTCGAGGAGAACCGGCTGCTCAAGGTCGCGGTGGCCGGCATGTTCGGCGTCACGCTCGTGTTGGGAGCGGTCATCTACACGACCAACCAGAACGCGCGCACCGTGGTCGTGCCCTTCGGCGCCACCGGCGATCTCTACGTCTCGGGCAGCAAGCCGTCCGAAGCCTATCTCGTCGCGATGACGCGCAACATCGTCGCGCTGTCGGGAACATGGTCGGCCTATTCGGCCGACCGCCAGTTCCAGGAGCTTCTCGGGCTTGTCCATCCGTCCGCCTATGGCGCGATGCGCGACAGCCTGAACGGCGTGCTCGACGAACTGGCCGACAATCCAACGCTGTCGATCGCCACCTACATCCGGGGTGACCAGCCGGTGCGCTGGACGCCGCATGAGATCCTCGTGCCGGTGGAGAAAGTCCGCGTCATCGGCGGGGTGATCCGCAAATTCCGGGGCGTTCTGCGGATCGGCTACCGGATCGAGAATGGCCGCTTCTGGCTGACCCGCCTTTCCGAGGAGCAGTTCGATGCCGAAACACGCTGACCCCTGCGCGTCGTTGCGCCGCGCCCCGATGCTCTGCCTGCTGCTCCTGGCAGCGCCGGCATCAGCATCGGCATCGGCACAGGGTATCCAGGCCCTACCGGACCAGACCAGCCATATCCGCCTCTCCAACCGCGACATCAATCATGTCGTTTGCGAAGGCGGCGAGATCGAGGACGTCAAGTTCTCGGTCGAGAAGGGTCTCGCCGTCGAGAAGGGCGGCGCGGACGCCTGGATCAAGTTCCTGACCCGCGAGGCCGACGACGCCGGCCAGGTCACGCGGACCTATGTCACCCAGCCTGCAGAATTCTTCGTCACCTGCAATGGCGCGACCTATCCGCTCTATGCCGAACCCGCCGAGATCCCGGCGCAGACCGTGCTGCTGGTGCCGGGCGCCCGCCAGCGCGCGCAGGCGAACAGCGATCTGCTCGCCGCGCTCGCCGACGAGGACCGCGCGGTCTCGGTGACGATGGCGCTCCTCGACGATCATGTCCCGGCGAGTTTCAGCGAAGTCGCGCCATCGGACACGGTGATACGGCCTGCGTCTCTGCCCGCCCTTTCGCTGACCGAGCAGCGCCGGATCGCCATCGAAGGCACCGGGCTTTCCGCTTCGGAATACCGGCTACAGGCCGCCGCGCCGATCGTACTCGACGAACGCCAGCTGGTCGATGCCGGTCTCGGTGAGCGTATCTTCGCGATCACCCTCGATCGGGTGCGCCTGGCCGCCGGAGAAACCGCCCGCCTCGTAGTCGTGCGCCGGGGAGCAATGCAATGAACGGCCCGGACGACAAGGCCACGGGCACCCCTGAGCCGCGTTCGGCCTACCAGGCGCACCTGGCCGAACAGGCCGCGCGCGAAGGGGAGGACGTGCTGGGCCGTGCTGGAATTGGCGCACCCTTTGGTTTCCCCGACTGGAAAGCACAGTGGAACCGGTTGTCCGCGAAGCAGAAGCTGCGCGCGCGCCAGCTCGCCGTCGCCGTTGCCGTCGGTGCACTGGGGGTTGCGCTCTATATGGCTTCCGGGCGCAAGGAAGAGGTGAAGAGTGCCGATCCCGCCGCCTCGCTCAACATGGGCGCGGGCCTGCGCGGCGACAGTCTCGAGGTGAAGCTGCGCGGTGACCTCAAGAAAGTGCTCGATGGCCAGCAGCTGCTCGGGGACCGGGTGAGCGCCATCGAGGAAGGCAAGGTGGTTCCCGGCAGCAAGTCGCCCGCGGCTGCCCAGGGCAGCGATGGCGATCTGCCGCCCGCGCTGCCGGACACCGTCCCGGCCCTGCTCTATCCTCCCGAGACCGGGGACATTTCCGCGGATGCCGACAGATTGCCCGCGCCGCCGACCGGTCCCGTATCTGTGGCGCCGCCCGCCCCGCCGGTCGAGAAGACGATCGGCGCGATCGGCTCGGCGACGGGTGCGATCGTAAGCACGGGCGGGCCGCAGGGCGTGGCCGACGTCTCGGCCTCGTCCAAAAAAAAGAATCGGACGATCTATTTACCGCCTGGTTTCATGAAGGCGCGGCTCCTGACCGGGATCGACGCGCTGGCCAGCCGGGACGCCACGAGCAATCCCGAGCCGATCATCGCGAGGGTCCAGGCGCCCGCGGTTCTGCCCAATGAGGTCAAAGCCAACCTTGCCGGCTGCTTCGTCATCGGCAACGCCACCGGCAGCCTCGCCAAGGAGCGGGTGGAAATCCAGCTCGTCTCGCTGTCGTGTGTCGATTTCGACGAGCATTCGGTGGTCGATCAGCCCGTCAAAGGCTTCTTCGTCGACACCGACGGCAAGAAGGGCCTGTCGGGGAAGGTCGTGACCCGCGCCGGCGCGACGCTCGCCCGTGCCTTCATCGCCGGCACCATCAGCGGCATTTCGCAATCGGTCGAAAGTACGTTCGGCAGCACGTCGACCTCCGCGCTGGGTTCGGTACGCACGCTCGATGCCGCGGACGCCGCCAAGACCGGCATCGCCGGGGGCCTTTCCAAGTCTTCGGACAAACTCACCGATTTCTATCTCGATCTCGCCCGGCAGGCGGGCCCCATCGTTGAGGTCGGCGCCGCCAAGGACGTCGTCGTGGTGATCCAGGAGGGCGTGACCCTCGAGATCAAGCCCGGCGCCACTGCCAAGTTCTAACCCTCGCCAACCGGAGACAGGAACATGACCATGCCACGTCCCGCATTGCTGGCTCTCCCCTTCCCCCTCATTGGCCTGTCCCTGTCGGGCTGCGCGGCGGTCGGCTCGGTGATGTCGCCCTATAGCGAGAAGTTCTCCTGCAAGAACAGCGACCATGGCCAGTGCATCCATCCCGATCAGGCCTATGCCGACGCGCTGGCCGGAAGGCCGTCCAAATCGGATCCGGCCGTCACCAACGATCGCAAGCTGCTCCGGACGGGAAAAGCGCCAGGGGCAGCAGGGCCCAAGCGCCGCGATGCAAAGAATCCTGGCCTTGCCGAACCCGCACAGCCCAATATCGGCGCAGTGGTCGAGGGCCCGTCCTCGCCGATGCTGCGGCCCTCGCGCACGGTGCGCACGCTGATCCTGCCCTATGCGGACAAGCATCGGCCGGGTCGCCTCTACATGCCGCGCTACATCTATTCGATCGTCGATAGGCCCGCATGGGTCGTCGGCGACTATCTCGTCGAACCCGGCGGCCGGGTTCCCGCGCCGCCGGTGCTGCGCACCACGCGTGAGAGCGATCCGGCAGGAACCGCTGAGCCGGCCGCCGGTGCAAGCCACGATGCCCTCGAACCGGAGAGCCGGCCATGAGCGCGCGAAATAACCGGGGCGGCCTCAGCTACCAGCGCCTGCGCGCGGCGGTGACGCGCGATGCCTATTCCGACTTCCTGCCGATACTGGCCTGGGTCGAGAAGGAAGAGGCGTTCCTGTGCATCGACGATGGCTGGGGCCAGGCCTGGGAGCTCGTTCCCGCCGCCTACATGTTCGCCCATGTCCAGCAGGCGCTGCTCGGCCTGCTCAACATCCACTTCCCCGAAGGCACGGTGCTGCAGCTCATCACCTTCGCCGATCCGCTCATAGACCCCGCGCTCGATGCCTATCTCGACCTCAAGGTCCGACCCGATCCGCTGGTGCAGGCCTCGGCGCGGCGGACCGCAGACTATTTGCGCGCCGGCACCCGCGGGCTCGACTCCCTGCACGGTATCCCGGTGCGTGACTTTCGCCTGTTCCTCGCGGTGAAGACGCGGGTGAAGCTGGGCGCCGACCTACGCCGTCAGGTGGAGGAGCAACTGGCGAAGATGGGCATCCGCCGCCTGCCGCCATCCGAGCTCGTCAGCTTCTACCGCCGGATATTCAACGGCGTGTTCGCGCCCGCGCCCGGTGTGTTCCTGCAGGATGGCGTCGGCGGCATGCCCGCGCCCTCGGTGGCCCGCCAGATCATCGAGGCGGGGCCGGACCTCTTTTTCGAGGGGCCGGAAGTTTTCCTCGGCAACCAGGTCGCACGCTGCCTGACGCCCAAGGCGCCCGCGCGGCGCATCACCGCCGAGCGCGCCAACCGGCTGATGGGCGGGATGCGCGGGAGCGCGGAGGACAGCGACCAGATCGGTGGCCCGTTCCTCTCCTGTCTCTCGGTATTGTTCGACCATTCGCAGTTCGAGATTCACAAGCGCGCGCAGATTCTTTCCGCGCAGAAGGCGGCGGGCAGCTTCGCGGTCGAGGTCGGCAAGCAGATCGAGGAGATCGGCTGGATCCTCGACGAGGCTTCGAACAGCCGGTTCGTCTCGGTGATCCCGACGATGTGGGTGCTGGGCCGCGACAGCGCCCAGGCGCGCGACATGGCCGCGCGTGCCAAGCGGCTTTGGGAGTCCGAACCGCTGCCGTTCATGGTCCAGGAGGAGAGCTATCTGCTACCGGTGCTGCTCGCCGCCAGCCTGCCTTTCGGGCTTTACCCTGAAAAGCGTACGATGAAGCTGCTCGAGCGCGACTTCCGGATGCCGGTCAAGGCGGCGACGCTGATGGCGCCGGTGCAGACTGACTTTCGCGGGGGCGGGCGCCCGGCGCTGCTTTACGTCGGCCGCAAGGGTCAGCTGATCACGCTCGACCTCTTCGATCCCAGGATCAACAACTACAACTTCATCGTCTCGGCCGAGTCTGGTGCGGGCAAGAGCTTCCTGCTCAACAACCTGTGCCAGCAATATTATGCGCAAGGCGCGCTGATCCGGATCATCGATATCGGCGGCAGCTATCGCAAGCTCTGCACCCTGTGCTCGGGCCGCTACATCGACATCGGCGAGGAACGGCTCGTCCTCAACCCCTTCGACATGGGCCTCGCGCTCGACGGCGAGGACAAGCAGTCGGCGATCGCCATGGCGGTCGCGATCGTCGCGGAAATGGCCAATGCCGCCACCCGCAAACCCGTTACCACCTCGCAGTGGAATCTCCTCAAGTCGGCCGTGCAGTGGACCGTCGATGGCGGGCGCGGCGAGGACGGCATCGATGCGGTGCGCGAATGGCTGGGGCGCTATCCCGAGAACGCCGTGTCGGATCTGGACCGCGTCGAGCATCTCGTGCCCGTCGCGCGCGAGCTCGCCTTCAACCTGCGCGATTTCGGGTCCGGAGGCGCCTATGGGCATTTCTTCAACGGCCCCTCTACGTTCGATATCCGCAGCGACGAGTTCGTCGTGCTCGAGCTCGAACGGCTCAAGGCACTGCCGGACCTCTTCAATGTCATAGTCATGGTGGTGGTCAACGCCGTCACCCAGGAGCTCTACCTCTCCGATCGCGGTCGTCCCCGCTTCGTGCTGTGCGACGAGGCCGCGCAGTTCATGACACGCAGCGACGGGCAGGATCTCTCGCGTCTCGCCGAGGCCTTCGGCCAGGGGTATCGCCGGGCACGCAAATACCAGGGCAGCTTCGGCATCGTCCTTCAGAGCATGAACGATCTGACGCTCTTCGGCGGCACCGGCCAGGTGATCCTCGAGAACGCGGCGACGAAGTTCCTGCTGCAGGGCTCGACCTACGACAAGGCAGTCGACAACAAGATCCTCGACTATTCGGGCTTCGTCCTTGACCTCCTCAAATCGGTCCGCAACGCCAAGCCGAACTATTCCGAGGTGTTCATAGATTCGCCGCTTGGCCTCGGCATCGCGAGGCTCGTGGTCGATCCCTTCAGCTACTGGATCAACACCTCGGCGCCGGGAGAGGTCGCCGCCTTCGAGGCGCTGCTGCGCGCCGGGCGCAGCCCGCTTGAAGCGGTGTGCGAACTCGCCGGCGTCGACCCCGTACAGATCCTGGGTGATGGAGGCGGCCGGGAGCACCAGTGGGACGGTCAATCGGATGGGGCCGCGGCATGACGCGCGCGCCCTCCCCGCATCCCGACCAGCTGCTGCTCGACTGGGAGCAGGACCCGGCCGTGCAGGCCGCCATCGAAGCGCGCGTCGCCCAGCGAGCGGAAGCGGCCGCCTTTCGCTGGCGGTTGCGGCTTGTCGCCATCGAAACCTTCATGATGGGCGCGCTGGTGACGATCGCCGGTCTCGCGCTTCGCCAGCCCGTTCTGCCCGCGCTGCGCGCCGGGATCATCGTCGCGGCCGCCTGCTTTGCGAGCGGCATGCTGCTGATCGGTCTTTCCGGCGCCTGCGGGAAGCTGGTGTCGCACCTGCGGCGGAGGGAGCGGTGAACGGCATCTTCTCCGCGACACCAGCCCCGGGGTCTATCCGCCTGCTCATCGGCAGCCAGGGCCTGCTGCTGGTCCAGTCCTGCATCGCCTGGCAGTTGCCCGCCGTGCCCGGTCGGTTCCGCCTGCTCGTCGTCCTCACAGCGATCATCGCTATGGCCGCCCTGATCAGCGCGGCGATCGGCGAGGATCGCAATGGCGGTCAGCCTGAATGGAGGCGTCGTCATGGTCGCTAGGTCGGTGCATCCTCATGCGCTGTGCGCACTGGCATTGCATGTCGCCGGCATGGCAGCGTCGAGCGTTACTCTGGCAGCGACCAGCACCATCGGTCGTACGTGGCCGATCGCAGAACCCGACGCGCTGAGCGAGATCGAAGGCCAGGCGGCGCGCGTTCCCGATATGACGAAGGCCTTCGGGCCGCGCGAACGCTGGTCGGCGATGAAGGCGGCGTCGCTCGGAGTTGCCCACGCGGATCGGAACCGCACGGTGGTGCCTTTCTATACGCTCGACCAGGATATCCGCCTACCAGAGGGCAAGCTGCTCTATGCCAAGGGCTACAGCTTCAATCCGCTCGCCTATGTGTCACTGCCCCAGCGGCTAATCGTCGTGCATCCGCGCGAACTCGACTGGGCGCTGCGCACCGCAAGACCCGCCGATTTCATCGTGCTCGCGGCCGGCAGTCCTGGCGATGCCGATGCGATCACGCTCGGTGAACGCCACGGCCGCGCGTTGTTCCTGCTCGAGGAGCGGGTCAAGGCGCGGCTCGGCTTGACTGTCGCGCCGGTGATCGTCGCGCAGGACGGGCAGAAGCTCGTGCTTACCGAAGTCGACAGGCGCAAAACCGACCGGAGGGCAGTGCGATGAAACTATTGTCGCTTGGCAGATTGCTGGCGCTGGGTTGCGGCTTTGCCGCACTGGCGGTCGCTGCTCCCGCCCATGCGTCCAAATGCGAAGCGGGCACAGTGTTCAACCCGATCACCAAGGTGCGCTGGAACTGCATCTTCCCGATCACGATCGGCGGCGTGAAGGTCGGCCCCAGCGAACCGCTCGGCAAGGCGCTCGACGCCCAGTCGGCGTCCAAGCCGCTCTGCGCCTGTCGCAAGGGCGTGACCTTCTGGTTCGGGGTGAAGGTCAGTTTCTGGTCGCCGAACAGGATGATCGACGTGGTGACCGAGCCGGGCTGCATGATGGCGCTCGGCGCGGACATCATGCCGACGGGCGGCAAGCTGCAGGGGAGCCAGAGCAGCCTCACCGACGGCACCAACACGCGCAAGATGTTCGCGCAGATGCACTACTACATCTCGCCGGTCTGGAAGATGCTCGACATGTTCACCGACCTGCCGTGCATCGAGGACGACGGCTTCGACGTCGCCCTCATCACCGAAGTCCTGCCAACCTGGCAATCGGCGACGCTCGGCGCGATCATCCAGCCCGAGGCGATCCTGTTCGGCAATCCGGCCGCGGGACTTGCCTGCATGGCCGACAGCGCCGCCGCAGCCGCGGGCAAGGTCGTCGATCCGCTGTTCTGGTGCATGGGTTCGTGGGGCGCGACCTATCCGGTTGCGGGCGACATTCATTTCGGGGACAGCGTCGAGGCCTGGGCAGGTCTTGCCGCACGCGGCCTCTTCATGATGGGGCGGCTCGGCGCGCTCACCATCAGTTCGGCCGATGGCTGCTCCTTCATCCCCCAGCCTGTGTGGACCAAGAGCCGCTACAAGTTCCAGCTGATGGAGCCGGTCAAGGGCGGCAGCTGCGTCAATGTCGGCCGGCCTGGTGCGCTCTGGACCAGCGCGAAGCATGCGCCCGGCAAGGACAACGCCCAGTTCATGCTCTTCGAAAAGACGATCTGCTGCGCCGGGGTATCGACGCCGTGAGCAGGTCGCCTTCCGACAACCGCGTGAAAACGCCCGGGATCAGCCGGTGGCCTGCCCGTCAGCCCATCACACCCGGCGTTTCCATCGCGGTCAGACCGGCGCCGTTTCCCCCCTGCGGTGTCGGCCGGGCGGTCGGCGTGGCCCCCAATGCAAACGATGGACAGGCGGTGCGCCCCTCCTCGCCGTCTGTCGTCGTGGCCACGCTGACCGTCTTCGAGGGGCAGGCCGTGTTCAGGGCCGAAAGGTCGCACAGCGAGGGCGGCGTCCTGCTGTTTCGTTTGTGTCGCGGCTCGCGCGGCGTGGTTCCGGGCGAGATCCTGCCATGAAGACGCGTG
Organism: Novosphingobium sp. KA1; assembly: GCF_017309955.1. NCBI lineage: Bacteria > Pseudomonadati > Pseudomonadota > Alphaproteobacteria > Sphingomonadales > Sphingomonadaceae > Novosphingobium > Novosphingobium sp. KA1. The sequence continues at coordinate 518,318 of NZ_CP021248.1, read as the reverse complement.
CCCTCTCCCTCGCCATGGTGCTCGGCCTGTCCGTGCCGCTGTACGCGCAGACGCCGGAGGACCGCGCCCGCGCCGCCGCCGCCGCCGCGCGCGCCAAAAGCGCGGACAGCGATGCGCTGCTCGATAACTACGTGACGCCGGGCATGGCGGGCCGGAGCATCTCCACGGTAGACTCATCCAAAGCGTTCACGCCCGATCTTTCCTGCCAGAAGACCGCGACCTATCTGGAACTGCTCGCGCAGCCGAATGCCACCGGCGATATCGGCACGCTCAGCATTTCGCGGGACAGCGATCTCGACGGCAGCTTCGACGAGGCGCTGACGGTGCCCGTCGTGACATCGGGCATCTGCGCCAACGGGATCATCTCGTGCAACCCGGGGACGTGGGACGCCTGCCGGTTCTTCCGCTGGGATACCGCGACGTCGGGGGCGCTCAAGCTCAGCGAGGTCGAGCTGACCGAGCTTGCCCGCTGTTACTGCGTCAACAACAGCTGCGGCAACAACCTGGTGTGGGGCAACATCGCCTCGGTGCTGAAGGACCTCGGGGGCGGCGTCGTCGGCGCGCTCACCACGTCGGACGCGCGCATCGCCATTTCGCAAGCGGCGATCGACGGGCCGGTCATCCGTTACACCGGCGCCCAGACCACCTCGTGCACAGCGCAGTCCGCTGTCGGCGCCACCGCGTACAAGAGCAATCCGGGTGCCATCTCGAGCGACGCCTCCGCCGCCGCCCAGGCGAGCAGCGTGTTCCAGGCACTCGCCGCCTCCTCGACCGGGACCGGCACGTCCGAGGTCAGCCGTAGCTGCACCGTGACCCGGCAGATCACCCAGGAAGAAATCACCATCGAGAAGATCATCGACCGGGTCGCGGGTGGCTATGCGACCTCTTTCACGGCCCCCCAGAACGTCACCTTCCTCATGGGCTCGCCGTCCGACAACAGCCTCTCGGGCGGATCCTGCTCGATCTTCGATTTCCACATGACGCTGCGGGTCAAAGACACGGATCGCCTGCGAAAGGTTGTGCTCACCCGCTTCGGCGCCGATGACTGGGCCCAGATCCGCGTCGACGGCGAATTGCTGGGTTCCGGGCCGCAGGCCTGGACCGGCACCGGATTACCGCCGGGCAAATGCGAGAAGAAGGGCGCTTTCTACCTGAACCCCGCGCTCGATCTGACCTCGCGGATGACACAGGGCGATCATAACATCTGGCTGCGCGTCGCGGTGGCCGAGGGCGGCGAAGCCTATGCCGCGATCGATGCCAGCGTCGATGCCGGCTGCAAGACGAGCGAGCAGCTTGTCGATACTTGTTCCGGCTATGGGGAGAACGATGCCTGCCGGCTGCAGGATGAAGTGGTCGACGGGGTCACGACGTTTCGCAGCGGCGTCAACACCGGCCTCTCGCCCCTGCCCCAGACGCGGGTGTTGGGAACCGGCGCCTGTATCGCGCAGATCGACCGCGACTTCTTCCTGCGAGAGCGGACCTACCGGTGCACCGTCGATCTGGGAACATCGGCCGAGCCCGATCTCTCGCGCGGCGCCTATATCATCGATCACTCGACCGAGACCCTGCTCGCCGACCGGGTGGCGAACGCCGACGGCAGCTACAGCCTCACCACCCGCAGCTTCTCCATGCCCGATCGCGGCAGCGTCAGCGCCTGCGAGCCGATCTGCAAGACCCGCAAGGCCCAGGCGAACACGGCAGTCGCTCCCGATGGCGTGACCGGCTCGAAGCAGACCGATCCGACAGGATGGGACTATTACTACCGCACCTGCCAGGACAGCAATGTCTGTCCGGCCGGGGACGGCGAGGAGCTTGTCGAGGGCTGCGGCTGTCTCGATGATTTTCCCGAAGCGGCGGTGATGATGCAGACGGTACGCCTTGGCGGGGCGGACATGGTCTGCACGAGCACCGTGCGATGAGCACCGCGCGGTCTTTCCTTGCAGCGGCCATGCTGCTCATGTCCAGCGCGCTGGTGTTTCCTACTGGCGCGGCCGCGCAGCAGCTTTGCGCGGCCGACCTCGACGGCAACGGCGATGCGGCCGACGAAGGCGAGACGGCTGCCTGCCATCTGACCGCCTCGGGTGGGTGGATGTGCCCGATCGGCCAGACGACGTGCGAGGCGGACGCGGCGGGCGCGCTCCACTGCCCGCTCGGCGATCAATACGCATGCTCGGTTCCTGCGAGCGGCGGCGCGGCCGCCTGCTCGGCCAACACCTGCATCGACACCAGCGCCAATCCCGTCGTGGAGGAAGCGGCGCTCGACGATCCCGGGGTCGAGGCCGACGGCGACGTCGATGCCGACGGCAATTGCCTGGGGACGATCGAGATCTTTTCAGGGCGCGCCGCGCGCTGTCGCCCCGCAGGTCTCAGCACCACGTTCCAGAACTGCTGCAAGGACAAGGGGAAGATCGTCAAGGACGGCATGGGCGGTTCGATCTCGTCGATCTCGACCAAGATCGCCGTCGCCAAGGGCGTCTTCACGGGGCTCAAAGCGGCCTACACCGCCTTCAAGGCGGGGGCGACCGCGAGCCAGGCGGCAAGCGCGGGCGCCAATGCGATCATCGTCGGCATCGATCCCACCTCGATCGCGATCAGCCTGGCCGTCAATTTCATGATCGAGGTGCTGCTGCAGGGCTGCGACCAGGAGGACATGGAAGTGGGCATGCTGCGCGGCTCGGGGATGTGCCATGAGGTCGGCAGCTATTGCTCGTCGAAGATCCTGGGCATCTGCGTGCAGAAGGCGAAAGGCCACTGCTGCTTCAACACCAAACTCGGCCGCATCATCCAGGAACAGGGGCGCCCGCAGCTCAAGAGCTTCGCCGCGAAGGGCTGGGGCACGGCGAAGAAGCCTTACTGCCGCGGGTTCACCGCGGAAGAATTCCAGGCGCTCGATTTCAGCAAGATGGATCTCTCGGAATATTACGAGGAGATCGAAGCGCGCGCGCAGAGCGAAATCCAGATCGACATGAAGGACAAGATCGATGCGTATATGCAGACGATCAGCAACTAGGCGCGCCCTCCTCGTGGCTTGCCTCGCCTGTGTCCCCATAGGGGCAGGTGCAAGCGAGCCGCCGGCCCCGACCGGGCAGGCACAGCCGGAGAGTGCCCGCACGCGGATCCAGGAACAGGGCGCGGAAGCGATGGAACGCGTGAAACGCGCCGCCGGCAAGGCGAAAGCCACAACCGTCCCCTCACCGGTTCTGCCCGCGAAGCCGGACACGGCCACGCAGCGCCGCGCGTTCGAGGGGATGCGCCGCCGCAGGACGGATCCCGCCGTGGTCAAACGCGCGGAGGCGGATGTCGCCGCAGCCGGCGAAGCGCTCGCCGCCGAGCGCGAAGCGGCCAGTCGCCGGGTCGCGCAGGCGCTGGGACTGGAACAGCCCGAAGCCGCGGCGCTGGCCGGCGTGGTCTCCGCTGGTAGTGAGAAGCGCTGGGTGCCGGTGCTGTTCGTGTCGTCCGCGATGCCGGTCGCGACGCTGCGGACCTACGCGGGCCAACTCGAGCTGGCCGGCGGCGTCATGGCGTTTCGGGGAATGCCCGGCGGGATGCGGAAGGTCGCGCCGATGGCGAAACTGTCGGCGGCGATCCTGCGCATCGATCCGGGCTGCGACGGTCCCGCCTGCGCCATGCGCGATGTGCAGCTGATCGTCGATCCGCTGGTCTTCCGCCAGCATGGCGTCACCCGGGTGCCCGCGCTGGCGATGGTGCCCGGCGATCCTACCCAGCCCTATTGCGAGCGCGACGAAGTGCTCCTGCGCGCGCCGCATCTCGTGTTCGGCGACGCGGCGCTTACCGGGCTGCTCGAGGAATATGGCCGCCTCGGCGGCGGAAAGGAGGTGCGGGATGCTCTCGCTCGCCTGGCGCGCCGGTAAGCGGCTCTGGCGCGAGGCCATGGATCTGCCGCTGCGCGCAGCCGTGGCGCTCGGCGCCAGTGGCCTTGGCCAGCCCGCGCGGCCCGCGCAGCTGTTCAAGGCCTACGGCATCGTCCTCCCGATCGGCCTCTTCGCATGGTGGGCGATGCCCCATATGACGCTGGTGATGACCCCGTCGATCGATGCCTGGGTGGTGCATCGCGCGCCCGGCCCGATCGGGCGCGGCGATCTCGTGTCGTTCATGCTGTCGGACCCCGTGGCTGGTCCCAGGCCCGTCAATGTCACCAAATATGCGCTGTGCATGCCGGGCGAGCGGATCGTCATGATCGAGAAGGCAGGCCTTTTCGGACAGCCCGGCAATGGCTGGTACTATTGCAACGGCCGCCTGCTGGGCGTCAGCAAGCCGGTCGGCCGCGGCGGCAAGGCGCTGACGCACTGGCACCCGGGCATCACGCAGATTCCCGAGGGCATGATCTTCGTCGGCTCGAAACATCCCGATGGATATGACAGCCGCTATTACGGGCCGGTCGCAATCGATCGTCTGACGCGGATGGAGAAGCTGCTGTGAGGCGGCGCTTGACCCTCGTCGCAGCCCTGTTGCTCCCCACCCAGGCAGCGTTGGCCCAGGCAAACGACCCTGCCACCATGGAAAGCGGAGCACGCGGCTACTGGTGGTATCAGGCCCCGGCCAAGGTTGTGGAGGAGAAGCCCGATCCCGACGCGCTGGTGAAACCGGTGATCCCGCCGATGGCGGAGCTGGCGACCTGGACGCCGCCGAAGATCCGCACGCTGATCGAACAGCAGCGCGACTATGCCGCGACCGTGCTTACCGTCGAGGCCGTATCGGACTTCTGGCGGCTGCAGGATTTTGCGCGGCGCAAGGCTCGCGCCTTCGCAGGCGTCACCCAGCTCGCCATGCTCACGCATCCCGAGCTCAATGCGAGGGCGGCGAACCCGATGGTCGGCGAGGCGCGCGATGTGCTCGGCGCGCAGAAGGACCAGCTGCGCCGCCAGTATCTGCGCTCGAAAGCGGGCGAATTCGCGCTGGTCATGTTCGCGCGCGCATCCTGCGGCTACTGCCGCGTGCAGTGGCCGATCGTCCAGCGCTTCCAGGACGAGATGGGCTGGCAGGTGAGCCTCCTGGATCTCGACCGCAAGCCTGAGCTTGGGCAGCGCTTCGGGGTGGAGGTGACGCCAACCACCATGGTCATTCGCCGGAACAGCGCCCAGCGCATGGTCATCGCCGCCGGGGTCGAGACCTACCCCAACATCGCGCAGATGGCCTACCAGGCCGTGCGGCTGCTCAGCGGCGATATCCGGCCCGAGCAGTGGCTGACCGCGGCGGGCGAGGAGGACGGCTTCTTCGATGCGCTCGCCAATGGCCCGGTCTCCTCGACCGATCCGCGCGTGATCGGCGGCGATCTCGTCGATACACGGGAACCGCGGCCATGACTTGCTTGCGGAGTGTGCGCCTTGGATACGCCCTGCTTATTGGCGTAGGGTTGTGCGCGGCGAACCAAGGTGCCGCGCAGCAGGCGAACAGGGACATCGCCAGGCGGGCTGCCATTCACCCGGTATCGACCGCCGCCGACATTCGACTGTGGCTATCGCGCGTTCCGGTGACGCGCGCCTTTCCTCCCGACTTCGAGACCATGCTGCGCGGCCAGGCCTCGCTCTATGTGATCGAGATGAGCACCGCACCCGGTTGCCTGCCCTGTGCCGATCTCTGGTCGAAGCTGCTCGCATTCCGCGCCCGCTATGGCTGGCAGGTGCGGACCATCGGCGCCGAGGAGGCGATGCTGCGCTCAGGGCGTCTGGGACTTCCCTGGGTTGGCAGCCCGGTCGCTTGGGTTCGCGCGGCCACGGACCCGAACCGCATGGTGCCCATCGCCATCGGTACGGACCATGCACCCAACATCGCGCGTAACGCCTGGCTCGCGGCCCGGATGCTGACCGGGGCGCGGACCGCCGTCGGCGTACGCGCCATGTCCAAATTCACCGGGATCGTCGGCGTGAGGGCGCCGGCCTCCTCCAACCCGAAGGGACGCTGATCATGGCGGGGCTGCGTCACCTTTCCACTGCACCGGGATGCCCGCCATGGAATGTAATCCACGCCGCCTGAACCGTCGTGCTCCGGCCTTCGTACTCTTCCTGGTGGTCGCGTCGTGCGGCCACGCGGTCCCCGCCCATGCGCAGAGCTGGGCGGAGAGCTGGTTCGACAATGTCACCTACACGTCGCCGGGAAGCTTCGAGGACCAGACCCGCGGCTATGTGACCGCGGGCGGGATGTCGGGCCGGGTCGATGTCCATGACGACTATCTCATGAGCCTGACGCTGCCCAAGGTGAAGGCGGGCTGCGGCGGCATCGACATGTTCCTCGGCGGTATGTCGTTCCTCGATCCGGAATATCTCGTCGAGAAACTGGAGACGATCCTCCAGGCCGCGCCCGCGGTCGCCTTCCAGTATCTCCTGGAAACCCTCGACGAGAAGATGGGTAACATCATCTCGAAGATGGAGGCGGCGACCAATTACCTGAACTCGATCCAGGTGAATGACTGCCGCCTCGCCAACCGGATGGTGCAGATCGCCAAGGGCGACGACAACATGTCGGGGATCCTCGAGGAGATGACCGGCTACAAGTCGATCCGCGAGGGTTATGCCAACAGCTGGCAGCAGAGCCGCGAGAAGATCCAGGCGAACAAGGGCAATCCGACCGAGGACCTGAAGGACGCGCTCGAGAATTGCCCGGCCGAGGTCACCGAGATCTTCAAGACCGGCTCGCTGCTCGCGCATGCCGCCGCCCGGGTCGGCGCTTCGGATTGGGCGGGCGTCATGCGGGCCAGGGTGGGCGACGTCTACATGCGCTGGGATGCGAACGACAAGGTACCGATCTTCTCGGCCATCCCCGCCTGCCCGCACCAGGACACCGAAAGCGCCGACGATTTCCTGACCGGGCGTGTACCGACCCGTGCGCTCAACATTCCCGCCACTGCCTCGGACTGCTCGGTGAACGGCGCCGGGCGCGGCGCTCTGGTGCTGGCGCGCGAGAAGATGGAATCGGTCGCCGCCAAGATCCGCACCCGCTCGGCGCTGACCACCGAGGAGAAGCAGTTCGTCGCCAACGTGCGGACCCTGCCGGTCTATCGCCTGCTCGAATGGGGCGTGCGCCAAGGCCTGACCGACAGCGTGATCGCCGACACCGACGAACTGGTGGCGCTCACCCTCGCCTACCAGATGCTCAACGACCTCACCCGCTCGATCGACTTCGCCCTCCAGAACGCCGAGCGCGGCGTCACCACAGCGAGCGCGGCGGACTCGGCGAATACGAACGTGTGCCAGACCCGCATCCTGACCAAAGGCATCGAGCAGCTTCGCGAGCTCCGGGACGAAGTTCTGCGCCAGCGTGCGCAGATGCGCCAGTCCTACATGGCCGCGATGAACCAGGCGAACCTCTCCGCCAGCTATGCCGGGGTCGTGCGCCAGCGTGACCGCGACGCCCGCGATGCCGCGGGCGCCAACGCCAATCGTAACCGGTGAGGCCCGCCATGCGCTCCATTCTTCGCCTGCTGATTGCCCTCGCCGGCTCGCTTGTCGCGACGCCGGCGCTGGCGATCGATTCCAGCTATTACACCTGGGACGGCTTTTCCGAGACCGTCGATGCGTTTCACCTGATCGCGATGATCTTCGGCGATCCGCGCTACGAGACGCTGGTGGTGATCATCGCGGTGGCGGGCATCGCCTTCGGCGCGGTGATCGCGAGCATCCGGGGCTCGGGCATGGGTCTCGTCGCCTTCGGCTTCCAGATGCTCGTCGGCATCGGCCTGTTCGCCGGGATGATCGCCACGACCGGCACGGTCCATGTCTACGACCGGGTGCGCAACGCCTACCAGCCGGTGGGCGATGTCCCCAATCTCATCGTGCTGGTCGCGGGCGTCACCAACCTGATGGAGCGGGCGCTTGCCGAGACGATCGACGACAACACCACCGATCCCAATGCCAAGCTCGAGTTCGGAGCGGGTGGTCACGCATTCGACCTGTTCCTGAACGCGGTGTCTCCGCGCAGCCCGATGGTCGATACCTTCCTCGATGCGACGGTGAAGGACTATGTGCGCCAGTGCTATCCTGTGGCGCGCGTCTCCCCGGCCTACGGTGTCGACGACGATCAACTCTTCCGAACCTCCACCGATCTTCCTGCGTCCTTCGCGGCGATGGCAGGCCCTGCGACCTTTTCGACGGTGTTCACGGCGAGTGACAAGGCGGGGACGACGGTGAGCTGCGAGGCGGCATGGAACCACATTTCCGAGCGTCTGTCGGATTCCACGCTGTTCGATGCCTACAGCGATCAGGTCTGCGCGCGCACCGGTTTCGACGTGACCCAGACGGCGCAGCGCGATCGCTGCCGCCAGCAGATCGACGGCCTGGGCGATATGATGCTGGGCCAGTCGATGAACCGGCAGAAGTTCCTCACCAACATCCTGCTCGGCCAGACCGTCGGCGACGTGCTCTTCGAGGATTCGCCGGCGGCGACCGCACGGGTGATGGCGAACCGCGCGATTGAGTCCAATGGCCTCGCCACGCTCTCTACGGCCAACGAGTGGATGCCGACCATCCGCGCCTCGGTCTTCGCGATCATGCTGATGATGATGCCGATCGCGCTCCTCTTCATCCTGACGCCGATCAACCTCAGGGTCGCGAGCTTCGCGCTCGGCCTGTTCGTCTTCGTCGCGCTGTGGGGCGTGATCGATGCCGGCATCTACCAGCTTACCCTGGGCCGGGCGATGGACGTGCTGGCCGAGCTGCGCGCGACCAGCGTTGCCGCCGACAGCTGGATCCTGGCGCCATCATCGGCGATGAAGGCGCTCGCCATCTTCGGCTCGTTCCGCACCGCTGCTGCTGGCCTGGCGGGCGCGTTCGTGTTCACGGTGTTCCGCTTCTCGGGGAACATGTTCACCGCCTTCACCTCGGGCATGCTCGGGGTCCAGGGCCAGGGCAGCATGGCAGCCGCCACGGTCGGGACCAACGAGGGCTACGCCTCGGCGCTTGAAGCCCAGGCTTCGGCGAGCGGCACCGCTGCGCGGCGATCGGCGTCCTCCGGGTTCGGCGACTTCGGCGAGCGAAGCAGTTTCGGTCTCGACCGGGCATTCGCCTCCTCCGGCACCGTGCTCGGCGAACAGGGCGGGGGCGCAAGCGGCACCGCCGCGTTCGGTCTTGGCCGGACCGACGCCGCGCGCGAGCTGGGTGGTCTCTCCCCTGCTCTCGCCGGGCGGGACCTCAGCGATCCGGCGACGGCCCGCGCCGTTCGCGCCAACGCCGCCACATCGGCGATCCATAACTTCGCCCAGGGCGATGCCTTGCGCAAGCTGGGCACGACGTATTTCGGGGAAGGCCAATCGGGCGAGCGGGCTTTCGCGACCTTCGCGCAGAACATGGTCCAGTGGAAGGCGTTCGGCGATCAACGCGTTTACGACATGATGCAGTCGGGCGCGCAGCGGCACTTTGAGCGCAGCGGCTATGACGCGAAGGATGCGGCGCTGAAGGCCTCCACCGTGATCGCGCAGGCAGGCGCCGATCCGACCTTCGCCAAGCTGACCGCCAACGCGTTCGACCAGGAGCAGATGCTGCGCAACGACCTGACTGCGGCTGAGACGCAGGTGGGCGCGATGGAGGGTCGGCGCGACTATGCAGGCGACAGGGTCGCTGCCGTCGAGCGCGGCAATGTCGCGACCGAGCAGGCGCATCGGACCGGCGGCAACCAGGGCCAGCGCCAGGCAGCCGCCACGCTCGGCCTCTCCGTCACCGAGACCAGTCGCCGCATCGGCTTCATCAACGCCCTTTCGGGCGAGGCGCGATCGAGCGCGATCAGCCAGCTTTCCCGCGCGACCGGGCGGAGCGAAGCGCAGGTGCTGCGCGCGCTGGAAAACTACAATGCCGCGGTCCAGGTCGGAACGGCCGATGGTGCGAGCGCCGAGGCCGCCCGCGAGGGCACGAGTGTCTATGGGCGCACGCGCGAAGCCGCGGGCTACGACTTCGCCGAGCGGTCGGGCAAGCTCGACGCGCAGCGCGAGATCGGGCCCGAAGGGGTTCGCAGCAATGCGCAGATCGGCGAACAGCGGCGGCAGGCGGACAATGCCGGCTTTGCTGGGGGAGCGGCGGCTGCGGGCGTTTCCGTGCGAGAAGCCGCGCGTCTCGATTCCTTCATCCGCGCGCTTGCCGGTACCGCCGGTAACCAGGTCGACATGGCCGAGGGCGGCGCGGAAGGTATCGCCGATCGCGCGCGAAACGAGCGCCTGACCGGGATTGTCGAGCGGGAGCGTCTTACTCGCACCCAGGCGCTGCTGCGCGCGCATGGTGTCGCAATGTCGAAGCGCCAGATCGCCATGGACCAGAATGGAGACCTCAGTCTTAATCTGACGCCGGAACTCGCGGCGCAGATGTGGCGCGGCGGTCTCATCAACGAGAGCCAGCTCGGCGCCATCGCCAATGGCGGGCATGCGCGCTTCAGTTTTGCGCACAACGATCTGCTCGTTTCCAGCAGTACCGGGTTCAGCCAGTCCGCGCGCAATGACACCAGCACGCGCTTCGAGGCCGGCAAGCAGGCAGGGCCCGACACGATCGAGCACTTCCTGGGCAGCGGCAAGGAAGGGCAAGCCGCCATGGCCAACTGGCTGCGTGGCGGGTTCGAGATGGACCGGCGCGGCAACTGGCGGCTGAAGCCCCAGGTGGCCGATACGCTGGAACGCGACGTCACCGCGATCATCGCGCAGACGGGGTGGCAAAGGTCGCTGTCACGTTCGGCGGAGCATTCCACAGTAGATAGCCAAAGCTTGTCGGGCCACATTACTGCTTCAGCGTCTCGTAGCGCCGGAAGCGCAGAGGACAAAGACGGTAAAGCCGGGAAGAGTGGCAGTGTCTCGGGGACTGCTGCTGCCAGCTTGGGCGCGGAGATTACGGACCGCGGGGGGTTCTCCGTTGCCGCACAATCCTCAATCGATATCGTAAACTATGATGTTCGTGAGGCGATCGCGGGAGCAGAACGAACTGCGGCCAAGTCATCAAGACCTGAAGAAGCATTTGCTCGGGAATTGAGCCAGAGAGTTCTGGGTAATGATGGGTTGCGGAATCGGTATCTGGAGCAGGCGGATTCCGGTCGTGGCACAGTCGATGTTACTGGCCCAATCACCTCGCTGGAACAATCTTCGATCCTAAAGTCGGGTCGATTAATGTCAGACCGGGACGATGGTTGGGCCGATGGGGAATCAAGCTTCAAAAGTCGGCGGGACAAATGAGGCTAGTCTTTGATCGCACCAATATGGCGGAGATGCTTCAAACCGGACCGCAGATCGAACGAATCCGTATAGGGGTCGATCAGCGATTTGGGAGGTTGCAGAGGCTGGCTAGCGATCGTCGTCCATTCGCCGCATTCAACCTTGGCTTTAAGGAAGCCATATCCCAGGACCGCAACCACCGTGACGGGATTGAACACGAAGATCAGCAGGACCATCGTGTTGGCGAGATAGATGTTCAGCCGGTCATAGGGGATGGTGATCATCAGCTCGAGGCCGATCCAGTAAAGCAGCGCGAGGGTCAGGTAGAGCTTGGCGTACCAGGGGCGCCAGAACCAATCGGCCGCGCGCGGCGATGGTGGGGGCGCCTCTTCTGCCGGTTCTACGTGATCAACATCCTGCATGTGCAGAGCCTTTCCGAAGAGGAGAATAGCACAGGTTCCCACAGCAGAGAAACCTGGCGCGGTGGGTCGAGGGAAAAGACGAGGCGAACCATCGCCGCCTTTCCCCACCCCACCTTCCTCCCTCCCCACACTCCACGCCGATGCTCACCGATTGATTTTCAGGCGAGATGGCCGCTGCCGCCCCGGAGGTCACTGTGACGAAGGGCAAGCGGTCAGACCCTGGCCCCGCTCTGTCGCCGCGAGCCGAGGCCGCCATCATGCGTCTGGCAGAGCTTCTTGGCCGCCAGATCGCGCGGGAACTGCACGAAGAGCGAAACCGGCAGAGGGAACAGAAGGATAATTCGCCGGAGCAGCCCTAATGGGGCTAGGTGCATGCACTAACAGGAGGGTCGGTTGCTGCTTGTCAGGAGGTAGGGGATGGGCGGAAGCGCTGTGTAACGCTGATTTTGCCCGGTTCAGCGACGAAGGCCGGTCGGTCATGATGACTCATCGCGGCAAGGGCACTATGCGCGCCTGCGAGCCAGACGAAATGCAGATCAATGTCGTACGGCATGGGTTTTCCTGCACGGATGTTTGCCGAGCGCGAAATTTTGAGTAGCTGAAGTGAAAGCAGTCCACGACAATGTCCGTCGTCAGCGCCAATGGCACAGATTTGAGGTTGTAAGTTAAGGAGGGTTTGGGCTTCTTCGTAGTGACGAAGGAACGAAGATGAAGCCCAAACCCTCCTTAAGAAAATCGCCGACGAAGGCTTCGGCGGAAGCGGTAGTGAAGGACATCCGGCGTCAGACCCGACGCCATTTCTCGGCCGAGGACAAGATCCGGATCGTACTGGAAGGCCTGCGCGGCGACGACAGCATTGCCGAGCTGTGCCGCAAGGAAGGCATCGCGCAGAGTCTGTATTACACCTGGTCGAAGGAATTCATGGAGGCAGGCAAACGGCGCTTGGCTGGTGACACCGCCCGTGCCGCGACCACCGGGGAGGTGCAGGATCTGCGCCGCGAAGCCCGTGCCCTGAAGGAATGCGTGGCCGACCTGACGCTGGAAAACCGGTTGCTCAAAAAAAGCATGATCGCGGATGGGGGCGACGAAGAATGAGGTATCCCGCATCCGAGAAGCTCGAGATCATCCGGATCGTCGAGCAGTCGCACTTGCCCGCCAAGCGCACGCTGGATCAACTCGGCGTCTCCCGCCGGACGTTCTATCGCTGGTATGACCGCTTCCTGGAAGGCGGGCCGGAGGCGCTGGAAGATCGGCCATCGGCGCCGAGCCGGGTGTGGAACCGCATCAGCGAGGACATCCAGGAGCAGATCGTCGAGATGGCGCTGGATCACAGCGAGTTGTCACCGCGTGAACTGGCGGTGCGCTTCACCGACGAGAAGCGCTACTTCGTGTCGGAAGCCACGGTTTACCGCCTGCTGAAGGCCCATGACCTGATTACCAGCCCGGCCTATGTCGTGATCAAGGCCTCCGATCAGTTCCACACCAGGACCACGCGGGTGAACGAGATGTGGCAGACCGACTTCACCTACTTCAAGATCATCGGGTGGGGCTGGATGTATCTGTCAACCGTGCTCGACGACTTCTCGCGCTATATCATCGCCTGGAAGCTATGCACCAACATGCGGGCCGAGGATGTCACCGACACGCTGGACCTCGCCCTCAAGGCTTCGGGCTGCGACAACGCCACCGTGCTGCACAAGCCCAGGCTGCTGTCGGATAATGGCCCCAGCTACATCGCGGGGGAGCTCGCGGAATACATCGAAGCTCGAAAGATGAGCCATGTGCGCGGCGCCCCGTGCCATCCGCAAACCCAGGGCAAGATCGAACGCTGGCACCAGACCCTGAAGAACCGCATCCTGCTGGAAAACTACTTCCTACCCGGCGACCTCGAGGCCCAGATCGAGGCCTTCGTCGAGCACTACAACCACCAGCGCTACCACGAGAGCCTGAACAATGTGACGCCCGCCGACGTCTACTTCGGCAGGGCTCCGGCCATCATCAAACAGCGCGAAAGGATCAAGCGACAGACCATCGAGCATCGGCGCTTGCTTCACCGCAAGCTCGCCGCCTAACATCAACCCCCAGATGAGGCCCGCACTCCGCTAATTTACGCCGCAAGTTGCGCCAAATGTTCTGACGACGGACAGCTGGTCGTACGTCGAATAGCCTTCGCCATTCGCCATGACCTGCTCGAATTGGGGGCCGATGATCTCCCAAATGTCGGGCCAGACTTCGGCCGCAGGTCTGCCCAAGGCCCCCGGATGACGATCTCCTGGGATTGGCGCCCACGCATCGTTGTAAAGCAGGCGAAGCTCGGGGCTCCAGTAGATCGCAGTCGGAAAGCTTGAATGCAGGCAGATGCCAAGCGCCGAACGAAGCGACTGCGGCCATTGCGCGATCGGCCCCAGTGGCGTGTCGGCCCAAGCGTGATCGCGGATACGTTGGCCCATGTCTCCGCCGCCATGCAGGAAATTTGCATTGGCGAAATCATCGTCAATGGCGGTCATGGCAGATCGCTATTGCACCCACGTGCGCTGACGGCAGAGGGTTCGCTCGCCATGCGGCGAAGTGATCGCAGCAGTACAACACGGGATCCTGTATTCATTGGGGCACAGATTACCTTTCGATAGAGCGGTCTTCAAACTCCTTGATGCGGGAAAGGTTCTCCAAGTACCAGTCCCAGGAAAGCCTGGGGTTGGCCCTCCGCAATGGCGGATCACGGCGATATCGCGATCGAACTGCCTACGCAGCCGAATACGAGAGTCGCGTACCGTGGTTCAGACGCCTGCTTCCTCGAAGACCTTTTTCATGATCGGCAGCGCGGTCATCGCAGGTGGCCATCCCGCATAGAACGCAATCTGTGTCGCGGCCTCGAGGCTTCACGGTGCTGCCCCGCTATGCCCGCGCCGCCTTCGGGCGCCCAGAAGAGATCCTGGTAGTTGAAGGCACGCCTGGAGTCGTCGACATGCTCTGGCTGATTCATCGTTCCGAGTGGTCCCTGCCCGCGCGTGCCGCCTGTGTCGTGGAGGAACTACGCGCACGGTCTGGGAACCTTGCCTAGGGCTGGGTTCGGTGGGGGTGCAAGTCAATCCGTTGTGCGGCTGAGCAATATTTCTGGGTGCCGTGAGGTCTCCGACAGGTGATCTCATCGGTTTTCGCCAAGTTGGGCTATGGGGCTCACGTTCCAGATTGCCCCATTAGCATCTGGATATAATCGTTCGAGAGAATGGTGGTAACCTTTTCCTGCTGGATCCAATTCGCACGGTTCACATGCCATCCTAGCGGCGGCATCGAGACTGACTCCGAAGAGCGAACGAAACTGAATCGCCGTTGCACTCGAGGCTCGTCGATGCGCCGTCGAGCATTGCGCTCTCAGATTAGGAAGGTGTCTGCTACGCGCCCTTGCACGAACCCGCTCGCGCGGGAGGGGCGCGTGGGGCGGCGTAGCGTGGTATATGTAGGCCTTTAGCGGGGAGAGGCTGGCAGTTCCTTTAACGGAGAGGAACTTGCCATGACTGTCTCAATCAATACCGCACCGATCAGCCCGCTACGCCAGCGGATGCAGCACGACATGATGATGCGGGGGCTCGGTCCCCACACCCAGCAGGACTACGTGCGCCATGTGAAGCGCCTTGCAGCCTTCCTCGGGCGCCCTCCCGATACGGCTACGGAAGAGGATCTGCGCCGCTTTCAGCTCATGCAGCATGAGAGCGGGGTCAGGCCGAGCACCATCAACGGCACAGTGTCGGCCTTGCGCTTCCTGTATAACGTCACGCTCAAGCGCCGCGATCTGGCGCGGGCCCTGGTCGTCACCCGCATCGTGCCCCGGCTGCCCGAAGTGTTGAGCGTCGAGGAAGCCGCACGGTTGCTGCAGTCGGCGCCGGGCATGAAGTACAAGGCGGCGCTGGGCGTGGCCTATGGCGCAGGCCTGCGCGTGTCGGAAGTCGCCCACCTCAAGGTCGACGATATCGACAGCACGCGCATGCTGATCCGCGTCGAACAGGGCAAGGGCGGCAAGGATCGCAATGCGATGCTCTCGCCCCAACTGCTCGAACTGCTGCGGATGTGGTGGCGAGAGGGCAGGAAGCGCGGGGTGCTGATCGCGCATGGCTGGCTGTTTCCCGGCCAGAACGTCACTGATCCGATCTCGACCCGGCAGTTGCACCGCGCGGTTCAGGAGGCGGCCGAGGTGGCGGGCATCCGCAAGCGCGTCAGTCCGCACACCCTGCGCCATTCCTTCGCCACACATCTGCTCGAGCAGGATGTCGATATCCGCGTGATCCAGGTCCTGCTCGGCCACAGCAAGCTGGAGACCACGGCGCTCTACACCAAGGTCTCCACCCGCACGATCCACGCCGTGTCGAGCCCGCTCGACCAGTTGATGGCGCTGATGGAGGGCAAGCCGCCCACAGGGTCAGCCGACGCCGGTTGAACCGGTGCGCGCCGACCTCGAGGTCGCGGACATCTTCCGTTCGGCCGGGCCGGCCTACCGGGCGAGCCATGCCGGGCACCTGAGCCTTACTCAGCTCAAGGTGATGTCTGCGATCGAGACCTGCCGGACCGCAGCCCTGGGCGGACACGTCGAGGCCTGTCAGGACTGCGGGCACTGGCGGGTCGCCTACAACAGCTGCCGCAACCGGCATTGCCCAAAATGCCAGGGCGCCGCCGCGCGCACCTGGCTGGCCGAACGGGAGGCCGACCTGCTTCCCGTCGGCTACTTCCATGTCGTCTTCACGCTACCCGCTGAGGTCGCCGACATCGCGTGGCAGAACAAGGCGCTGGTCTACGATCTGTTGTTCAAGACGGCCGCGCACACGATGCTGACCATCGCCGCCGACCCCCGCCATCTGGGCGCCCGGATCGGGATCACCGCCGTCCTCCACACCTGGGGATCGGCAATGACCCACCATCCGCATGTCCACATGATCGTGCCGGGCGGCGGTATCGCGCCCGATGCAAGTCGCTGGATCTCCTCGCGTCCGGCCTTTCTCCTGCCGGTGCGCGTGCTGGGAGCGCTGTTCCGGCGACTGTTCCTCACCCGGCTGAACGCGCTGCACGGTGCCGGCAAGCTCGCCTTCTTCGGCTCCCTGACCGATCTGACAGAGCGGCGGGCCTTCCAGCGTCACCTTGCCCCGGCGCGCAAGAAACGCTGGGTGGTCTATGCCAAGCCGCCCTTTGCCGGGCCGGAAGCGGTGCTCGCCTACCTGTCGCGCTACACGCACCGCGTTGCCATCTCGAACCGGCGCCTCGTCGCCTTCGACGCGAACGGCGTGACCTTGCGCTACAAGGACTATCGCCGCGATGGGCCCGATCGCCAGCGGGTCATGACGCTCACCGCAAACGAGTTCATTCGCCGCTTCCTGCTCCACGTCCTGCCACGCGGCTTCCACCGCATCCGCCATTACGGCCTGCTCGCCAGCGCCGCACGCCACGACAATCTCGCGCTCGCCCGCCGCCTGCTTGCGGTCACCCCGGAGACGGAGGCGCCAGAGCCCGAAGCCGAGCCCGACACCTGTGCGCCATGCCCGTGCTGCGGCGGGCTCATGATCGTCATCGAAACCTTCCCGCGCTGGAGCCAGCCCCGCGCGCCGCCCAGGCCCAGCCCGCCAATCCGGGAGCGCGCCGCATGACCCGGCATGATCCGCCTCTCACCATGGCCCCGCAGAGCGCGCGGTGGTCAGAGGGCCGACCTGCCCCCGGCACGCGCCGCGCCTACGTCCGCTCCTGGTATCAACGTCGACAGCCCGGAAAACGCATCTCCGGCGCATCCAGACACCCGCCCCTGCGCTGCTGTCCTGCGTCCATCAACCTGCGCACTTCACCCCGCCAGATCACACCAAAGCGCAAATCCCCATAGCCCAGCCTATCGGCCCCGCGGGTTCCTGCATGGGAGGCTTTCGTACGCAAGCGCCCGAAAACCTTCACCAAGCCGGTCGTTCAATCGCGATGTTGCTGCGCTTGGAAGCGGACCTTCAGCTATGACGTAGCCTGGGACATTTCTGCCGTTCCTAGGTAATGTGTAGAATGGCAAGTCTTGCCAGGAGCCGACGTCCAGCGTTGCCTTGGAGCAATTCCTGCGCATCCATATCGGCAAGCGTTCTGCAGATGGTCAATGTGGCCATAGGAGAACGATCATGGAAATGCTTGGAACAGAATCCGCCGTCACTAAGCGCGTGGTTTGGAACGCCGGAAGGGCCGTGGGTGCGAAGCGAGCCCTGAAACCGAAACAGATCTGGGAAATCCGGTTCTACCTCAATCAGCGCCGCCGCCTGCGAGACGCTTATCAAAAATCCTTCTTGTAAGTCGCTGAATAGCGTTCGCGCATATGCCCCTCGACCGTGATTGAAGCATAGTGTGGCGTTTCGCCCGCAGATAGGCAGGATGGTATGCACGCGATCCGATGTTCAGGGTTGCCAGAAAAGAAGAAGGGCACTGAATAGCGTTCCCGGCCTGACCGGTTGATCACACGGTGGATGGTGGAGCGATAGCGGCCGTTGGTCCAGCGTGCCATCATGTCGCCCAGGTTGATGATGAAGGAGCCGTTCAGCGGCTGGGCTGCCAGCCAGCGCGCGCCGTCATGGTCCCACACTTCCAGCCCGCCGATCCCGTCTTGCATCAGCACCGTGATGGCGCCGAAATCGGTATGCGCGCCGCAGCCCTTTTCATCGGGATGCGGGTTGGCTTCTTGCGCAGGATAATGGAGCAGCCGCAGCGTCGCGATGGGGGATGCTTGGAAATCCGCGAAATAGTCCGCGTCCAGCCCCAGAGACAGCGCCAGCCCTTCCAGCAGCACTGCTATCAGGTTGCGCATCGTCGCATAATATTCCTCCATCGTGGCGCGAAAGTCGGGCAGGTCTTCGGGCCAGACATTGGGGCCGGTGTTGAAGAATTTCTGCGCCCGTTCATCGTCCGCCGCCACTTCCGCGCCAATATAGTAGCCCTCCTTGAGGTCGGGCGGGGAATCCGGTTCCAGCGTCTGGCCACGCAGCGGTTCATAGCCGCGATTGGCTTTAGAAAGAGTCATTGCCCCTTCCATCTTGCGCTCCATCGGTTGAGCGAAGAAGGCCGCGCTCTGCGCGAAGACCCGCGCCAGCAGCGTCGGGTCGATGCCATGGCCGACGCAATAGAAAAAGCCCTTATCTAGGCAAGCGGTGCGGATCGCCTGCACCACGGCGGCACGGGCGCCTGCGTCCGAACCAAGCAGGCTGGAAATATCCACCGTCGGCAGGGTCAGCGCATCGTCCCGCTCAATCGTATCCCCTGTTAGGGTCAGCGTCATCTCATATCCTCACTCGAGTTAAACATCGGCGGCCATTGTTCCTGTCTAGTCGCTCGAAAAAAAGCATCGATTATAGCCCACCCCGATGCCGAAACGAGGACGTTGACTGAATCAGGATTATGGCCCACGAGCGGCCATGTCCAACCGCGCCCATCGTTTTCATGCCCCCATGATCGTTTATTTCGACGCTATCCGCCGTGCGGGTTCGGTTCGGGAGGCGGCACGGCGACTGAACGTCGCATCTTCGGCCGTGAACCGGCAATTGCTGAAGCTGGAGGATGAACTGGGCACGCCGCTGTTCGACCGGCTGCCCAGCGGGCTGAAACTCACCCATGCAGGCGCGACATTCGCCCGCCATGCGATTGAGGTGCTGCAGGACGCCGAACGAGTACGGTCGGAGCTGGAAGCGATGCAAGGCCTACGGTCGGGCCATCTCGAGATCGCAGCGGTGGAGGCACTGACGTCGGGCCTCCTCCCCGACGTGCTGCTGCAACTGCGCGAACGCCATCCGCGCATTACCGTGGGGGTCAGCGTGCTGGGGTCGGCCGCTATTTCCGCCGCGGTCATCGGCGGCGATGCGGACATGGGTATCGCCTTTGGCGTGGATCGGACGTCCGACTTGCGCCAGATGTCGCACAGCCGCCTGCCGCTCGGCGCGACCATGCGGCGCGACCATCCGCTCGCGGGCAACAAACGCCTAACGCTGGCGACCTGCCTGTCCCATTCGCTGATCCTGCCCAAAGCGGACCTATCGATCCGCCAGCAATTGCAACGCGCGCTGGGCAAGTTACCCCAGGGCGCGGTGGAGACCAGCTCGGTCGAACTGGCCAAGCAGCTGACGATGCGCGGGCTGGGCATTTCCTTCCAAACGCGGATCGGCATCGAGGATGAGATCGAGCGAGGCGAACTGGTCCATATTCCCATCGCCCGGCCCGCCTATCTTCAAGCCGACCTGGGCATCTATGTCCGGTCCGCGCGCAATCCGCCCATTGCTGTCCATGCGCTGGTGGACCTGCTGAACGCGGCGCTCGCCCGATGCGCGACAGTCGCAGGCGAAGCCGAACCGGCCGCACCCCCATCATCCACCTGAAAGCCCATCATGACGCAGACGCAAGATATCCAGTTTTCCGAAATGTCCTATGACCAGTTTCTGACCGATGTCGAAACCATCGCCAGCGCGGTCGAACGGGATCCGTGGGTGCCCGACTATATCGTCGGCATCGGCCGGGGCGGGCTGGTCCCCGCGACATTCCTGTCGCACCGCATGGGCATTGCCATGCTGTCCATCGACCATAGTTCGAAGGTGCACGCCTTTTCGGATTCGCTGCTGGTCCATCTGGCCGCTTGCACCCAGCTGGGCGAGAAATATCTGTTCGTCGACGACATCAACGACAGCGGCAAGACCATCGCCCGCTTCCGGTCGCTGCTGATCGACAATGGCGGGTTGGCCGACAATGTGCGCTTTGCCGTGCTGATCAACAATGTCCGTTCGCGCGAGACGGTGGACCATGCGTCGCGCAATATCGACCGGCGGGTCGACAAGCGGTGGTTCATCTTCCCTTGGGGGTCGGTGGCGACCCGCGCCATGCAGGAACAGGATGCGCGCGAGGATCCCGAGCGGCTGAGCCTGTAGGGCGCGCGACTGGCCGGCTATACGCCGGCCAGTGCCTCCTGCCCGGTATCGGCGGCGGCATAGCGGCGGGCCAGCACGGCGCAGACCATCAGCTGGATCTGGTGAAAGAACATCAGCGGCAGGATGATCGCGCCCACCTGCGACGCGGAAAACAGCACGCCGGCCATCGGCACGCCCGACGCCAGGCTCTTTTTCGAGCCGCAAAATTGCAGCACGATACTGTCTTCCCGGTTGAAGCCCAGCCATTTGCCCAGCGCATGGCTGAGCAGCAGCACGACCGACAGCAACAGCACGGAAAGCCCCGCAATCCGGGCAAGGTCGCCCGGCGTGACGCGGTTCCACAGCCCCTCCACCACCGCCGCGCTGAAGGCGGTATAGACCACCAGCAGGATCGATCCGCGATCAACCATGGTCAGCAGCTTCTTTTGCCGGGCGATCCAGGCGCCGATCCACGGCCGCAGGAAGTGGCCCGCCAGAAAGGGCAGCAGCAACTGGACCGCGATGGTCACGACCGCGTCGCCGGAAAAGCCGCCCTGCCGCCCGGTTATGAGGAAGGCGACCATCAGCGGGGTGATGAAAATGCCCGCCAGGTTGGAAAAGGAGGCGCTGCACACCGCCGCCGCGACATTGCCCCGCGCCATGGCGGTGAAGGCGATGGACGATTGTACGGTGGAAGGCAGTAGAGTGAGGAACAGCATGCCCGTGCCCAGCGCGGGATCGATGCCCGGGATCGCCCGGACGGCCAAGCCCAGCAGCGGGAACACCGCAAAGGTAATCAGCGCCACCGTCAGGTGCAGCCGCCAGTGGCGCGCGCCGTCGATCACCGCCTGCCGCGACAGGCGCGCGCCATGCATGAAGAAGAGGATGACGATGCCGATGTCGGCGCAGCCCTCCGCGACCGTCGCCGCCATCCCCCGCACCGGCAGGAAGGACGCCAGCAGCACCATGCCGAGCAGCAGCAGGATATAGCTGTCGATGTTCAGCCGTGCCAGCAGCGCTTTCACGAGGCGCTGCCTTCGATGGAAACATGGGCGGACACGATCTTCCACCCGTCCGGGAAGCGGATCCAGGTCTGGCTCTGGCGGCCGCGCCGGTCGGACCCTTCGCGGAAAAATTCGATATTTGCGATGGCGGCGTCAGGACCGAAGGCAGCGACCGCGACCCGGCCGACGCGGCGCGGGGGGGAACCGCCACGCCCTTTGCGGAAGTCGCGAATCTCGTCCATGCCGTACAGCACTTCGCCCACGCCATAGCGCACGGTGGTCGGCGCGTCATGGAACAGCGCGTCCATCTCTGCCAGATCGTCCGCCATCAGCGCGCGTTCATAGCGGTCCAACTGCGCCGTCACTTCCGCCACAACCCCTGCATCGTTCATGGTCATCGTCCTTCCCCTTTTGCCGCGATCAGGCCCCTGCCCTCCAGCAGGGTCGCATAATCGATCAGGGCGCTGTCGCGGCCCTTCGCCGCGATCAGTTGCACCCCCATGGGCAGCCCCTCCACCGGCAGGGGCGCGGCCACCACGGGCAGGCCCAGAAAGCTGATCGGCTGCGTGTAGAGGCCCAGATTTGCGCGGGCCGGTTGCGGCGCGCCATCGATGGGGATGGTGGGATCGTCGATACGCGGCGCCGGGCCGAAGGTGGCCGGCGCGATCAGCACATCATGGTCAGCCAGCGCGCGCTCCACATACTCAGCAAAGACGCTGCGGAAGGCCATGGCCTGCGCATATATGGCATCCGGCAGCGCCGCGCCCGCAATCAGTCGGTCGCGCGTCGCCGGATCGTAGGACAGCGGATCGGCCGCCAGCGCGTCGCGATGCAGGCGCCCGCCCTCATAAGCGGTGAGCAGAAAGGCCGCCGATCGCGCCCGCGCCACATCCGGCAGGTCGACCACCGGCAGCCTGCCCAATCTAGCGGAAAGGCGGTCCAGCGCCGCCGCCATGTCGGGCGCCAGATTGGCCGCGAACCAGCCGCCCAGCAGAGCGGGGCGGCCGAGCGGCGGGGCGTCGTCCGCGCCGCCGCGCAACACCGCGTCGACCAGCGCCAGATCCCGGGCGCTGCGCGTGAAGGCGCCGATATCGTCCAGCGTGTGGACAAAGGGATAGGCTCCCGCCAGCGGCAGCGAGTCATGGGTCGGCTTCGTCCCATAAATGCCGCAGAGGCTGGCCGGAATGCGGATCGATCCATTGGTGTCGGACCCCAGGGCGAACGGCAGCATGCCCGCCGCCACCGCCGCCGCCGACCCGCCCGACGATCCGCCTGCGAACCGGGCCGGATCGTGCGGGTTGCGGGTGATGCCCCAATGCGCATTGTCGGTCACGAAGCCATAAGCGAACTCGTCCATGTTGAGCGTCGCCACCAAGACCGCGCCTGCCGCGCGCAGCCGCACGATCGCTTCGGCGTCGGCGGTGGCGGGCGGCGCATCCCTCAGCCGTGCGGCGCCCGCCGTGGTCGGCAGGCCGGCGACGTCGAACAGGTCCTTGACGCCATAAGGCACGCCGGCGAGCGGGCCGGGATCCTGCCCGGCGGCCAGCTGCGCATCGACCGCCGCCGCTTCCGCCAGCGCCCGGTCGCGCAGGGTACGCGTCACCGCGATGATCGCCGGGTTGCGCGCGGCGATGCGGTCCAGCGCCGCGGTCGCCAGCGCCACCGCCGACAGCCGCCCGGACCGGACCGCATCGGCGCAGGCGCCGACGCCCCATGTCGACAGGTCGGTCATGCCTGCCCGCCGCGCAGCAGGTCGGCATGGCCTTGCAGCAGGCGGGCATTGGCCGCCACGCCCGCTACGCATGCATCGGGCAGGTCCATGCCGATCCGCGCCGCGATTTCGGCGGCCAGATCCACGTCGGCCGTTTGCGTGAAGAGGGGGGCGAAGGGGGGCGTGTCGGGGTTCATGGACCTTCAGCTTCCGCGATAGGTGGAATAGGAAAAGGGCGAGGCTAGCAGCGGGACATGATAATGGCCCCCTTCGCCCATGCCGAAATCGATGGGCACGATGTCGAGGAAGGGCGGCTGCGGCAGGTCGACGCCCAGCCAGCGGAAATAATCCGCCACCGCAAAGGTCAGCCGATAGGATCCGGCCGCCAGGTCCAGATCGCGCAGCGCCGGGCAGCGACCGTCCGCATCGGTCAGCCCTTCGAACAGCAGCCGGTCGCCCGAAATCAGGCGGATTGCCATGCCGGCAGCGGGGCGGCCGTGCATGGTGTCGAGCACATGGGTGGACAGGCTCATGCCGCGGCGTCCGTCCGCGTGGCGCGGGGCGTGGGCAGCTGCGCGGAAAATTCAGGTTCCGCATAGGCGAAATAATCGGCCAGTATCGCCCCCTGATCGTCAAGGAACAGCTGGTCCGCGACCCCCTGCACCAGCCGGGGCAGTGCATGTTTCAGCCCCGAAATCGCCGATGCCGACAGGCCGAAATTGATAAGGCCCGAATAGTTGAAGGCGAACAGGCCGTGCAGCGCGTCTTCATCCTGCGGCGTGCGCGGCAGCAGCTGGAACCCCGTGCCCAGATAGGGGTGCGCATCCAGCACCGCGTCGCGATCCTGCGGCGCGAACCGGTCCGACCAGCGGGCGATGCCCGCCGCGACCGGGCGCAGTTCGGGGCGCAGCGCGGGGTCGGTGGTAAGGCCGGTGGACAGGATCAGGAAGTCGAAGCGCTGCCGCCCCTGCGGCGTGATGACATCCACCCCCGCGCCAGATTCCTCCACATCCAGCCAAGGCGAGCCCAGGTGGAGATGGAAGCCGGGATGGCTGGCCGCGCGCGCGAACGTGTCGTTGGTGGGCGGCTGGTTGCGTTCGAAAAAGCTCTTCATCATCCGATATTTGGCTTCGTCGGCCAGCGCCGGGAAGCGCGGGATGACGCCGTTCGCCTCCAGGAAGCGGATCGGGTTGACGGTGGGCAATTGCTGGCGGCGGACGAAGACATGCACCTCCCCCGCGCCCAGCGACAGGGCATGTTGCGCATTATCGAAGGCCGACGCGCCGCCGCCCAATATCGCGATCCGCCTGCCCGCCAGCGCGTCGAAATCGATGGCCTGAGAGGTGTGGGCATAAAGGTGGCCGGGCAGCTTCGTCACCATGGCGGGCATCTGCCACTGGCCGCCGCCCTGTATGCCGGTGGCCATGACGACCTTGCGCGCCAGCAGCGTTTCGCCATCGGCCAGCGACAGGCGGAACAGCCCGCGCCGCACCGGCTCCACCAGCGTCACCCGGCTGTCGTTGCGCACCGGCAGGCGCAGCACGCGGCGATACCAGCGCAGATAGTCCATCCAGTCGCGCCGGGGGATCTTGTCGATGGCGGCCCAGCTCTGCGGCCCGTGCATCGCCTCCCAATAAGCGCGGAAGGTGAGCGCGGGGATGCCATAGTCGATGGCGGTCAGATGCTTGGGCGTGCGCAGCGTCATCATCCGCGCATAGCTGTCCCACGGCCCTTCCTGCCCCGCCGGATTTTCGTCCAGCACCACTATGTTGGAAATCCGTTCGCGCAGCAGGCCGAACGCCGCGCCCAGCCCGCTCTGCCCGCCGCCGACGATCACCACGTCATGGATATGGGCACCATCCTGCCCGGCGTCCGACATCGAGGTGCGGGTCCAGTCCGCCCCGCCAAAGCCCAGACAGTCCAGATCATGGGCCAGCCGGGCCTCATGCTGTGCCAATGTCATGCCAGATCCTCCAGACGCAGGGCCACGATCTTGCCGATTTCGGCAAGGGCTGTGGCGATTTCGCTTTGTTCGTCATGAGCCAGCCGCTGTTCCATGGCCGCCAATATGCCCGCCTTGTTCGTCAGCCGGACGCAGATGATGAAGGGAAAGCCGAAGCGCGCGCCATAGCGGGCGTTCAGGTCGTGAAAGGCGCGATATTCCTCGGGCGACAACCGGTCCAGCCCGGCCGATGCCTGTTCGGCGGCGGACGCATCGGTCAGCGACCCGTCGATGGCGGCCTTCCCCGCCAGTTCGGGGTGGGCGCGGATCAGCGCCAGTTGTTCGTCCCGGGTGGCGTCGTGCACCGTCTGCATCAGCCCGGCATGCAGATCGTCGAAGGGCAGGCGTTCGGCGGCGCGCTCCACCACCCAGGGGGAATGTTCGAACAGCGCGCCATAGCGGGCGATGAAATCGGCTTTTTCTTCAGTCATGGGGGTGCAGCTCCAGCCAGTGGCGGGCAATGTCGATGCGGCGGGCGACCCAGGCATCGTCATGGGCCAGGACATGATCCAGGAAACGGGCCAGCGCATGGGCGCGGGCGGGCCGTCCGGCGATGCGACCATGCAGGCCGACCGACATCATCTGCCCACCTTCCGCCCGCAGCTGGTCGAACGTGTCGCGCAGATAGCGGAAGAACTGGTCCCCTTCCGTAAAGCCGTTCAGCGCCACCATCTTCATGTCGTTGGCGTCTAGCGTATAGGGCACGATCAGCTGCGCCCGGCCGAAACGCTGGTCATAATAGGGCAGGTCGTCGGCGTAGGAATCCGCGTCATAAAGGAACCCTCCCTCCTGCGCGACCAGCCGGGCGGTATTGGGCGAGGTGCGGCCCTGATACCAGCCGAGCGGCCTTTGCCCGGTCAGGCGGGTGTGGACCTCTATGGCGCGGGCGATATGTTCCGCTTCCCGGTCCGCCGGCATGTGCTGATAATCGATCCAGCGATAGCCGTGGCTGGCCACTTCCCAGTCCGCCTTCAGCATCGCGTCGACGGCGGCGGGATTGGCGGCCATCGCGGCTGCCACGCCAAAAACGGTGACGGGCAGGCCGCGATCCGTGAACAGCCGGTGCAGGCGCCAGAAACCGGCGCGGCTGCCATATTCATACAGGCTTTCCATCGCCATCGCCCGGTCGGCGTGGCTGACCGCGCCGACCATGTCGGACAGAAAGGCTTCGGATCCCCGGTCGCCGTTCAGGACGCTGTTTTCGGCGCCTTCCTCATAATTGATGACAAACTGCACCGCGATCCGCGCGCCGCCGGGCCAGTGCGCGGCGGGCGGGGTCTGGCCATAGCCGATCAGGTCCCGCGCGCTCATCGTGCGTTCCAGGCGTTGAGCGCGGCGTCGACCGCCTCGCCCGGGGGGCAGCCATGCCCTTCCGCCCGCAGCACCGCCTCCAGCGCGCCCAATGTTATCAGTATCTTGTGCTTGCGCGCATTATATCCCATCGCGCCGAACCGCCACACCTTGCCCGCCAGCGGGCCGAAGGCGGTGCCGATCTCTATTTCGAAATCCTCGCGCATGCGGCGGCGCACCCGCTCTCCATCCACGCCTTCGGGAATGTGGGCCGCGGTCACATTGGTCATGCGATAGCGGTCGTCGCCGAACAGCGTCAGCCCCAGCGCGCGCAGCCCGGTCGCCATGGCGCGGCCTGCCGCCGCATGGCGGGCATAGCGCTGCTCCAGCCCCTCTTCCAGCATGATGCGAGCGCATTCGCGCGCGCCATACAGCATGGTGGTCGCCTCTGTATGGTGATTCAAGCGTTTTTCGGACCAATAGTCCATCACCATGCCCAGATCGAAATAGTTGGACCCGATGACGATGCCCCCGCCCTCATCCTCGCCCTCTTCAATGGCCGCGCTGCGCAGGCCCAGTTCGACGCGGCGGCGGCCGTAAATATGCGTCGCCGCGCGATCGGAAATGGTGATGGGGGCCGAACCGGACGATCCGCCCAGGCATTTCTGCAACCCGCCGGTGACGATATCCGCACCCCAGCGGTCCGCCGCCAGTTCCATGCCGCCGATGGTCGCGGTGGCGTCGACATAGAGCAGCGCGCCCGCATCGCGGCACAGCGCGCCCAGCCCGGCCAGCGGCTGCGCCATGGTGGTGGATGTGTCGCCATGGATGGTCGCGACGACTTTGGGCCCGGTCCGGGCGATGGCATCGCCGATCGCGTCCAGCGGCACGACTTCGCCCCAGGGCGCATCCACTCGCGCCACCCGGGCGCCGACCCGCTCCAATATCTCCGTCAGCAGCAGGCCGAAACGGCCGAAATTCACCACCAGCACCGTGTCGCCGGGGCTGACCATGCTGATCAGCGCCGCCTCTATGCCCGCGCGCGCCGTGCCGTTGACCAGAAAGGTCTGGCGGTTCTGCGTGCCGAAGATCGGGCGGTACAGCGCCATCACCTCATTCATATAGGCGGTCATTTCCGGGTCGAACTGGCCCAGCAGATCGGCCGACATGGCGCGCAGCACGCGGGGATGGGCATTGATCGGGCCGGGGCCCATCAGCAGGCGCTGGGGCGGGTCAATCTCTGCAAAGACATTAGGCACGGTGGATATCCTCCAGGGATTTGATGAAGCGCAGCATCGTGCGGGCGGCCAGATCGGCGTCTTCGGGCAGGACGCTTTCGGCCGGATTGTGGCTGATCCCCTCGCGGCAGCGGATGAACAGCATCGCCGTGGGGCAAAGCGCGGACAGGATCATCGCGTCATGCCCCGCCCCCGACACCAGCCGCCGCACCGGCAGCCCCTCCGCCGCCAGCGCGCCGTCCATCAGCATCATCAGCTGCGGGTCGCAGGGGCTAGCGGGCAGGCTGTGCAGCGCGTCGACAGACAGGGTGACGCCGCGCACCGCCGCGATGTGCCCGAAACGCGCGACGATGACATCGGCCAGCGCGGCGCAATCGGCATCCCGCGCGGCGCGCACGTCCAGCGTGAACATGGCACAGCCCGGCACCACATTGGCCGCGCCCGGCCCGGCGGTGACGGTCCCGACCGTCGCCACCCGGTCGCCCCCGGCGGCCAGCGCCTCCTGCTCCGCCGTCAGGATCATCGCCGCCGCCGCCGCCAGCGCGTCGCGGCGCAGCGTCATGGCGGTGGTCCCGGCATGGCCCGCCCGGCCGCCGACCTTTATGCCAAAGCGCCGTTGCGCGGCGATGCCGGTGACGGTGCCCAGCGCAAGCCCGTCGGCCTCCAGCACCGGGCCCTGTTCGATATGCGCCTCCAGATAGGCGAAGGCGCCGGGGTGGCGCGCCTGCCGATAGGCGTCGAAATCGCGGGGCACCGCGGCGCCCACTGCCTCGCCATAGGCGGCCATCGCCTGAAACAGGGTGACGCCATCGGCATCCGCAGGTTCGGTCAGCTGCGCGTCCAGCGTGCCCGCCACCGCCCGGCTGGTCAGCATCGCCAGCGGAAAGCGCGACCCTTCCTCATCCCCAAAGGCGTAGATTTCGACGGGGAAGCGCAGCCTTTCGCCCGCATCGTGCAGCGCCGCCACGCATTCGATGCCCAGCATGATGCCCAATGGGCCGTCATAGCGGCCCGCGTCGCGCACGCTGTCCAGATGGCTGCCCACGATTAGCGGCGGGCCGTCGCCCGTCCCCTCATAGCGGCCGATCAGATTGCCCGCCGCGTCGATCCGCACCGTCATGCCCGCCTGCGCCATCCAGCGCGCGACCAGCTGTTGCGACGTGGCATAGGCGGGCGTCAGATAGGCGCGGTACAGCCCGTCAGCGCTGTCGCTATAGGGCGGCAGACCCAGCCGGTCGCACCGTTCGACCGCGCGCGCGCCGCTCACCATGTCGCCACCGCGCCATCGGAACGGGGGTCGGTCGCGCCCTCGATCAGGCCGTCGGCATGGCGCACGACCGCGCCGGCATGGCCCATGGTGGCGGTAAAGGGGGCCAGCATCTCCACATCATGGCCCGCCGCCGCCAGCGCTGCGATGGTGGCAGGGTCAAAACGGCTTTCCAGCTTCAGCGTGGTGCTGCTTTCGCCCCAGGTTCGCCCCAGCAGCCAGCGCGGCATCGACACCGCCTGCTGCAAGGGCACGTCGAACCAGGCATAGCGGCTGAAGATCGCGGCCTGCGTCTGCGGCTGCCCCTCCCCGCCCATGGTACCATAGGCCATGACCCGCCCGTCATAGAAACGCGCCAGTGCCGGGTTCAGCGTATGGAACGGCTTGCGCCCCGGCGCCAGCGCGTTCCAGCCCTGCTGCGCCAGACGGAAACTGGCGCCCCGGTTCTGCCAGGTAATGCCGGTCTGCGGCAGGACCAGCCCGGACCCGAATTCGAAATAGGTGGACTGGATGCAACTGACCACCTGCCCGCGCGCATCGGCCGCGCCGAACCAGCAGGTGTCGCCCAGCGCGCTGTCCTGCGGCCAGGGCAGCGCGCGCGCCGGATCGATGCGCCCGGCCATCGCCGCCAGCGCATCCCGGTCGTCCAAGATCGACTGGGCTGGAACGGGCATATGGGCCGGGTCGCCGACATGGCTGTCGCGCACCAGAAAGGCCTGTTTCGTTGCCTCGATCAGGCCGTGGAGATGGGCGAACCCCTCCCCCTCCGTCACGCCCAGCCGGTCGAACAGGGCCAGGATCAGCAGCGACGCCAGCCCCTGCGTCGGCGGCGCCGTGTTGTACAGGCGCGCGCCCTTGACCGTCAGGGTCAGCGGCCGGGGTTCGATGGCGCGGTGCGCCTCCAGATCGGCGGCCGTGACCGGGCTGCCCAGCGCGGCCAGATCCGCCGTGATCGACCGGGCCAGCTTGCCGGTATAGAAATCCTGAAGGCCATTGTCGGCCAACATCTGCAGCGTGGCGGCCAGCGCGGGCTGGCACAGCCGCTCGCCCTCCTTCAAAGGGCGGCCGCCCGGCGCGAAAATATCGCCATAAGCGCCGCGCTGGGCAATCAGTTCGGCATGTTTGGCGACCGCAATCTCCGCCCCGCCCTTCGTCACGGCGACGCCCTGCCGCGCCAGATCGATCGCGTCGCGCAGCAGCCGGTCCAGACTGAGCGTGCCGGCATCGCCTGCCAGCGCCTGTTTCCAGCCCGACACCGTGCCAGCGACCGTGTTCGCCGCCAGCGGCCCGCGCCACGGAATGCCCTTCAGCCCGGCATAGAGCGACAGA
Source organism: Novosphingobium sp. KA1 (assembly GCF_017309955.1). Classification (NCBI taxonomy): domain Bacteria; kingdom Pseudomonadati; phylum Pseudomonadota; class Alphaproteobacteria; order Sphingomonadales; family Sphingomonadaceae; genus Novosphingobium; species Novosphingobium sp. KA1. The sequence continues at coordinate 488,027 of NZ_CP021248.1, read as the reverse complement.
TCGGCGCGCGCGGCCGCCGCGCCGCAGGCGTCGATGGCATGGACATGGCCGTCGGGATCGTGGATCAGCCAGAAACCGTCGCCGCCGATGCCGGTCATATGGGGATAGACCACCGCCAGCGTCGCGGCCATCGCCACGCACGCCTCGACCGCGGTGCCGCCATCCTTGAGAACACTGAGGCCCGCCTGGCTCGCCAGATGATGCGGCGCTGTGGCAAGGCCGTTGTATCCGGATGGTGCGTGCATCATGTCATGGGCGTCCCTGTCAGGCTGATGGCGGAATTTGTGCCGCTGGCGACCGATCTAAAAAAGAACTTATTTTAGTCCATGCCGATGCCGAAATGGGGACAGCAGATAATCCGTTCGAACAGGGAGAGAAGGCTCAAAAAACGTATGTCCCGCCCCGTTTGCAAGTAGGATTTTACGGTGTTCTGATCAGTCTGCGTCAACGTATGCGGTCTCACGGGAGCATCCCGTGGCCAAGATGGACATCCGCACGTCTGGAGCCACAATAAGGGAACCGGCAACAGGTGCCATTTTTTTGCCCGGGCTTTCCAGACGCCGATCGACTGTCAGGCCATCTTCACGATCCTTCCTGCAAACATCGTTGGGCTACGCGCGCAGAAGCACGCAGCCGATCCTTTATGCCGCTGCTGGATAGCCGCGTTCGAAGCTCACTTCTTTGCGAAGGGCTGCCCAAGCGATCCGCGCCAGTTTATTAGCCAATGCGACGACGATTGCGTTGCGATGAACTCCTCGCTCGATCATTCCTGTCAACCAACGTCCCAGCGGGGTTTCGCTGCGCGCCAGTGACGGTAATGCTGCCCGGGCGCCATGGATGAGCAAGGTGCGCAAATAGGTGTTACCACGCTTGGAGATGCCGAGCAGCCGGGGCTTGCTGCCGGTAGTATGTTGCCTGCGTACCAGGCCGAGCCAAGCACCCAAGTCTCGCGCTTTGGCAAAGCTGCTGGCATCGCCCACGGCTGCAATCAAAGCGGTTGCGTTCAATGTGCCGATGCCGGGGATGGACGTGAGCCGCCGGGAAGCCGCATCATTGCGAGCCAGTTCGACAAACTCGCCGTTCAGTGCCTCGACCTTGGTATCAAGTTCGTGCCATTCGGCGCGCAGTTCTCCCACCAGTTGCTTCAAGCGTGGTGATAGGGTCGTATCTTCGGCGGCCAGCATGGCATCAATGCCAGCTCCAGCTTGCGCCGTCCGGCCGGGAAAATGGTCCCCCGCTCCAGCAGGATCGCCCGCAGTTGGTTGATAAGGTTTGTGCGCTCGGCTACCAGGCGGGACCTGACGCGGTGGAGGGTCTGGATGTCCAACTGCTCCTGAGTCTCGAGTTCGACGAAGCGCATCGTCGGGCGCGAGGCGGCCTCGGCAATCCCCTCCGCATCACGATCATCATTCTTCTGCGCTTTGACATACGGGCGTACGTTCTCCGGCGACATCAATCTGATTTCGTGCCCCTGCGCGGTGAAAAGGCGACCAAGGTAGTGGGCACCGCAGCACGCTTCCATTGCAATCACGCAAGCCGGAAGCTTGGTTACGTAATCGATAAGTGTCTGTCGGCGCATCGACTTACGCACGATGACAGCGCCTGCTGCATCAACGCCTACGACACTGCAGGCATTCTTGCCCAAATCAACGTCAAGGATCACAATAGACATCGGTCCGCTCCTTTCCTTTTCAAGCACCAGCATCATACCCGATGCCGGGGAAAAGGGGCGGGCCATCCCATAAGGAGCGGACAGCGATGCCTCGCCGTCCGCCCCCGCAGGCGCCATGGAACGTCTGTTTCAGCAGGTCAGGCCCAGCGCCCGCAACGCCTTGCGATAGGAAACGGACGAGCGGTCGGCCGCGAAATGGGCTTCTTCCTCCAGCTCCAGCGGCAGGTCCTCTGGGCATTGCGCCTCCACAATGGCCTGATCCTCCGCGAAGATCTGCGCGTTGAAGGCGTAGACATCCTCGACCGATCCGGTGCGGTCGAAATTGCGCACCAGCGGCACATAGAGCATGGTTTCCCGCGCCGACACCGGGGTGGCGATGTTCATGATGCGCAGCACGCCGTCATTGGGAAAATCGACCGTCAGGAAGGCGATATAGGGCGGATGGACGTCGAAGATCCGGCGCCAGATGAAGCCTTCGGGTTCCAGATGCTGCAACGGCTTGGGGAAATTGCTGACATCGCTGACATAGATGCTGCGGAACCCATAGTCGGTCTGCCGGGTCTGGTAGAGCGGCACGACACTGTTTTCGCGATCGGCAAAGGCCTCATGATGGATCCAGGCGAAATGGGCGACGTCGATAAACCCTTCCACCTGCCGTCCGGGGGCGGCCTTAATCGGCACTGGCGGACAGACGATGGGCTGGAAATCGGGCGCGCCGAATTCGGGAAAGTCGGGAATGTCCGTCAGCGCATTGTCGGGGTCCAGGCAGGTCCACACCAGCCCATAGCGTTCGACCATGGGCAAGGCGGTGGCGCGGAACCGGTCCGACGGCACGACATTGGGCTGGGCCGGAATCTTGACGCAGCGCCCATCCGCCGCAAAGCGCAGGCCATGATAAGGGCAGACCAGATCGTCGCCCTCCACCCAGCCCATGCTGAGCGGCACCCCGCGATGGGGGCACAGGTCGCGCGCGACGCTGATGCCCGACGTGGTGCGATAGACGACCAGCTTGACGTCCAGCAGCTTCGATTTGACCGGGGCGTTGCCGATATCCTCGACGCGCGCGATCGGAAACCAGTAGCGGGACAATATTTCCCAGTCGCCCGGCGCATAGGTGCAGTTGCGCGGCCGGGTGACGCGGGCGGGACGGGCCGCGACCGGCGGCGGCATATCGTCCCGTTCCTGCAACAGCGACGGCGCCTGCGTCATGCGGGAACTCCCAGATAATTGATGCGGAAGGCATTGCCGTCGGGATCGCGCAGCACCGACTGATACCAGCCATAATAGGTCTCGAACGGTTCCTTCACGACCTGCGCGCCCAGCGTGACGGCCTGCCGGGTCAGTCGCTGCACCTCTTCGGGCGAATCCACGTTGAAGGTCTGGAACACGCGGTCGCCCGGCTCCGTCTGCGGCGCCATGCCCAGCAGTTCATAAGCGCCCGTGCCGCTGAAGCCCAGCGACGTACCGCCCGCGGCAAAGCCCCGGAAGATGGGCGAGCGGCTTTCCAGATATTCCTCCAGCCCGAACAGGCTGCTGTAGAAATCGGCCAGCCGGTCGATGTCGGCGGTGAAGATATTGGTATAAGCAAGAACAGCCATTATTCGATCCTTCACGCCGCGAGGCCATAGGTCTTGCGGTACATTTCCGCGATATGATCCCCCACCGTGGTGTCGGGATAGGTGGGGACGCCGCCTTCGGGCAGGCAGGTCGGCGCGCAGCTGACCTTGTAGAAATAATTGGGGTCGAAGAAGGTCGGCACCGAAAAGCGATCCCGGCCGCTATGGTTGTTGAGCACCCGGTGCATGTTGGCGTGGTACAGGCCGTTGGTCAGCACCCGCACCATTTCGCCCAGGTTGATGACGAAGGTGCCCGGGATCGGCGGCGCGGCGATCCATTCGCCCGCCGCATTTTCAACCTCCAGCCCGCCGACATCGTCCTGCAGCAAAATGGTGATCATGCCCCAGTCGATATGCGCGCCCGCGCCGATCTGGTTATAGGCGGCGTTGGCGGGCTGCGGGCCGTATTTCAGCAGCCGGCTGTTGAACAGCGGCTCCTTCAGCCCGTCGACGAAATAATCCTCCGGCAGGTCGATGGACAGGGCGATCAGGCTCATCAGATGGCGGCCGACGCGAAACATCTCTGCCACATAGGCTTCATAGCGGGCGCGAAAGCCATCGGGCTTTTCCGGCCACAGATTGGCGCCGCAATTGGGCACGCCGTCGCGCACATAGGGATGGTCTTCGTCCAGATCGACGCCGATCAGGAAACCTTCCTTCAGGTCCGGCGGCGATCCGTCGTCCAGCGTTTGCAGGCCCGGCGCCTCGTAACCGCGGGTGCAGGTCGAATATTTGGCATCGACCTTCGCCTTTTCCTCCGGCGGCAGGTCGAAGAAGCGGCGCGCCAGATCCAGCTGGCCGTCCATCATCGCCTGGGGCACGCCATGGTTGGCGATGTAGAAGAAGCCGGTGTCCCGTGCGGTCTTGTGGATTTCCCACGCAACCGCCTTCTTCGCCGCCAGGTCGCCGGACAGGCTGGGCCCCAGGTCGATCACGGGGATCGTCTCCGCAGGCTTGGGGGGCGTGTAGACGATCATGTCAGGCGGCCTCCGCTTCCTTGAACTTGGGCGTGTCGTTCATCTGGTCCATCTTCATTTCCAGATGTTCCAGCGACGTGGTGCGCGCATATTTCGGCGCCTTGTCGATGGCGCAGGTCGGGATGCATTCGATGACCGCGTCATAATTGGGCTGGTGGAAGAAGACGAGCGACTGGCGGCGGCTGCCCACGCCCTTGTCGCGCGGCGGATTGACGACGCGGTGCATGGTCGACACCCATTCGTCATTGGTCCATTGCGCCATCAGGTCGCCCAGGTTGATGATGAACGCGCCCGGCACGATGGGCACCGCTTCCCAGCGGCCGTCGGCAGTCAGCACTTCCAGCCCGCCGGGCTTGTCCTCCGTCTTGAGGATGGTCAGGCCGCCATAATCGGTGTGCGCGCCGGCGCGCAGCTGGCCATCCTCCAGCGCTTCGGGCTGGTCGGGATAGTTGCTGATGACCATGTTCGTGATGTGCCGGTCGATCTTGTCCGCGAACCAGTCGGGCGACAGGTTCAGCGCGCGGGCGCACAATTCCATCAGCAGCGCGGCCAGCTTTTCCATCTCATGATAATAAGTGACGATGGCGGGCTGGAAGGCGGGCACGTCGGCATCGGGCCAGATATTGGGCTGGAAGATCCGGCGTGCGGTCGGCGTGGTGAAATAGGGGTCGCTTTCGTCCAGGTCGAAGCGGCCGATATTATAATATTCGCGATGGTCGGGCTTGGCCTCTTCCTCGCCGATGGTGCTGGCGAGGTTGCCGGTCTCTATCCCGAAATAGCCGCGATAGACGGCCGGGTCGGGCGAGCGATATTTCCCCTTTTCCGGACCCGACAGGTCGAACAGCGCCCGGCTGGCGGTGGAGGCGGCCTCGATCGCCTCGGCCGGGACGCCATGGCCCGACACCACCAGAAAACCGATGCTGCGCGCGGCGGCGCCGACCTGTTCGGCCACGGCCTGTCGGTCCGCTTCGCTGCCCGTGCGCGCGGGGGTCAGGTCGATGATGGGAACCACGCTACCGTCAAACTTCATTTCAGCCTCCTGCGTGGCCGGCATGGGGTGCCGGCACGTGTTGATTGTGGATGTCGGATTCCCCGGCAAAAGCGCTGTCCGTTGCGCGCCCGGTGCCAAGGATGATGTTGAGCAGGATCGCCGTGACAATGCCCAGCAGCACACCGCTATGGGTGAAGGGCGCCAGCGCAGCCGGGGCCGCGGCGAAGAAACGGTCGGAAAAAGTGGGGATCAGGCCCACGCCCAGGCTGATCGCGACGACCAGCAGATCCTCGCGCGAGCGGTCCAGCCCCGCCGCCGCGAGCGAACGGATGCCCGACGCCGCAACCATGCCGAACAGCACCAGCGCGGCCCCGCCCAGCACGCTGGGCGGCACGGCGGCGACCAGCGCGGACAGCCGGGGGAACAGGGCCAGCACCAGCATCATCGCGCCCGCGCCGACGCAGACGAACCGGCTGCGCACCCCCGTCATGTTCACCAGCGCGATATTCTGAGCATAGGATGTATAGGGAAAGCTGTTGAACAGGCCGCCAATGACCGCGCCCAGACAATCGGCGCGCAGCCCGCGCGACAGGTCGCGCGTCGTCACCGGGCGATCGACCATGTCGCCCATCATGGTCAGCATGCCGCTGGATTCCACCAGCGTGATCAGCAGCACCACCACCATGGATGCGATGGCCGCCGGGTCGAACAGGGGCAGGCCGAAATGGAAGGGCGTGACCAGTTGCAGCACGGGCGCGGCGGCGGCGCTGGAAAAATCCACCAGCCCCATGGCCGCCGCGACGGCATAGCCCGCCGCCATGCCAGTCAGGATCGCGCAATTGGCCAGGAAGCCGGTGCCCAGCCGCGTCACCAGCAAGATCACCGCGACGGTGCCGCCCGACAGCAGCAGATGGACAGGCGCGCCATAGTCGGCGGCGCCCTGCCCGCCGGCGGCCCAGTCCACCGCCACGCCCATCAGCGACAGGCCGATCAGCAGCATGGCGGTACCGGTGACGGTGGGGGTCAGCACCCGCCGCAGCCGTCCGACCAGCGGAACCAGCGGCAGGACGATCAGCCCGGCGGCGATGGCCGCGCCATAGACGCCCGGCAGGCCCAGACCCGGCTGGCTGGCGATGGCGATGGCGGGCATCACGCCCACGAAGGTCACGCCCATGATGATGGGCAGGCGAATGCCCACCCCGCCCCGGTCGCCGCCCCGGCCCAGACCCAGACCCAGACCCAGACATTGCAGCAGCGTGACCAGCCCGCAGGCGAACAGGTCGGCGCTGACCAGATAGGCGGTGTCCTGCGCCGACAGGTGCAGCGCGGAGGCGACCAGCAGGGGCACGGTGATCGCCCCTGCATACATGGTCAGCACATGCTGGAAGGCCAGGGCCCCCAGCGCCCCCGCCGGCGGGACATGGTCCACCGGATGGGGCAGGACGCGATCAGAAGTCATATTTCACCGATGCGATGACCTGGCGCGGCGGGATGTACATGTCGCTGGTCGTGAAGCTGCCGAACGGGTTGGAATAGCGCGAGGCGATGCCGTTCCTGTCGAAGATGTTCGACACGGTGACGCCCAGCGTCCAGCCGCTGTCCTGCGGGGTGAAGGCGAAATTGGCGTTCACCTGCGTATAGGCGGGCACCACGTCGCGGGCGCCGTCGTTGAAGATGCGATACTGGAACTTGCCGCGATAGATGAGTTCCGCATGCGATTTGAGCGTGCCCAGCGAACCGATGTCCAGCGTGTGGGTCGCGCCGACCGCGCCCTGCCATTTGGGCAGTTTGGGCGGCACATTGCCGTTGGTGTTGCGGGTCTGCTGCGCCCGCAGCGCGATGGTATAGGCATCGAAGGGGCCATAACCCAGCGCGGCGGCGGCCAGCGTGGCGGCATGGGCGCGGGACGGGTCCAGCGTGATATAATCGCCCACCAGTTCGCCATCGAGATAGGTGACATTGCCATCCAGCTTGAGCTTCCCGGTCAGTTCGACCGTGGCCTCCGCCTCCGCACCCCAGATCCGCGTCTTGGGCACGTTCGACACGCCGCCCTGATAGGGGATCGGATCCTCCATCTGATATTGCAGATTCTTGTAGTCATAGAAGAAGGCAGCGGTGTTCAGCGTCACCCGGCCGTCGGCAAAGCGGTTCTTCGCGCCGATCTCATAGGACCAGACATATTCCGGCTCATAGGTCAGCGGCACCAGCAACGGCGTGCTGTTGTTGCTGACGCCGCCCGGCTTGTACCCGCGCGAGATGCTGGCATAGACCATGTTGCGCGGGGTCAGTTCGAAATCGACCTCGCCCTTGCCGGTCAGCGCATTTTCGCTGGTTTTCGCATGCACGGTGGGCCCGAAAATATCGAACAGCGTGCTGTTGCTGCTCTTGAAATCATCATGGGCGTAGCGCAGCCCCAGCGTCGCGCTGACCGTGTCGGCCAGCTTGTACTTGGCCTGGGCAAAACCGGCATAGCTATAGCGCTTCTGCCGACTGTTGAGCGCATAATCGAGATTATAGGGATAGTTGGCGAAGGTCAGCGGCAGGGTCAGATTATAGACCGGGTTCGCGTCCGTGCCGCGATATTCCAATATGTCCTGGCCCAGCTTCTGATAGAGGAAATAGGCGCCGGCAATGTAGCTGAGCGGCCCTTCGCCGTTCGAAGTCAGGTTGAATTCCTGGCTGAAGGCGTCAACGCTGTTGTTCCAATAGGGCTGGGCATCATAGGCACCGGTCTGGGCATAGGTGGACCGGTCGACGTCGATCTGGTTGTGGTTGCGCGTCGTCTGGTAGGAACTGAGCGACTTGAGCGTCGCAAAGCCCATATCATATTGCAGGTCGGCATAGGTCAGGAAGAAGTCGAGCTTGTACTTGTTCGCATAATCCTGGGAAATGCGGCGCGGATCGGTGTCGATATCGTCGACATTCTTCTGCGCGGCGCCATGTTCGTCGGCGTTGAAATATTGCGCCGTCAGCTGGGCGGAAAATGTGTCGGTCGGTGTCCACAGCAGTGAAATCTTGGCCGAAATACGGTCGGCATCGTCCAGCCCGTAGCGGCCATAGGCCGGGCTGAGGCCGGTCTGGCGCGCGAAACCCTTGTGATAATAGCGCTGCACGGTGCCGCGCACGGCCAGCGTGTCGCTGATCGGGACGTTCAGCGTTGCGGTGCCGCGCACCAGATCGTAATTGCCCAGTTCCAGCTGGGTCGATCCGCTGAGCGCCTGGGTGTCGGGCCTGGCGGCGATGGCGTTGATGATGCCGCCGGTCGCGCTCTGGCCGAAGACGGTGCCCTGCGGGCCACGCAGCACCTCTACCCGCTGAAGGTCCAGGAAATCCTGTTGCAACGCATAGGGGCTGACGACATAGACGCCATCGATGTGGAAGGAGGTGCCGGGCTGCGCGCTCAGATTGTCGGACGCTTCATAGCCCACGCCACGGATCGACACGACCCGCACAAAACTGCCGCTGTTGGCGATGGTCAGGCCCGGCACAAAGCCGTTCATGTCGATCAGCTGGGTGATGTTGGACTGGGCCAGAGTATCGGCTGAAATCGCCGTGATCGCCAGCGGCGCGCGCTGAAGCGTGGTCTGCTGCTTTTCGCCGGTGACGATGATCTCACCCTCGGCATAGGCGCTATCCTCTGCCGCGCCCCCGGCGGCGGGTGCCTCTGCTGCATGGGCGGCGACCCCTGCGCCCAACAGGACGGATATCATGGTGCTGGCCAGAAACGTCGATTTCAACCGCAGATTCAACATTCACATACCCCCTTTTCGACAGGACGACCGGCTGATCGCTCTTTGATTCGCCCTCTCGATTTTGCCGTTGCACAAAATCTGCCATTGAAACCTGTGCTGATCCATCGCAGATTATCGCAATGACTGTTCGCATAATGAGAACAGTTTAGACGGAGACTTCCTCATGCTCCTCAGCCGGGCTGCCCTGTATTTCGACGAAGTCGCCCGGCGGGGCGGGCTGCGCCGCGCGGCCGATGTGCTGCACATCGCCCCGTCGGCGGTCGACCGCCAGATCATCCAGCTGGAGGAGGAAATGGGCACCCAGCTGTTCGAACGCACCCCCACCGGCATGCGCATGACGGCGGCGGGGGAATTGCTGATCGACGGGGTGCGCCGCTGGCGTCGCGACCTGCAACGCATCCGGTCGGAAATCGACAATCTGGTCGGGCTGCGCAGGGGCAGCGTCGTCATCGGGCTGGTCGAGGGCGCGACGGAGTTCATCGCCGAGGCGGTCGCGTCCTTCCAGCAACGCTATCCCGCCATCCAGTTCCGCATGGAGGTGTTCGGCGCGCAGGGGGTGATCGATCAGGTGATGGCGGGCGACATCGATGTCGGCGTGACCTTCAACCCGCCCAATAATCCGGTGATCCGGCTTGACCGGACGATGATCTATCGACTGGGGCTGGTGGTGCATCCCGACCATCCGCTGGCCGGCCGTAAGGAAATATCGCTGGCCGAATGCGCCAGCCATCCGCTGATCGTGCCCAGCGAAACATTGTCGCTGCGCCGCGTGTTCGACATCGCCTGGGGGCGCCATGTCGGGGGGCCGCCCCGCGCCGTGGCGGAAGTCAGCAGCATCGGGCTGATCAAGTCGCTGACAATGCGCGGTGCGGGGGTGGGATTGCTGACCGCCTTCGACGCGATCAGCGAGATTCAGGCGGGCAGCCTGATCTTCGTCCCGTTGTCCGACGAGCGGATCGACCTGTCCACGCTTTCAATTGTCAGCGCGTCGGGACGGACGTTATCAGTTCCAGCTTCCCTGCTGATTCAGCATCTGGCACAGATAATGGACCAGCAAGGTGTTCCTGTAATCTAGGGTCAGAACGGCTTTGATGATGTGACCGCCCCCCGACGGCATTGATGTGCGAAGGTGGGGCTGGAACGATCCACACAGGAGAGCGGTCATGTCGGAGATTATCACGGTCGGGTGTCAACGGCGGAGCAAAAGTCGGCCATTCGGCGGCGTAAAACCAGGCCATCGTGTTACATGCCGGGGGGAGTGGCGTGAGGGCGTAGCCCGAGGGCCACTCCCCCCGGCATTGGTGTAATTTTCAGGGTCTGGTTTTGGCCTTGCGGGCCCGGCTGTGCGCGAGGCGATAGCTTTCGCCGTTCATCTCGAGGATGCTGACGTGATGGGTCAGGCGATCGAGGAGCGCGCCTGTGAGACGCTCAGATCCGAAGGTTTCGGTCCATTCGTCGAAGGGCAGGTTGCTGGTGATGAAGGTGGAGCCGCGTTCGTAACGCTGGGAGATCAACTCGAACAACAGTTCGGCGCCGGTCTTGGAGAGCGGCACAAAGCCCAGTTCGTCGATGATGAGCAGCTTGTATCCGGCCATCTGCTTCTGGAAGCGCAGAAGACGAAGACGGCGCTCGTCGCGGGCCTCCATCATTTCGCTGACCAGCGCTGCCGCGATGGTGAAGCCCACCGACAGTCCTTTCTGGCATGCTGCCAGTCCGAGCCCCAACGCTACGTGCGTCTTTCCGGTGCCTGATGGCCCCAGAGCGATGGCGTTCTCACGCCGCTCGATCCACTCGCACCGCGCCATCTCGAGCACCTGCATCTTGTTGAGCCTGGGGATGGCGGCGAAGTCGAAGCTGTCGAGGCTTTTGACGGCGGGGAAGCGCGCGGCCTTGATGCGCCGCTCGACCATACGACGCTCCCTGTCGATCATCTCCATCTCGACGAGACGGGCGAGGAAGCGGATATGATCGACGCCTTCAGCGGCACATTGCCGGGCAAGCTTGTGATGCTCTCGCAGGCACGTAGGCAGCTTGAGTGCCTTGAGATGGTGAGCGAGAAGGATCTCCGGAGCCTGATCGCTCATGCGGCCTCCTGCCTGTCGGACAGCAGGCTCAGATAGGCTCTGGCAACGGTCTTCTCGACCGTGGTGCGTGGGAGGAAGGGATAGACGTCCAGGTCCAGCCTGGGCGGCACGCGTTCGACCCGGCACAGGACGAGGTGCTTGACGGCATCGAAGCCGATGGCGCCAAGATCGATGGCCTGTTCCACCGCCGCCTGAAGATCGGCGAGGGTGAACGTTTCCAGCAGGCGCAGCACCTGAACATATTCGCGCCTGCCATGTTTGTGCATGCGCCCTTCCATCAACCGCTGCAGTGTCGTGAACGCTTCGGGCAGATCCCAGTCCTGCAAAGGGGCGGCCTGGTCGAATGCGTTGATCTTCTGCTCGATCAGCGGGAGATAATGGAGCGGGTCGAAGATAACCTCCTCGCGGGCATAGCAACGGGGATGACGGGCTATGACTTCGCTGCGGCAACCGATCACCACCACATCGACATAGGCCCTGATCCAGACCTCCTGATGGCCCCAGGCCACCGGAACCGAATAATCGTTGGTCTTGTAGCGCACCAGCGATTGCGAGGAGACCCGCCCGCCGGTCTGATCGCAGGCCTCGAAGGGTGTAGCGGCAAGAGGCTGCATGGCGGCAAGATCGCGCTGCAGGCGCTCGCCGATCGTCTCGCTCTCCCCGCGCACCTTGTCCTGCTGGCGCTTGCGGCATTGCTCCTCCAGCCACAGGTTGAACGCCTCCCAGGTCGGGAACTTCGGGATCGGGACCATGAAGTTGCGCCGGCAATAGCCTACCAGCCCCTCCACATTGCCCTTCTCGTTCCCCTTGCCGGGGCGGGCATAGCGGTCGCGGATCACGTAATGTGACAGGAAAGCGCTGAACAATGTTGCACGCTGCCGCGTGCCGTCGGGCAGGATCTTCGCCACAAGGCAGCGATCGTTGTCATAGACGATCGAGCGCGGTACCGCGCCGAAGAACGCGAAGGCATGAACGTGTCCGTCCACCCAGGCCTCCGCCACCGCCGCCGGATAGGCCCGCACATAGCAGGCATCACTGTGCGGCAGATCGAGCGCGAAGAAGTAGGCCTTCTGCTCCACCCCGCCGATCTCCACCAGCGCTTCCCCGAAATCGGCCTGCGCATCTCCCGCAGGGTGCGCCAGCGGCACGAACATCTCCCGGCTGCGCTGTTCGCGCTCCCGGATGTAATCCTTGATGATCGTATAGCCGCCGGTGAAACCATGCTCGGTGCGCAAACGGTCGAATACCCGCTTCGCCGTATGGCGTTGCTTGCGCGGGACACTGCGGTCACCCTCAAGCCATCCATCAATGATCGCCACAAACCCGTCCAGCTTCGGGCGCTGCGGTACGGACTGGCGCCGGTAACCCGGCGGCGATGAAAACGACAGCATCTTGCGTACCGTATCGCGCGACACATTGAAACGCTTCGCCGCCGCCCGTTGGCTCATGCCATCCGCGCAAGCCAGACGGACCTGAAGATAAAGTTCCACGCTGTAGATCCCCACACTTCCTTGACTCGGCAGAAAGGCTTCAAGGTGGACGACTTTTACGCCGCCCGCAGCAGGACTATCCCGCCGCTACCGTGGTCGAATATTGCTCCGCCGTTCTCAAAGCATGGAGCAGTGCTGCGCACCGCTGCGCAAGCTGTCGCCCAGGCCCAGGCTCTGGCAGAGCTCCACACAGGAGATGTCGAGGGCTCTGGCGTCGATGGCTTTCTCGAGAGGCGGCGAGAAGACAGCGGCGAATAACGGCCGCACGACGGGTCATGTGTGGTCGGCACGCACGCGCCCATCCAAGTCGCTCGAGTGGAAAAATGGTGTGTCAACGACCGGTCGGTCCGCTTATGACTGGGGCTGGGACATTGCCGACATTCGCACGTGACATTCCGAACGGCAGTTGCCGTCCTAAGCCGACCTAGCAGGATCGCCCGGTCGGCATCCCAGGCGGACAGAACTGGGCCGGTAGCGAACACACTACCTCTGCCTAATATGGTCAGCAGAACAGCAGAAATTGGGCTGGCTAAGGACTGCCCGGTTTTAGCTCGCCAACGCATCATGGTGGTCGTTCCACGAACTGCCCCATTTCGGCCGTTGCGCGACCTTTTACACACTCGTGCCCACCAGATTCCCGATTGCGGCTGTAAGCCCCATCGCCAGCGCGCCCCAGAAGACAACGCGGGACACCGGGCGCAGCGGTTTGGCTCCGCCGGCTTTGGCGCCCACCGCCCCTAGCAGTGCGAGGAACATGATCGAGCCCACGGCCTGCCCCGGCACCACCAGCGCCATCGGCAGCAGCGCCGCTAGCACCAGCGGCAGGGCGGCTCCGGCGGTGAACGTGCCGGCAGAGGTGAAGGCCGCCAGCACCGGGCGCGCCTCAGTCATGGCGGTGATGTGCAATTCGTCGCGCGCATGGGTGCCCAGCGCATCGAAGGCGGTCATTTGCTGGGCTACCTTCCGGGCGGTTTCGGGATCGACGCCGCGGCTTTCGTAGATCCCCGACAGTTCGGCCAGTTCGGCATCGGGTGCGCTGGCCAGCTCCTGCTTCTCCCGCACCATGTCCGATCGCTCGGTATCCGATTGCGAGCTGACCGAGACAAACTCGCCCGCCGCCATCGACATGGCTCCTGCCACCAGCCCGGCCACGCCCGCCACCAGGATTGCAGGGCGGTCCGCGCCTGATGCCGCCACTCCCAGGATCAGGCTGGCGGTGGACACGATGCCATCGTTCGCCCCCAGCACGGCGGCGCGCAGCCAGCCAATCCGAGATATGAGATGCTGTTCGGTATGCGGTCTCATGCGTCGCCGTCCTCCTCCCGTCCGGCCGCCTGCAGCAGCGAGGTATCGATTAGTTCATCCACGAACAGTGCCAGCAGCGCTGTGTGCGATGTGACGCCGGCCTTGGCATAGATACGCGCCAGTTGCGCCCGTACCGTGCCCGCGGCCGTAGCGCGCAGGGCGGCAATCTCGGTCACGTCGCAGCCTTTCAGCGCGAACAGCGCCACATCGGTCTCAGCCGGAGTCAGTTGCCATTGGGCAAACCGCAGCTGGACCAGCTGGATCAGCGCGCCGCGGGCGACCGCCACGGCAGCCTCGTCCGCCCGGGCGGCGGCGATCAGATGGCGAATCTGGATCGCGCCGAGCACCACCGATACCAGAAGGGCTACGGCAGCCAGCCCTTCCACGATTAGGTGGCCATCGGCTTGTTCAACGGCCAGGTCTCCCGCCAGGTCGGCCAGGAAGAAGGTGGCAGCGAGTGCCTGTAGGACCACGACGATGGTCATCGCCGCGGCCCGGTGTTCCAGCTTGCGTGCGCGCTCTTTCATGGGCCCAGCTTATCGGCGGCGGGGCAGCATCGCCAGCACGACTTGCTGTCCACTGCGCCGCGTTTCGAACACCACACCGGCGATGTGCAGCACGATCAGCACGTATAGCAGGTTCACCGCGATTTGGTGCAATTCCTCCATTCCGCCGTCTTCGTGATTTTCGCGACTCTCGCCGGCTTCTCCGGCCCGCTCGCGCTCCTCGCCATATTCGGCAGAGGCATAAGCAGCCGGATGGCCTTCTCCGCGGCTTACGCCCTGCGGGGGGAAGCCAGCCATGGCAACGCCGGAGGCTATGATGACGCCCAGACAAGACCAGATGGCATAGACCATCAGCGCGCCCAATGGATTGTGGCTGGCGTGTTCGGTCTTCTCACCCCGGCGAATTTTGCGCACGTAGCGCAGCGCGCGGGCCAGATTGGGCGGGAAGGCGGTAAAGCGCGCCTCGGCCGGGCCGACCAAGCCCCACAGCAGGCGCAGCGCCAGTATCGCCGCCAGCGCATATCCCACCCATATATGGGCGGCGCTGCCTTCCTCGGTAAACAGCGCGTTGGCAAGGATGGCCAGAACAATCGACCAGTGGGTCAACTTGATCAGGGGGTCCCAGTTTCTCTTGGCGGCAGGGGCGGTCATGGTACCGGTCTCCTTGGGATTTGATGCTAGCGACCGACTGGTTGAAGGGACGGGGAAGCATCACGCACTAGCCGCTGACCAGCCCCATCTGGTCTGACGGGGCGCCCCGGGGAATCAGTCCCGCGCTTACAGGCGCGACGATAAGCGCGTGCTTAGCGAAGGCGCGATCGAGTTTCGTCCTTCCTATCGCCTTGCAGACGATGGCGGATGACTTGCCACGGCATCGCGCGAACGGCCGCTTTCGGGCTCACTCGCGGATTCGCTCAATGTCTGAACAGGGCGAAAGCTGACTAGCCGCTTTGTAGCGCACTATTGGCAGCTTCTGTCAAAAGCGGGCGTCCATGGTCGCTGTGGTGAACGACCGGGACTGGTCGACACGAGCCGAACAGCAAATCCTGAGCATCTCTATCGGCGAGCGTTCTGCAGATGGCCAATGTGGCCATAGGAGAGCGATCATGGAGATGTCTGAAACAAAAGTCACCGCCGCCAAGCGCCCGGTTTGGAATGCCGGAAGGACCGTGGGTGCAAAGCGGGCTCTCAAGCCGAAGCAGATTTGGGAAATCCGATTCTATCTCAATCAGCGCCGCCGCCTGCGAGATCGTGCACTGTTCGATCTGGCGATCGACAGCAAGCTTCGGGGTTGCGACCTGGTGCAGATAAAGATCGGCGACCTTGTCAGCGGCGGCCAGATCCGAACGCGGGCAATCGTCATGCAGCAGAAGACCGGACGGCCCGTTCAATTCGAACTACTGCCAGATGCTCGAGCCAGCTTGCTGGCGTGGCTTGAACGCCGGGGCGGCACAGTGGACGATTATGTGTTCCCGAGCCGGGTCGATCACAATGGGCATCTGAGCACACGGCAGTACGCTCGGCTTGTCGACGAATGGGTGACAGGCGTCGGCCTGATGCGGAGCGAGTATGGTACGCACTCACTTCGCCGAACGAAGGCATCGATCATCTACAGGGCGACCGGCAATCTACGGGCTGTCCAGATCCTTCTCGGCCATAGCAAGATCGAGAACACGGTGCGTTATCTTGGGATCGACGTGGAAGACGCACTCGCACTTGCCGAGAACACCGAGATCTGAACCTGCTGGCGCCCGTGCCCGTGCCGGGCACGGGCGCTGGGACTTTTCTGCCTTTCCTATGCCGTAGGATGAAGGTCAGCTCCTGCCAGAAGCCGACATTTGACCTCGGGCCACGCAGGGCGGCGGTATGACTGCAACTAGCATGAATACGGGTCTGCAAGCTCAATCACCCGGCTCTGCTACTCCCACGAGATCACGCCGTCCACCGAACGCCAGCTCGCTGGCTGGATCATTTTCTCATGAGCGATTCGGACTGACCTTATCTCCGCCTCGATCTCGCGCCGCCAATGCGCGAGGAAATCGAACAGCACCGGAAAATCCGGTGCTGCATCGTATTCCTGCCAGGCATAAATCTGCAGGAGCGAGGGGTGATCCGGCATGAAATAGCAGATTTCTGCCGTGGTCAGCCCGTATCCTTCCAGTTGAACCAGGAAAGCGCGGTCGGTCATTGCAGTGTGGGCTGGCTGTCTGGGCCGTCGAGCGAGCGCAGTGCCGCGAATACATCGTCAACGGAAACCGGGTCTTTGAGTTCGGGAGGCTGGCGCATTGCAGGATGATTTTCGACGGCATGCCGATCGGACGCCCAGGAAGCCAGCATGGCTCGCTTCACTTCGGGCTCAAGCGAGGGATGATGCGCTACATCGAGCGGATGCAGGTAGCGCGCGAATGGTTGCGACATAGGAACATCCTCCTTTCTGCCTTGCCGCTGATCACTCACTGCGGATTGCTCCGCTCACCATATTTTGTGAGTCCATTTCAGACCGTCAAGACCCTGATAAGGCGTACGGAAAGTGCCCATTGGCAGTCGCAATCGGCGAGTGCCAAAAAATTTGGTTTGGACCTCTTGAAGCCGTTTTCAGCAAAACTAGATCGCGCACTGCCTCCTGCCGATCATCCGGGGGAGGCGCTGTAAGTCATTTCGCTTTGTAATGGAGGTTATGCATGCATTTCCGACCTTTGCACGATCGCGTGCTGGTTCGCCGCATCGAGGCCGAAGAAAAGACGGCCGGCGGCATTATCATCCCCGACACCGCCAAGGAAAAGCCGATGGAAGGCGAAGTCGTCGCCGTGGGCCCTGGTGCGCGTGACGATTCCGGGAAGCTGGTGGAACCCGCCGTCAAGGCAGGCGACCGCGTCCTGTTCGGCAAGTGGTCCGGCACCGAAGTGCGGATCGATGGCGAGGACCTGCTCATCATGAAGGAGAGCGACATTCTCGGCATCATCGAAACAACCGCCGAACTCAAGAAGGCGGCGTAAGCAATCAACCCAATCTTCAGTTCAATCGAAAGAAGAGAAAGGAGCAGGCCAAAATGGCTGCGAAGGAAGTAAAGTTTGCGTCTGACGCGCGTGATCGCATGCTGCGCGGCGTGGATACGCTTGCAAATGCGGTCAAGGTAACTCTCGGCCCCAAGGGGCGCAACGTGGTGATCGAGAAGAGCTTCGGCGCTCCCCGCATCACCAAGGATGGCGTCACCGTTGCCAAGGAAATCGAACTCAAGGACAAGTTCGAAAACATGGGCGCGCAGATGCTGCGCGAAGTCGCCAGCAAGCAGAACGACAAGGCGGGTGACGGCACGACCACCGCCACCGTTCTGGCCCAAGCCATCGTGCGCGAAGGTGCCAAGGCGGTTGCTGCCGGCATGAACCCGATGGACCTGAAGCGTGGTATCGACCTCGCCGTCGGCACCGTGGTCAAGGACCTCGAAAGCCATGCTAAGAAGGTGTCGGCCAACAGCGAGATCGCGCAGGTCGCGACCATTTCCGCCAATGGCGACGAAACCGTCGGCCGCATCCTTGCCGAAGCGATGGAGAAGGTCGGCAATGAAGGCGTGATCACGGTCGAGGAAGCCAAGAGCCTCGAGACAGAGCTCGAAACGGTCGAGGGCATGCAGTTCGACCGCGGCTACCTCTCGCCCTATTTCGTGACCAATGCCGAAAAGCTGAAGGTGGAACTCGAGGATCCGTACCTCCTCATTCACGAGAAGAAGCTGTCGAACCTGCAGGCGCTGATCCCGCTGCTCGAACAGGTCGTGCAGTCGGGCAAGCCGTTGCTGATCATCGCGGAGGACGTCGAAGGCGAAGCCCTTGCTACCCTTGTGGTCAACAAGTTGCGCGGTGGCCTGAAGGTCGCGGCGGTCAAGGCACCCGGCTTCGGCGATCGCCGCAAAGCCATGCTGGAGGATATTGCCATCCTTACCGCCGGCAATGTGGTCAGCGAGGAACTTGGTACCAAGCTCGAGAACGTCACGATCGGCATGCTCGGCCGGGCCAAGAAGGTCATTATCGACAAGGACAACACTACCATCGTCGATGGCGCCGGCAACAAGGCCGACATCGACGCCCGGGTCAGCCAGATCCGTGCCCAGATCGAGACCACGACCAGCGACTACGACCGCGAAAAGCTGCAGGAACGCGTAGCCAAGCTGGCTGGCGGCGTCGCCGTCATCCGTGTCGGTGGTGCCACCGAGGTCGAGGTCAAGGAGCGCAAGGACCGCGTCGACGATGCGCTGCACGCGACCCGTGCCGCTGTCGAGGAAGGCATCCTGCCGGGTGGTGGTATCGCCCTGCTGCGTGCGCTCAAGTCGCTCGAAGGGCTCAAGGCCGCCAATGACGACCAGCAGTCGGGTATCGACATCGTCCGCCGCGCGCTGCGAGCACCGGCTCGCCAGATCGCCGAGAACGCAGGCGAGGACGGTGCCTATATCGTCGGCAAGCTGCTCGAAGGCGACGATTACAACCACGGCTTCAACGCCGCGACCGGCGAATACGAAGACCTTGTGAAGTCAGGCGTCATCGATCCGGCAAAGGTCGTACGCACGGCGTTGCAGGATGCGGCTTCGGTTGCCTCACTGCTGATCACCACCGAGGCTTTGGTGGCTGAGCTGCCGAAGGAAGACACGCCAGCACCGATGCCGGCGATGGACTTTTAATCGCGAGAGGAGAGCCGGGTATCGCACCGCGCTCTCCAATCCGCGAACACCAGGCAGTTAGCAATGCCAGTTCGGCACCTGCTCACGCGGCCTGACACCGGGCAGGTTCTGAACGGGGCTTAACGGATCGATCGGTCGAATGAGAGAGGAGGAGTCTATGGCCGACAGGTATCTGGAGTATCTTTCACGCGAACATGCACGGCTGGAGGATGAAATCCGGCTGGAAAGCAAACGACCCCGGCCTGACGAAGTTCTGATTGCCCGGCTGAAGAAGCTCAAACTGGCGGTCAAGGACCAGATGCAAAACTGGGCTTCCAGTCACGCGAGCAGCGATCGGCTGACCGCGTAAACGGACTTGATCCTATCAAATTGTCTCCTGGAAGAAGACCAGGCGCACCTCCATCGGTGCGCCTGGTCTTCTCTTGCAAGGTGCTGAAAACAAACCCATTAAAATTTTTAATAGGTCTTGAAACCAATTGCGCGTTTCATAATTTTATCAATGCCGGATGCCATAACGGGTCCGGTTGGACAGAGGGCGTCGGCTCTTGGTTCCCGGCGCCTCTCACGCCCAGATTGCTCAACAAGGAGGATTTGGAAATGAGAACTGCATTTGATTTGACCCCCTATCGCCGCTCGACGGTCGGTTTCGATCGGCTCTTCGATGCGCTCGAGAACAGCTTCCGCGCCGAGACGCAGGATGGCTACCCACCCTTCGACATCGTTCGCACCGGCGAGGACAGCTACCGGATCACTCTGGCGGTTGCCGGCTTCCGTCCGGACGAAATCGACATCACTGCACAGCAGAACCAGCTCGTCATCTCCGGTCAGAAGACCGAGAAGGACGAAGACGGTGTTGAATTCGTTCACCGCGGTATCGCTGCCCGCGCGTTCGAGCGGCGGTTCCAGCTGGCCGACTATGTCGAAGTGCGCGATGCGGATTATGAGCACGGCATGTTGACGATCTCGCTCCAGCGGAGCGTCCCTGAATCGCTCAAGCCGCGCAAGATCGCCATCGGAAGCCGCGAGCATGTCAACGACGACACGCCGCAGCTGACTGAAGACAAGGCGGCCTAAGCCCCAATCATCGGGCAAATCCTCGGCGGGGTGGGTGCAATCGCACCTGCCCCGCTTGACGAAGCTTTGCCCAAACCAGTCGGTACATTGGAGGAATGTCGAGATCGCTATCGTCTTTGGCTTAGCAATGAATAAACGGCAGCTTCCGGCGGCTTCATTTGAGCGAGTGTATGGCCGAGATGTTCGTGGCTTCTGTCCGGGGGCTGAGAGCCACACCAACGGCAGTTTTTGGCGTGAACGGTCCTTCATGATGGTTGATGGGAACGACCGGGTCTGGTCGGCAGCTGCCCCGCGCGAAGGTCGGCTATGCCCGCACCCCGGCTCGGATCCGGACATTCGACTAACGGCCATCGCGGCCATCTATAGGCGACATACCCGTGCTAGTTGTGTGTCGCAGACGATCCTTAGATGAGGGAGCCCATCGACGCTGGGCAGAGCAGGATCAGCGCTGCGCAAGCCTGAAGGCTCCTTGCTGACCCTGCTTTCACGTAGCTCTGCTTGCTCGTGACGGGCTAAAGGCATCATGCGACCACATGTCAGGCGCACGCACAATGTGGAGACAATTGCGAGGCCCGCCACCAGCATCCAAAAGAGAAAGAACTTAACGGCCTTCTATTTCAATTCTTTAGCAAAGCTCGGGTGGCAGCGCGCCGAGATCACCCTGTCCAGTTTGGTCCGTTAGAGAGATCATGCTATTTTTCTGGCGAGGAGAACGATATGACCCGTGTCGCCCTGTATGCCCGCTATTCCGACGACAAGCAGAGTGCTGCCTCGATCGACGACCAGTTCCTGATATGTCGAGAGCAGGCGAAGCGTGAAGGCTGGCATGTTATAGGCAGCTACAAAGACGCGGCGATCTCGGGTGCCAGCGTTATCCTGCGCCCCGGCATTCAGGCTCTCGTCCAGGACGCACAGATGGGTCGCTTCGATGTTCTGCTCGCGGAGGCATTGGATCGCGTGTCCCGCGATCAGGCCGACGTTGCAACGCTCTACAAGCACCTGCAATTCGCTGGCGTGAAGATCGTCACGCTGGCTGAAGGCGAAGTGTCGGAACTACACGTAGGCCTCAAGGGCACTATGAATGCCCTGTTCCTCAAGGATCTTGCCAAGAAGACGCATCGTGGCCTGCGCGGACGCGTCGAGAAAGGCAAGTCTGGTGGCGGCCTGTGCTACGGCTATGACGTTGTTCGTCGCTTCTCCAGCGAAGGCGAGGCTGTCCATGGCGAGCGCAGCATCAATTCCGTTGAAGCCGAGGTGGTGCGTCAGGTCTTTCGGCAGTTCGCCAACGGACTTAGCCCTCAGGCGATTGCGCGCCGCTTGAATGAAGCGGGCATACCCGCTCCGACCGGCACACTTTGGACATCGACCACGATCCGAGGCCACGCAAAGCGTGGAACCGGTCTGCTTAACAATGAGCTCTATATCGGAAAGCTGGTCTGGAACCGGCTTCGCTATCTCAAGAATCCGCAGACCGGCAAGCGCGTGTCACGGATCAATCCGCAATCGGAATGGATCGTCGCCGACGTCCCCGATCTACGGATCGTCGATGAGGAACTGTGGCAGGCAGCCAAGGCAAGACAGGAAGATATAGCGGTCCAATATGCCGGCGTGATCGAAGCGACGCGCGCGGCACACAATAAGCTGAACCGCACCCGTCGCCCCAGGAGCCTGCTCTCAGGCCTCGTTTACTGCGGATGCTGCGGCGGGTCTTATACCCTTCGCGGGCAGGGGCGGTTTGCGTGTTCGAACCATATCGACACGAGAAGTTGTTCGAATGGTCATAGCATTTCTCGTGAAAAACTGGAGACGCGGGTTCTCGATGGCCTCCGCGATCGGATGATGAGTCCCGAAGTTGCCGCCAAGGCCATTCGCACCTGCGTAGAGGAAACCAATCGCCTGAACCGCGAGCGCCGGGCAACCGACACGGCAGATCGCGCTGAACTCGACAAGGTCCTGAAAGCGATCAAGGGCGTTCTGGACATAGTGGAAGAAGGCAAGGGAACTCGCTCGCTCGTCGACCGCCTTCTCGATCTGGAAGCGCAGGAGGACGCCATTCGCGCGCGCCTCGCTGCCGCCCCGGCGGATGTTCCGGATATCCATCCCAACATCGCCGAGATTTATCGCGGCAAGGTCGAGCGCCTGGCAGATGCCCTGGTCTGTCCCGAGGAACGTGAGGAAGCGGCCGACGCCCTGCGCGGGCTCATCGAGCGCGTCGTCCTGACGCCGGGCAGCAGGCGCGGCGAAGTCAACGCCATGCTGCATGGCGAGTTCGGTACCATCCTGGATTGGCTTGAGCGGCAGCAATCCGCCAAAAACGACACCACCCCCGGCGCTGGTGCGCCAGGGGTGTCCGCTAGGTCGGTATCGGTGGTTGCGGGAGGGCGATCCAACCGTGACCGACAAACGCCAGGAAAATCTGGTTTGTCGGTATCGGTGGTTGCGGGGGCTCACAACCATCTGAAATACAAATTCGAAAGCCGACACAAAGCATCGAACAACTTCTTGATCGACTTGCACGTCCAGAGTTTGTGAGGGACCTGACGCTTACACGCGTATGAAAGCCGCGCCGAAGTCAATGCCAGGATCCAGGCGACAAGCGGTGACGGCTGCCGCCCCCAAACCGGACACTCAGCGGCCATTTGGTTGATGCTGAAAGCTGCCGGTCGGCAATGTTAGAACCCGCTAATTCCCGTCAGCGATCACGCATCGAACGGCTGCCTCAAGCGTTCCTTCCTCAAGTGCAAACGAACGAGGATAGCCCTAATGACATGGTCTCTTGCAGAGCTTTCCAATAAAATAAAGGACATCGACTTCGCAATGCTTGCGACGCACACCAGGGGCGGAGCGATCGCGGCGCGGCCGATGAGCAACAACCGAGAAGTAGACTATCAAGGCACCGCCTGGTTCTTCACCAAGGAGACCGCGCTGATAGTGGCCGATATTGAGGCCGATCCCAAAATCTTGCTGTCCTATCAGGGCAAGTCGGAGCTACTTGGCCAGCGTCCGTTTTTCCTCGCTGTCGAAGGTCATGCAAGGCTCATTCGCGACAAAGCTGCACTTGCCGAACATTGGACGGATGGTCTTGATCGCTGGTGGCCGGAAGGACCTGAAACCCCGGGTCTCGTGCTGATCGAAGCGCGAGGCGAGCGAGCTCACTACTGGGAAGAAGAGGAAGAAGGCGAGATCGTTCTGGGGTCTGCATCGTC
Organism: Novosphingobium sp. KA1; assembly: GCF_017309955.1. Taxonomy (NCBI): domain Bacteria; kingdom Pseudomonadati; phylum Pseudomonadota; class Alphaproteobacteria; order Sphingomonadales; family Sphingomonadaceae; genus Novosphingobium; species Novosphingobium sp. KA1. The sequence continues at coordinate 464,685 of NZ_CP021248.1, read as the reverse complement.
ATGACCCCTCTCTCGGACACTCACACGGCAGTCTCGCCGCTCGCCGGTCGCAAGGCGATCATCACCGGTGGGACGACCGGGATCGGAAGGGCCATAGCAGTCCTGTTGGCCAGCGAAGGCGCGGAAGTCTTCATTTGCGGCCGTTCCTCCGAGCACCTCGCCGATGCGCTGGCGAGAATAGGCGAAGTCGGCAAGGGCAACGGCATCGCGCTCGATCTTGCCGAACCTGGGCAACTGGACCGCTTTTTCGACGAAGCCCGAAGCTACCTCGGCTCTCCCGATATCGTGATCGTCAATGCCGCCGTTCCAGCCCAAGCCCTCTCCAAAATGTCCGCCGACGAAATACGCTACGCGGTGGAGGTCGATTTCACCGCTTACATCCTCAGCGCAAAGTCCGCGCAGGAGATATTGGCAGACAAGGGCGATATCGTGTTGATAGGTTCCATGTCGGCGCATATTCTTGGGCCCGGATCAACCGTCTATGCTGGCATGAAAGCAGGTATCGCCGGCTTTGCCGAGGCCCTTCGCCGCAAGCTGGGTCCCAAGGAATAAAAGTGGGTCTGATCGAGCCTGGCAAGACCGGTGCGGACTTCCATTATCCGGATATCCCGGCGGAGAAACAGCGCGCCATGATTGCGGAGGAAACGATGCTGCGCGCCGAAGATATCGCGGTAGGCGTCCACTACCTGCTTACTCAGCCGAGGCGGGCCGTGGTCCAACAAATAACGATAGCCCCACGCGAACAGGCGCAGGAATGACCGAGGGAACTGGTCTGACCGTCATCGAAGTGTGGGACTTGAGAACAGCGAAAGTCAGGTCTCGGGAAATGAGTTGCATTCGCACGCCATGGATGGCTGCGATCTTTCAAGCGACATGGGCAAGGCCTCTCGCCGCCGACAATGCTGCCCCCTTGCTGCTTGTTTCAACGTCGCAGCAGCCTTTGCTGTAGGCCCCTGCGACGCAGAATCGGAGGCTCCAAGCTATGGCATGCGGTTGAGCCCCTGGGCATTGGCTCCGTCCAATGCGCTTCACGGCACCCTTCGGCCTCGACCAAAAAAGAAGCCAAGGACCAGGATCACGACTGCAACAAGCAGGAAGACCTTGGCAAGGCTGGCGGAAAGACCTGCTACACCGCCAAATCCCAGAAGCGCTGCAATGAGTGCAACGACAGCAAAAATGATGGCCCAGCGAAACATGAGGCCTCTCCCTAGATACAAACGCTGCGTCGACATTTTCGAGCAGCCCTGTTCTAAAACATTCGACCTCCCCCGATGTTCCGCGGATGTCTTTGTCCTGAAGAAAGCAGGCGAGATGCATAGCGGTCTGGCGCAGCGATCCAACACATTGACACGGCAACCGTGCATGACGGGATCAAATCTTCGGCAGCGCGCATTTCATGCATTCACGACGCAGCATGAAAGCCGATCATGATCCGCTCAATCCTCATCGGTCTTGTGGCCGGACAGCGTGGAATATCGCCGCTCGCCTCGATCGCTCTTGCAACGCGCCGGGGTGCTATTCCGTCAGCCCTTCCCCTGCAGGCACTATTGAAAAATCCTATTGTTGCGGCAGGAACGGCGGCCTTGGCCGCTGCAGAGATGGCCGGTGACAAGATGAAATCGGCGCCGGATCGCATCGTGCCGATAGGGCTGGCCGTGCGTTCTGTGACTTCCGCATACGCCGGGGCTGCGCTTGCCCCCCGTGGTAGCCGCGCGGCGGGCGCGATCATCGCGACCGCAACTGCGCTGATGTCTTCGTACATTGGTTGGCGCCTGCGCTGCGCGGCGATGCGGCGCTATGGCCAGACGGCCACCGGATTTGTCGAAGATGTCATGGTCCTCGGTTCCGGCATTCTCGTGGCGAACCCCGATCTGATCGCGGGACGGGAGACCGGCGGATTCCCTGCTCCAAGGGTTCGCAGCGGGAGAGTCTGACCTTTGAGATCAATGCCCGAGGATCATTCGCTATTTATTTTAGAGCGTAATCCGTTCGTTCCGAACCGAAGCCCGCTCTATTTATCGTTTGTTTGTCGCGTTTTCCGAGTCACCAGGTGATTCCACCTGGTCAGAAAACGCTCTAGGAGAGAAATAATGAGCCCCGACAACGAAAGGATAAAGGTTCAAAAAGAGGATGCCCGTGCCGGAACAACGCCCGGAGTTGTCCGGTATGTGCTACTTATCAGCTTGATCTTGGTGGTCGCTGCACTGTCGATGGTCTGGATCGTTCGCGCCGTTCAGGCGCCAAAGGATACAGGCCGCATCAGCGATACCCGCCAAGCGGTAGAACAGGGTTACGCGGCGCCGCAAGATCAACCCGGGATGCAAAGCCCGGCGCCGCCGGCACAATGAAGCGATCTGTGAATTTGCCGCTCCCGCAAGCCTGACGGTTTCTTCGCTCTGAACGATCGAAACCCTTATACCCTATCAGCCTCCAGACCGCTTGCGTCGCGTCTCCCAACCTTTTTTGGCTGCCGCGGAACGATCGGCATGGCTCTGCGATTTTCCGCCGATGCGACCTCCTTTCTTGGATGCTGCGTGGTCTTCCATCTTTCCCCGACCCGACCCGGATTTTTTACCGCCGCCGGACTCCTTATTGACCGTTGCCCAAACCCGTCGTTCTGCCTCTTTGTGGCCGACACCACGGTCTTCGTAGCCTTCCTCGATATGTTCGGCCTTGCGCTTTTGCTTATCTGTGTAGCTTGATTTGTCACCTCGCGGCACAACCTCTCTCCTTTCACAAACCTACTATACGACCTCGATCTGGAGGCCGCGCATTCGTCTCCAGCGGCTTCTGTGAGCGGCTTTGACACACCGAACTGCCGAAAGGGCAAAGCTAGGGGCTTTTAATCGCGGCTGAGCGACCAGTTGAAACCAGGTCAGGAAGTTGCCTTCGACGAAACCCAGCCAAATTCTTTCTCTGCACGGGCATCATGTTTTACCGCCGACTTCCCGAATATTTCCCCGGCGGAGCCGGTCCATCCTTGGGTCTACGCGTGCTCTCGTCCTTTTTGTTCGGTTCCGTCGCTGGTGTCGGCGGATCACCTTCGACAGCCGGAGTTCGGATCATCTCGTTCTCGACCTCATGGTTGTTGGGCCGCGATCGGTTATCGCTCATGATCCATCTCCTTCACAGCCTGACGCTCGGCTGCTGTATGTCTATTCCTAACAAGGAGCGGATGCTGATGGTTCCTTGCCAAGGTGGTCGGCAATGGCTGGCGGCAGTCTATGGAGAGGAAAGACGAACGAGGTGATCGCCCGTCCTAACGTGTCTCGCTTTCTTCTTCCGTAAGCGCCGCTTCGAGCATCGCCGACCAAATCGCCCGACAACTGGCACTATCGAGCCATTTATCGCCGGCTGCCTCCATGCCATCATTAGGCTCGCGGATTGCTGCGAGAACCGCAAAGGCTATCGATCTGTAACGGAGACGAGTTTCAGGTGGCGCCTGGTCCCACGGCTGCGAATTCTCGGCAGGCCAGTCTGCGGTAAATGCCGCCTGGGCCATACGTTCAAGCGGTGTCATAGATTTACGCCGCGAGACATCGGGAGTTGGGTCTCCGGTCCGAACGATTTTCCATCATGATGAGAACAATCGGGATTGCCCCCGATTGTTCCCTATTGACGGTTACCATAGGGGAAGCGGGACTGCATCCAACGAGAATACCGAAATCGCCGAAATGCAGCATCTGAGGGCGGACGGTCCTGGCTGTGCAAGCGATCACTCTGGCCGTGTTGCTGACTTGAGCGGCCGACTAATCGCCGCAACCTGTTCAGCTGGCGGTTCCCATCCGAATACGCTTCGCCCCCCGTATTCATGCGATCGCGACCGTTCCTCGGCGAGGTAATCGTCAAGCGACGGGCCCGAGGCGGTTGCCTCAAGTCTCCGCGCCTGCTCATCCAGCCGCCTGATCGCTGCCAACTCTTCGCCGTACCCGAGCCTGGCCTTTCGCACCGCAGACTTCATTACCGCAATCGTATGGTCGTACACGTTCGTGGGTACCGGAAAAGGATGTCGATCCTTGCCGCCGTGCGCGAGGGAGAATCGAGCCGGATCGCTGAAACGGCACGGGGCGCCGTGAACGACTTCCGCCACCATAGCCAGGGAACGAACCGTTCGTGCTCCCACTCCTGGAACCAGCAGCAATTCGGAAAAATCCTTGGGACCGAGATCCGCCGCAGCCGCAAGGGCACCATGCAAACGCCGTTCAATCACATTTTCGGGACGAACATCGTGATGGTCCGGCATGATCAGATGAGGGAGAAGGCCTTGTTCCGGCTCGACCCCGGGCGTCATGCGCCGCAACTCGCGCAAGATTCCGTCCGGCCCGAGCGATCCCAGGAGCTCCAGTTGCCCGCTGCGTGAGTCTGCTGCGCGGCGATCGGCAAGGTTGACGATTTGGCCACCGCCTCGCCCCTCTATCGCCGCATGAGGAGCGTCGACAAAATCCTTAATACCTTCGCTCAGCCAGTGATAACGTCGAGCTTGCCGCCGATCAGCGTTCATGCCTTGCTGCACAATTACCCACCGCCCGTCATCCGCGACGATGAACCCGTGCAGGTACAAGTCGAAACCATCCTGAAGCGCCGCGCTGTCTACTTTGGCGACCAGACGACTGGTGGCGGCGAGTGCCGCGCCGTCGATGCCGGTACGTTCTCCTACAAGCACCAACTCATCAGGCGTTTTGCGGCTGTGCTTGCCCCTCCCGCCGCAGACATGAATGCCAAGCTCACCCGACAATGGCGCCAGTCCGCGCTTCAACGCGCCAATAACGCTGGTTGTGATGCCCGAGGAATGCCAGTCCATTCCCATCACCGCACCGAACGACTGAAACCAGAAGGGATGGGACAAACGGCGAAGGAATTCATCGCGGCCATACTCGAGCACGATTGCCTGGGTGATAACGGCGCCCAGTCTGGTCATGCGTTCGCCCAGCCAGGCGGGAACCCTGCCGCCGTGCAGGGGAAGGTCGGCGCTCCCACCGCGCCTGCTCAAGAGTTCCTCCCCGCCAAAAGCCGGCAGGTCTCGGGCTTGCCTGGGAAGAGGGCCGGCAATTGAAAAGCGATCATGGGCGAGATCCTAGCACACGCCGAACATAATATGAACATATGGGTGAAGCCCGCCGTCCCCCGAACAATCGCAATATCCTGCGGAACGGGAGATGCCCCGCATCCGTTGTGACGATGCGAGGGCAAAAAAGGCGAGCGTCATGGCAAATACGAAAAACACTTACCCGCCGATCCGGGACAAGTCTGATCATGATCATGAGCGTGCCGCTCCCGGTCAGGACACCGGAGGTACCGGCGGCGTTGGAGCCCGGCCGAGCGAAAACCATGGCGGCCGCGCAGCGAAGGATACTCCGCTCGACACCAGAACCGGTGTTCAGGCGGGGAGCCGTCGCGGCAAGCCCAGCCAGTAGGGAACCTTTTCAACAAATCAGTGGGCGACTGGGAGAGCGTTCACCAGGAAGGACGGCGAGCACTCCGATCGCTGCGCCTGGCAGCCGGGTGGAAAATAAGACGATCAATGAGGCCCCGCCTTCTCGATCGCCAGCGCTGCCGGGCGCTTTGGAAGGCGAAGAATTCCAGGCACTTTCCAGATGTGCGGCCGCAGCCAGGAGCGACCATACCTGTGAAAATCGCAACCTACAACGTCAACGGTGTCAACGGGCGCCTGCCAGTGCTCTTGCGCTGGCTTGAGCTTGCAGAACCGGACATCGTCTGCCTGCAGGAACTGAAGGCGCCGCAGGACAGGTTCCCAGATGCTGCGATTACGGCAGCGGGCTATAGGGCCATTTGGCATGGACAGAGCCGCTGGAACGGCGTCGCGATCCTCAGCAGGGTCGGTGATATTCACGAAACCCGTCGCGGGCTTCCTGGCGACCCAGATGATGAGCAGAGCCGCTACATCGAAGCGGCAATCAATGGAGCGCTCATTGCCGGCCTCTACCTTCCCAATGGCAATCCGCGGCCGAGCGCCAAATTCGAATTCAAATTGAGATGGTTTGAGCGTTTGAGCGATCGTCTTGCCGAGCTTGTCGCACTGGACGCTCCGGTGATTGTTGCGGGAGACTTCAACGTTATGCCGACGGATCTCGATGTTTACGCGCCGGATCGCTGGCGTGACGATGCCCTTTTCACACCGGAAGTGAGAGCGGCTTACGCCGGGTTGCTCCAGCAGGGATGGACCGACGCGCTACGTCATCTTCATCCGGACGAGGCCATATACACGTTCTGGAAATACTGGCGCGGCGCCTTCGAGCGCGACGCGGGTCTCAGGATCGATCATGTCCTCCTCAACCCGGCTGCAGCCAAGCTGCTGGTGGCTGCCGAGGTGGACCGGCGCCCACGTAGCTGGGAAAAGACCAGTGATCATGCACCGGTATGGATCGAGCTGCGCGACGGGCTCGTGCGCAAGACCCGGCGCAAACCGTAGGAGCATCCCATGAACCCAGAGAAATTCCTGCTCGACGCCAATGACTGGGTGCCCAACAATCAAGGATTGCCGGTACTGATCTACCGAAGCGTGGAAAGCGGTGCCCGGGAACAGATCGCCGAAGCGTTCGAGACGCGCTTCGCTGATCACGGCTGGCCGGCGAAATGGCGGGATACCATATTCGACTATCATCACTATCACTCGACCACCCATGAGGCATTGGGCGTCGCGAGCGGCCGCGCCTCGCTGATCCTGGGCGGACCAGGCGCACAGATCGTGAGCGTTGCAGCGGGTGACGCACTCGTATTGCCGGTCGGCACCGGCCATTGCCTGATCGAGGCCAGTGAAGATTTCCTGGTCGTGGGTGCCTACCCTGAGGGACAGGATTGGGACATTTGCCAGGACCCGCCATCGAAGGAGGCGCTCGAGCGTATCCAGACGATGCTCGCAGCTGAGCAAGATCCCGTTACTGGCAAATGATCTCGAAGTGGCACGAACAGCAATCGTCCGGCTTCTGGTTTTGTATGTCCCGATTTTTTACAGGTCGGGTAGGATCTGGTCGGCGCGCCCCCAGAGTGCGAGATTTTTCGACCCGGCGCGCTTCACCATCTCCGCGCCGTCGCCGATATGCCAACGCGAAGGCCCGTCGATGTCGCGCAGCTCCTCCCAAGTCAACGGCACGGCGATCTGTAGCGCGACAAACAGGATGAGGATTGCGCGTCAATCAGGATGAGAATGTGATTGTCGCGGCGCGTCATTCAGTGCCGATTTTAATTGTCGCTGGCAAGGATCTCGTTCTCATCCTGATTGTCGCGGATGGTCTCGAGGACTTTCGGAGTGGTGTAGGCGGCAGGACGTCCAGCCCCGGAGCGGCGGGCCTGAGCCGTGCGCCGGCGATAACTTTCCACGTTCATCTCGAAGATCGTGGCGTGATGCACGAGCCTGTCGACCGCAGCGAGCGTCATTGCCGGGTCCGGGAAGACGCGGTTCCATTCACCGAAGGGCTGGTTGGCGGTGATGAGCAAGGATCTGCGCTCGTATCGGGCACTGATCAGTTCGAAGAGGACAGAGGTTTCCGCTTGGTCGCGTGAGACGTAGGCGAAGTCGTCGAGAATGAGCAGATGATACTTGTCGAGCTTGGCGATTGCGGATTCCAGCGTCAGTTCGCGGCGAGCCACCTGCAGACGTTGGACGAGGTCAGAGGTGCGGGTGAACAGTGCTCGCCAGCCATTTTCCACCAATGCCAGGCCGATCGCCGCCGCCAGATGGCTTTTGCCGCCGCCTGGCGGACCGAACAGGATGAGATTGGAACCCTGGTCGAGCCAACCATCGCCGGCGCACAGGGCCATGACCTGTGCCTTGGAGATCATCGGCACGGCCTCGAAGGCGAAGCAGTCCAACGTCTTGCCCGCCGGCAGGTGGGCTTCAGCCAGATGACGCCCGATCCGGCGACGATCGCGTTCGGCGAGTTCGTGTTCGGCGAGAGCTGCAAGGAACCGGCTCGCGGGCCATCCTTCCTTGTCCGCCTGGGCTGCAAAATCTCCCCAGATATGCTTGATGGTTGGCAAGCGCAGTTCATTGAGCATCAGGCCCAGGCGCTGTGCGTCGATCATGGGAGCCGTGCTCATGCCGCTTCTCCCTGTTCGATCAGCCCGTCGTAGATCGAGAGCGAGACCATCTCGACCACGACTTCAGGCAAAGTGGCGGGATCGGGGCTAAAGCGGGCCCGAAGTGCCGACAGGCATGGGATCCTGCGGATTGCCAGGTCCTCTTCCAGGATATGGGAGAGCTCCGCCTCGCAGGCGCGCTCGTGGGCCATGGCCAGAAGCTCGACCATGATCCGGCAGGCTTCTTTCTCGCCCACAGCTTCCAGCAAGTGCTCGAACATGAGGCGGTAGGGCGCGCGGGGGAACAGGCTGTCACGATAGACCAATCCCCGTAGCGCCATCGGCTTGCGGCGCAGGGAATGAATGACATGGCGATAATCGACAACGTGGCCGTGCTTACCGTTCACACCGGCGCGGCCGCGCTGCAGGGTCATGAGCCTTGTGCCGCCGATGAAGACATCGAGACGATCGTCGTAAAGGCGCACTCGCAGGCGATGTCCGATCAAGCGCGAGGGGACCGTGTAGAACACCTTGCGCAGGGTGAAGCCGCCCGAGGACGTCACTGTCACGAGGACTTCCTCGTAATCGGTAGTCCGTGCGTTCGGGAGGGATTGCAGCGCCTTGCGCTCAGCATCGATGCCGGGACCGTGGCGCCGGTTCCTTGCGGTCACGACTTCGTCGATGAAGCGGCGATAAGCGGCAAGGTCGGTGAAGTCCGTGGTCCCGCGCAATAACAGCGCGTCCTTCACTGCAGCCTTGATATGGCCGTGGGCGCTCTCGATCGCACCGTTCTCGTGGGCAATGCCTGTGTTGTTGCGCGTCGGCACCATTCCATAATGGGCGCATAGGGCGTCATAGCGCTTGGTCAGGTCGGCCTTCGCATCTGCGTCCAGGTTGCGGAAGGCGGCCGACAAGCTGTCGGTACGGTGGAGCCTGGGCGCTCCGCCGGCAGACCAGAGCGCATTCTGCAGCCCTTCGGCCAGGGCGACGAAACTCTCGCCGCCTAGAATGACGTGCCCATGTTCAAAGCCGCCGCAAGGCAGGCGGAAGTGATAGAGCAAGTGGTCCAAAGGCGCCCCGGCGATGGCGACCTCCAGATCGTTCATGCACGTAAAATCGGACATGCCGAGCCGCCCCGGCTCATGAACCTGCCTGAAGATGACTTCCCGATCCTGGCCGTTCAGAGCTCGCCAGTCGCGAATACGCCTCTCCAGGGTTCGTCGTGAGCCGAACTCGGTATCCGGGTACCGGCGGCGCAGTTCCTCGAAGATCGCGACAGGACGAAGACCGGGGGCGGCCTCCAGCATCGGCACGACAACCTCCTCGAAAATGCCCGATAGCGGATCAGGGCGCCGTCGGCCGCGCGGCGCCTGTCGCTGGGAAGGCAGGCGCGCATCCTGCAGCACCCGATAGCCGGTCGCCGGGCTGAAACCGGCCTTCGCCGCTGCCAGGGCGACGGGATCGTTACGTCTGTTAGTCATGAAAAGTCTCACCTGATGATCGTTGATGTGTCGGCCCGCCACACGCCAGGTCCTCCTTCCCAGGAAAACCCAATGCATAGCGGCCGCCACGACCATCACAGGCACCCTTCAAAAGGCGCCTCCTGCGTTCCGGTATCGGCTACGGGCTACGCCCTTCGCCAATTCCGGAACGCAGGATTCTCATCTTGTTTGTCGCGCTTTCTCACCCTGAATGTCGCGCGACAGCGATCGGCGCAAACTCGCGGCTGCGGGCGCTGTAAGGCATGACCGCTGTCGCGCCGCGCTGGTTGCGCAAGTAATCGATGAAGATCCGTCCTGTCCGCTTGGCTTTTGCAAGAGCGGCGGTGAAGCGCTCGGGGTCTGCCTGGGAAAGCGCCAGGGCAAAGCGGTGGGCAAAGTCTTTCACTTCTGGCCATTCGGCCGAGGGAGTGAGCGGAGCGATCACATGGACGCCCTTCCCGCCCGTAACCATCGGGAAGGTGGTCAGCCCCATCTGGGCAAGCAAGTCCTGGACGTGAAATGCTGCTGAAACGACGTCCTTGAAATCCAGCCCCTCGTCGGGATCGAGATCGAATACGAGCCTATCGGCTTTTTCGATATCCTCGATCCGCGCGCCCCAGCCATGAAACTCGATCGTACCCATCTGAACACAGGTGAGAAGGCCCGCCGGCGTATCGACAAACAGGTACGCCTCTTCGTGCCCGTCTTTCTCGCGGATACCGATCTGCTTGACCTCGCTGCCGAAGCTTCCGGCATCATGTTTCTGGAAAAAGCACTTCTTGGCTCGGCCCTGCGGACAGCGGACCAGGCTTATTGGCCTGCTTCCCGCCCATGGCAGCATGATTGGCGCGACGATCTCATAATAATCCGCAAGCTGGCCTTTGGTGAGCTTTCCCTCCGGGAAAATCACACGCTCCCGGTTGCTGATCCGCACGGCGTCTGTCGCCGGAGCGATCGCGGCGGCCACCGGAGCCTCGGTCTCGAGCACGATCGCTTCGGGCTTCTTGTCTTCGCGCAGGCCGAGATAGCTTGGATGGCGAAGGACGCCTTCATCGGTAAACTCGATATAGGCGATTTCGGCAACCAGCTTCGGCTCGATCCAGTGAGCGTCACGAACGGCGGCGCGGGGCGCTTCGACCGTTGGCTTATTGCGCTCGAGGGGTTCCATGATCTCCATCAATCGGTCGATCTCATCACCGGTGAAGCCGGTGCCAACCTTGCCAGCGTATCGCAATTTGCCATTTTCATTGACCCCCAGCAGAAGCGAGCGAAATCCGCGCTGTTTGTCGGACGGCGTCCAACCCACGATCACGAACTCCTGACGGCGAATGCACTTGGTCTTGACCCAGCTGCCGCTGCGCGAGCCACTGTAGCGCGCGTCGATGCGCTTCGAGATGACGCCTTCGAGCCCTGCGCTGCAGAAGCTAGCAAGAAGCTTCTCGCCATTACCGACGATATGATCCGAATAGCGAATTCGGCCTCCGCCCTTGCCGATCAGCGCAGCGAGCTTCTCCTTGCGCTCAATGAGCGGGAGACCGGTCAGATCCTCGCCATCGAGTTCGAGGAGATCGAACGCGAAATAATCGATGGCCTCGGGGTTGGCCTTGAGCGCGGCTTGCAGGGCTTGAAAGCTGGTGCGACCGTCAGGAAGGGTGACGACCGCCTCGCCGTCTATGAGCGCGCTGCGGACTCCTAGCTTCTGCGCCTCGGCAATGAGGGCTGCGAAACGGTCCGACCAGTCGAGGCCCGATCGAGTATACGCTCGTCCTTCACCCCCGCCGAGGGCGAGAAGCGTGCGGTAGCCGTCGTATTTGAGTTCATGGAGCCAGCGGTCGCCGGGTGGGACACGGTCGACCAGGGCGGCGAGTTGCACGGATTGGAACGGCGGGGGCGAACTCGCTTTCCTGCCTCTACGCGGCCCGGCACTATCCTGATTGGGAGCCGTAACGGTTTTCCCGTTTCTCGCCTTATGCTTCGGGACCGCTTTGCCCGCAGCTATCTCCTCCATGGTGCGGCCGGTATCGATGCTGGTGAGGTGGGTACCGGTCAGGTCATCCGACCCGCCTGCAAATTCATCCTGCACCTTGCGCAATATCCAGTTTTCTCCCTTTTCCCTGCCGCGCGGCTTGAGGCGGAAGAGGATCCATTCGCCCTGCATGCGGCGACCATGGAGGACGAAGTGGAGGTGGCCTTCGGGCAGAGTCTTGCGGGGATCCTTGCCTGGAATCGTTTCCCAAGTGCCATTGTCCCACAGCATCACGGTGCCGCCGCCATACTCGCCTTTGGGGATCGTTCCTTCGAAGCGCGCGTAATCGAGCGGATGGTCCTCGGTGCGGACCGCGAGACGCTTGTCGTCGGGATTGGTGCTTGGCCCCCGCGTAACCGCCCAACTTACCAGCACGCCGTCCAACTCGAGCCGGAAGTCAAAGTGAAGGCGCGATGCCGCGTGTTTTTGAACGACAAAACCGTTGCCGCTTGTGGGGCCAGTCGCCCCGGAAGGCTCTGCGGTACGCGAAAAATCACGTTTCTCGCGATATTTTCCGAGACGCTCCTCCGCCTGCGTATGCTTTGTCTTGAGGGCTCGTGCCATGTCGGTTCCGATCGATATGCCAGTTAATCGATGCGGAGCCGAACTCGTTCCCTCGCCGCCCTTCCCTATTCGCCGAGGTCGCGGACAAAACGATAGCTTGTTTGTTCAAAGCCGAGCGAGCGAAAGAAATTGTGACTGTTATTGATCGCGATATCGCTAAGCGCCTCGACCTGCTTGCATCCAGCCTTCGCCAGCGCCTTCTGCGCCGCGGCCAGCATGGCCGTTGCAATGCCCCGCCGCCGATGCGCTTTATCGACGACAAGCACGGTCAGACGGCCCAGGGCACCGCGATGGACAGCGGGAATGATCGACCACTGGCAGCAGCCGATCACCTTGCCGAGCTCGGCGACGATCAACCCGGCCTTCGCCTTTCGGACCATGGCCAGATTTTTTTCCACCTCACTTTGCTCAATCGCCACGCCCGAGAGCTGATGGAGCAGCGCCGCCAGTTCCTCGCTATCGGCGGTGGCGGCTGAACGCACAACCAGCACTGGGTCGGGTACGGGTACCAGTGAGGACTCGTTCCTTGATCTGGGCTTTTCGGTGAGCTGGGATAGTTTCTCTTGCGCCGGTCCGGATTGGGGAACTAGCCTCAAAGCCGGTTTTGGGCGGGTTCCACCTGCTAGGTCCTTTTTGCCAGGCGGCGGATTATCCGCACCAGACGCCGTCCGCCGGCGCAGTCGCTGCCCGGAGCGCCGCCGAACAGGTGCATCTTCATCGTCGGGCTCGGGTTCCGGAGGCTTTTTCGGCGGTCGTGGGCGCTGCTGCGTCGTCTCAGCGGATTGCTTCCATGTGCCAAATTCGCTTTCGCGCAGGAAGTCCTCGATATCCTGCGCGCTCGCGGTTAGCCCGTTTTCGCCGACACCAAGAAGGGCATTTCCACTTTCATCAGCCAGCCCATACTTACCGTAGTCACCGACGCCGGGCTTGCGCCGCCTGGAGCGCAGCAGCTTGAGCCCGCGATGCTGCGCCATCGCGCGCAGCTGATCGTCGCTTGCCGACGCCATTTACTGGAAATCCTCGGCGACTGGCCCGAAGTAGGATTTTTGCCGACTTTCGAACTCAGCATTGGCCGTCTTCCCGGCAATGCAGTCGGATCGTGGCTGAGCCGGGAACGAGCCGCTGCCCCGTGCGCTCGGTATGATATGCGCACGCATAGTTTCTCTGAGTCCTCGATCATCGATCAAATCGCCTACGACGACGAGGCAGGGACCCTCAGGATCTCGTTCTACCAGACCGGCGATTATCTTTATTACGACGTGCCTGCACCCCTCTTTGAGGCGTTCTGCAGAGCGCCTTCTGCGGGGACATTCTTCAACGCGCGTATCAAGGACCATTTCCGGCACCTGCGAAATCCCGGGCGCAAGCGCTTCGGGCCAAATGGCTGAGCGATCAGGCTTCACCAAGTGCACGATAAACCGACATCAGATGCCGCGATGCCACCGCGCGGGCGCGCGGCGAGCGGATGGTCTCCTCATTTGTCTCGTGCAGCATGGCAAGCATGTCAAGCACCTCCTGTCTCGGCATGCCTGTCTCGCGAAGATGCGTGCCGATCAGTGTCAGGAGGTTGGCCCAAAGCGTTATCGCCCCTTCGGCAAAAGCGGCATCATCGTCCCCAAGCGCAGGGGCGGGATGGTCGAGGCTTTCCGTCACGGCTCAGGCCCGCTTGCGCGTCGATGGCTTCGCAGCCGATTTGGTGGCCGGTTTCTTGGCGGCGGGCTTCGCAGTTTTCTTGGCGGCTGGCTTCTTGGCAGTCGTTTTGGTCGCCGCCCTGCCCGTGCTGCCGAGCGAGTTTTTGAGCGCCGCCATCAGATCGACGACGTTCGAGCCGCGCGGATCCTTGCCGCTGTCGTCGGAATCGATGTTGAGCGTCTTGCCCTTCTTTTTTCGCTCGATGAGCTCTTTCAAGGCATCGGCATAGCGATCGTGAAATTCGGCCGCGTCGAATTTGCCGGTCTTCTTGTCGATCAGCGTGGTAGCCAGGTCGAGCAACTCCTCGTCGGGATCCGTATCGCCGATGTCGCGAAAATAGCTCGTCGCCTTGTTTACCTCGTCGGCGTAGCGCAGCGTCTCCATCACCATGCCGCGCCCACAGGCTTTGATGCTGACGACGTACTCCCGGCCGCGCATGGCGAGTTGCCCCAACCCTATCTTGCGGGTGCGCCGCAGCGCTTCGCGAAGGACGATGAACGCCTCCTCTGCCAGATCGTCGGCCGGCACGACGTAATACGGCTTTTCGAAATAGATCATGTCGACATCATGCGCGTCGACGAACTGGGTTAGCTCGAGGGTCTTTTTGCTCTCGAGCTTGACGCCCTCGATCTCCTTTTCGTCGAGCAGGACATACTCTCCCTTGGCATACTCGAAGCCCTTGACGATGTCCTCGACGTCCACTGGACCAATGCCGGGCACGACCTTTTCATATTTGATACGCTGGCCCGAAGGCTCGTGGATTTGATTGAAGGCGATCGTGGCTCCGCTCCTAGTGGCGGAATATATCTCGACAGGGATCGAAACGAGCGCCAGGCGGATCTGGCCTTTCCAGTATGGACGTGCAGCCATCTGTCCTCTCCTTCGGGCAGACTTCTTTAATTCGCGGATCGCCGCGTCGTTCCGGAGCTTTCGAGGGCGGGATCATCGCATCTGCCACCCCGCCTCCGCATCGACAGATATCCTCCTTGCCTCAGAAAACGTCCACCCCGGCGCTTGCGTGGCGACGCTGGCGAGTAACCTGAATTAACCTCCGCATATTCGGGCGGCTCCTTGCCCCGCTTTATCGCAAAACGGACAGACTGCGGCGACTAATGCGGCGTCAAAAGCGTTGCCGTCTTGAAGCCGATTTTCAGACCAGTGGGAGTGAGTGAATGGGCGACGTGCGCGATCGCACGGGGCACGACGATGCCCCCTTGACCACCGCCAAGGACGGCAGAAGGGCGCAGAGAGTCGCCAGCGAGCTCGATGAGGCCAAAGGTGACACTCTTTCCAGCAAGACCGTTACGATCAATTGCCCGCGAGACCACCTTTTTGCCGTCTGGCGAGACTTCTCGAACCTCCCCAAATTTCTCGACAACGTCATTTGCGTAGAAAATCTGGATGGCGGGCGATCTCGCTGGACGGTTCGGGCACCGGGCGGGCGCTCGGTCGAATGAACTTCCGTCATTACCGAAGAAACGCCGGGCGAACTCATCGCATGGACAACAGAAGAAGGCGCCGACGTTCCCAACAGCGGCCGGATCGAGTTCAGCGATGCGCCCGGTGGCCGAGGTACCTGGGTGACGGCGACAATCCTGTACGATCCGCCGGCAGGGTTAGTCGGCAAGATCGTCGCAAAGATGTTCCAGCGTGAGCCCGCCATCCAGGCGCGGCGCGACCTGCGGCGTTTCAAGCAATTCATGGAAACCGGCGAGGTCGCAACTGCGGCGCGCACTCGCAAACAGCTCGACAAGGAGAACGCCTGATGCGCGCGTTGACCTGGCACGGGAAGCACGACGTTCGCGTCGACACCGTCGATGATCCCGAAATTCTCAATCCACGCGATGCCATCATCAAGATCACTTCCACCGCGATCTGCGGCTCGGACCTTCATCTCTACGACGGTTACATACCGACGATGCAGGCGGGTGACATCCTCGGCCACGAATTCATGGGCGAGGTCGTCGAGATCGGCAAGGATTCCACGCTCAAGAAGGGGCAACGCGTGGTCGTCCCCTTTACCATTGCCTGCGGATCCTGCTTCCATTGCTCGAAGCATCAGTATTCTGCATGCGACAATGGCCTGCCCGCCGACAACAAGGACATCGCGCAGACACTCTACGGACAGCCCATGTCCGGCCTTTTCGGCTACAGCCACATGACCGGAGGCTATGCCGGCGGCCAGGCGGAATATGTTCGCGTCCCGTTTTCCGACGTCGGGCCGATTGTGATTCCGGATGGGATTGAAGATGACAAGGTCCTCTTCCTATCCGACATTTTGCCCACCGGTTGGCAGGCAGCGGAGAATGCCGAGATCGAGCCGGGCGACACGGTAGCGGTCTGGGGATGCGGCCCGGTCGGGCTGTTTTCCGTCCAGTCGGCGTTTCTGATGGGCGCCGAGCGGGTCATCGCCATCGATCACTTTCCGCACCGGCTTGAACTCGCCCGAAAGTTCGGAGCCGAAACGATCAACTTCGAAGAGACCAAGACCTATGAGGCTCTGATGGAGATGACCGGCGGCATCGGACCCGATGCCTGCATCGATGCGGTCGGGCTCGAGGCGCACGGTTTCTTCGCCGACAATGTCTGGGACCAGATCAAAGCATCCACGTTTCTGGGAACCGACCGCACCCATTCGATCCGGCAGGCCATCCTGGCGTGCCGAAAGGGAGGCCGAGTGTCGATGCCGGCAGTTTACGGCGGGTTCGTCGACAAGTTCCCGCTAGGTGCATTCATGGAGAAGGGCCTGACGCTCAAGACCGGCCAGATCCACGTCCAGCACTACCTGCCCGGGCTGCTGAATGCGATCATGGAAGAGAAGATCGATACGACCTTCCTCATCAGCCACCGTCTGCCCCTCGAGCAGGCGCCCGATGGCTACAAGATGTTCCATGACAAGCAGAACGAGGTGACCAAGGTCGTACTGAAGCCTGGCCTCGACCTCGCGCGGGTGCCTTGACGAGTTGGAGGGCTACGGCCCTCCCCGAGGTCGCGGAACTAACGGCCGGTCCCGAGTGGCTTCCGGCTCACGCCGGCCATTCGGCGGCCGTTCGAATCTTGTCTGCAGGAGAAACCCATGACGAATAAATTTGCTGTGATCACCGGCGCATCTAGCGGCATTGGCCTTGAGCTGGCCAAGCTCGCGGCCAAAGACGGCTACGATCGTTAGCGATGCGAGCGCCCCACGTAGACGGCGCTGATTGCTGAGCCAATGACCCTGCCTTTGAATTGGCAGCGGAGATGGCAAGATGCTCGATGATGACGCCAGTGGTTTGAACGGCGATTTAAACAGTGCGGCACGGTGTGCGAATACGCATTGGAACGGTGTGCCGCATAGTGCGAAGTCGGATGTAGCCGAAGCGACAATCCTGGGCCCGCAGAAGCGCAACCGACGGTGGGATGCACACGAGAAGGCGCGGATCACTGCGGAAAGCTTTGAGCCGGGCGCCAACATCAGCGCGGTGGCGCGGCGCCATGGCATGAGCCCGGGCTTGCTCCATTACTGGCGGCGAACGGTGCGCGACCGGGCGGCGATGGAGCCGATCTCGTTTGTGCCGCTGGAAGTCGACGATGGCACGCGGGCTCCGGAAGGCAGTCTCGAGATTGGGTTCGACGGCGCCCACGTCGTGGTGCGCGGCGCGGTGGACGCGGGCGTCCTGAGGGTTGTTTGCGAGGCGCTGCGTCAGCGATGATCGGCGGGCGCAGCGATCTGAAAGTCGTGCTGGTGTCGGGCCCGATCGACTTCAGGGCCGGTATCAACAGGCTCGCCTCGCTGGTGGCCAACGAGTTGGGCCGAGATCCCTATTCCAGTGATGTCTTCGTGTTCCGGTCGAAGCGGATGGACCGTTTGAAGCTCCTGCATTTTGACGGCTCCGGAACCATCATGGTGACAAAATGGCTGGAGGCTGGGAAGTTCTTCTGGCCGCCCGTGACAGGCGGGGTGATCAAGCTGACCTCGGCGCAGATGACGCTGCTGCTGGGCGGAATGGACTGGCGCCGCCTTGAGGAAAACCCGATAAAAAAGCCCGACATGGCAGGGTGAAAGTGCCGGTTTTTATGGGTTTTTGCGCGATTGTGTGCTAACAAAATCGGGTGACCCGACCCCCGGAAAATCAGGCTGACGCACTCGATGCGATGACCCGCCGGGTGGCGGAACTGGAGGCCGAACTCGCGGCGGCCTCCAGGCTGTTGCAGACCTATAAGGCGATGTTGTTCGGTTCGCGCTCCGAAAAAGCGCGCGTCGTTCTGGACGAGCAAGGGTGCCTCGATCTGGGGGACCTGAGTGCCGTTCACGTGGCGCCAGCAGCCAACGATGATCCGATGCCCATGGGGGTAAAGCCTCGTGCCAGGCGCAACATCGGCGCTCTACCCAAGCATCTGCCCCGGATCATTCACGTCATCGAACCTGAAAGCACGCAGTGTGCCTGCTGTCAGGGCGGCATGCATAAAATCGGCGAGGACGTGAGCGAGGCGCTCGACATCGTGCCGGCCATCCTGCGTGTGATTGCGACCGTCCGCCCCAAGTACGCTTGCCGGACCTGTGAGGGCGGCATCGTCCAGGCACCGGCGCCGCGCAGGATGATCGAAGGCGGAATGGCGACAACCTCGCTGATCGCCTGGATCGTGACACAGCGCTTCGCATGGTATCTTCCGGTTTATCGCCAGGCCCAGATGCTGGCAGGGCATGGCCTGCAGATTGATCGATCGACGCTGACACGCTGGCTGAAGTGCGCAGCCTGGTGGCTCGAAGGCCTCTACGATCTGCAACTGCGGGCAATCCATAGTCATCCCCGCATCCACGTCGATGAAACCCGGATGCCTGTGGTTGGAGGTGGCAACGGCAAAGTCCGCATCGACCAGTTCTGGGCCCATGGAACCGATGATCGCCCCTGGAATGGTCCGGCACCGCCGGCGGTGTGCTATGTCCATGCCCGTTCCCGAAGCCATCGCACGATATCCGAGCAGCTTGGACGCTATCAGGGCGTGCTCCAGGTCGATGGCTATCGTGCCTATAAGGCCTTCGAGAACCCGGACGAGTTGTCCGGAGATATCCGGCTCGCGTTCTGCCTCGCGCATCTGCGGCGACGCTTCGTGGACCTTCATAAAAGCACCCGATCGCCGATCACCGCGCAGATCATCACTCTGCTCAGTCGCATTTATCGGATCGAGGCGGAAATCCGTGGCACCAGTGCCGAGCACCGGCTGCTCACGCGGCAGGAGAAGTCCAGGCCGATCATGGAGGAACTCAAGGCGCTGCTCGACGATACCTTGCCGCGCGTCTCGCAGGTCTCGGATCTGGCTGGGCACATCCGCTATGCTCAGGGCCACTGGCGCGGCCTCAACCTGTTCCTCGAAGATGGCCGCGTCGAGGTCGATAACAACATGATCGAGCGGCAAATGCGCCCGATTGGAATCGGACGCCGCAATAGTCTGTTCGCCGGCAACGAAGGCGGGGCCCATACGTGGGCGGTGCTCGCTTCCCTGCTTCAGACAGCAAAACTGAACGGGCTCGATCCCTACACCTGGCTGAACGATGTGCTGGCCCGGATGGTCTCGGGTGAAGTCCTCAGCAATGATCTCGAGCAGCTCCTGGCATGGAACTGGCGCCCCGCTGAACCGACCGCTATGCGACTGGCCGCATGAGTAGCACCAGTCGCTTCAAGCGCCCAAAGAAGCCCAGAAGAGCGCGCATCCTCACGCATGAAAAGCTTGAGGAATGGCTGGCCACTCGCGAGCATCCGATGCCGGGCGTATCGATGATCGACGGCTATCTCGCCGCGCTTGTCGTATCGCCCCAGTTCATTCCTCCCGAAGACTGGCTGCGCCCCATAGTCGGAGACGGCATCGCCTGGGCGCCGGATGGCAGTATCGAGGAGGCTGTCCGCAACACGATCTTCCAGCGGTATAGCCAGATTGGCGCGACCCTGTCCGGCGGACCGAAGCGCTATGCCCCCATTTACATGCGCACGGACGCTGGCGAAGTTCTCCTGGAGGACTTCGCCAATGGCTTCTACCTCGGCATGCGGCTCAGCATCGACGACTGGAAGCCGCACATATCCAATCCGGAAATCGGCCACCCACTGACCGCCATCCTCGGTCATTGCACGACAATGATGCCCGAGGATCAACGCCAGAACGCACTACGCGGCCAGGCCGGCGAGATCCTGGCTCAATCCTGGAAAATCGTTCCAGAGCTGGTCGAGATGCTTCACGTCAGCATCGGCGGCGCCCGAAACATCGAAATCCGATAACCAGCAGCGTCAACGTGGGGTTCTCGCACCGCTAACCTACGATCTGTTGTTGGCCGCCGACACTTCGTTTGGCGATGCCAAGGCGGGGTTGGAGGCGCTCGGCGTCTCGGTCGAAACTCTGGAGGCCGATCTATCAACTCTCGAAGGCGTCGACGCTCTGCTCGTGCGTGCCACCGGCCGGCAGATCGACTTGCTCTGCGCCAATGCCGGCCACGGCCTGGGCCATGCGTTTCTCGACCAGGAGGTTTCCGAGTGGCGGCATGTTATCGACACCAATCTGACCGGAACCCTTTATCTCCTGCAAAGCGTTCTGAAGTCGATGGCCGCCCGGAACGACGGCAAGGTACTTGTGACGGGATCAATCGCCGGGTTCATCCCCGGCAGCTTCAATGCCGTTTACAACTGCACCAAGGCATTCGTCGACAACTTCACAGAAGCGCTGCGCAATGAGCTGAAGGACCTTGATGGCATTACCCTGACTACTCTCATGCCAGGCGTCACCGATACGAATTTCTTCGACCGTGCCGGGCTTGGCAAAGATACCGATGTCGGGGCCGACGACAGCAAGGCCGATCCTGCGAAAGTCGCCAAGGATGGCTGGGACGCGCTGCAGGCCGGAAAGGGCACGGTCGTTTCTGGCTGGTTCAACAAGTTGCAGGTGGCGGCAGCCGGCGTCGTCCCTCAGTCTATGCTCGCCGAACAGCACCGGAAGATGGCCGAGCCAGGCAGCGCGCATTAGTCCCGCGACAAAAGCGGTCAGGGCCTCGATCTTTAACGCCCTTCCTCTTTTTTTAATCCCCGCGGGATCCAGCGAGCCGAAGGACGCCGAATTCGGGGAACGAGTCCGCCCGGGACGCGCTTAACCAGCAGATAACTAAAAAAACGGAGATATCCCATGACAGATTCCTTCACCGACGCGATTGCCCTGCTGAAGGCCGATCATAGAAAAGTCGAAGAACTCTTCGACAAGTTTGAAAGCGCCAAAAGTTCTTCGCAGAAGAAATCAATCTCCCATCAGATATGCCTTGAGCTCAAGATCCATACGGCCATCGAGGAAGAGATCTTCTACCCCAGTTTCCGCGGCAAGATCGAAGATGACACTCTCGATGAAGCCTATGTCGAACACGATGGCGCCAAGATTCTCATCAATGACATCGAGGCCGCCGCGCCCGAAGACAGCTTCTTTGCAGCCAAGGTCAAGGTGCTGTCGGAAGAGATCAAGCACCATGTCCACGAAGAGGAAATGCCCTCCGAGGGGATGTTCGCACAGTGCCGCAAGACAGACGTCGATCTCGTTGAACTGCGGGACCGTATGTTGGCGCGCAAAACCGAACTCTTGGCGATGGCGAAATCGGGCGGATTGCCGGCAGCCAAGCCCACTGCCGTCAACCTTGTCACAACATAAAGGAGCGACCTGATGGACGATAATGCCAGCAAGCGGGGCCCCTTGGGCGATGCCCGTCCCGACGCAGTCGATCCCCGTCGCCAAAAAGAAGGTCCGCTGAAGCCCGAAAAGGTGGAAGATCGCCCCAACGTGGGAACGGTCAAGCCTGAGGATTACCCGGAAGACCAGCGCGCGAAAGGCGCTGACAAGCCATGAAGAAGCCCAATCAACCGAGCGAGCGGAGGCTGAGCCGTGCGGGCATTTTCGTAGTCGCGGTTATCCTTGCGGTCATCGTCCTGGTTTTTGCCGGCCGCAACATCTGGCACG
Source organism: Novosphingobium sp. KA1 (assembly GCF_017309955.1). NCBI lineage: Bacteria > Pseudomonadati > Pseudomonadota > Alphaproteobacteria > Sphingomonadales > Sphingomonadaceae > Novosphingobium > Novosphingobium sp. KA1. The sequence continues at coordinate 442,923 of NZ_CP021248.1, read as the reverse complement.
CAGAAAAACTCGACCAGGAACAGGAAACTGGCGTCAAGGAACAGAATGGCCTCAACTGAGGCTATCGCCGCTCCCTTCGCTTCCAGATCAATTCCCGGTCTTGGCGTGGGGAGCGGCGACGGGTTTCGATTCCGGGGACTCCCGCTGGCGCAGATAGATAGACAGTAACCGTCCGATTGTTACCGCGGTGGTTGGGCCTTGAAGCGAGTGGCGAGTTCGGGATCGTCAACGAAGTCATCGAGGAAGCCGTGCCAGGTCTGGGTGGTGCGGCGTGCTTCTCGAAGCATATCTGACAGTTCGTCGACGCCGTCGTCGGTGAGCGCCGTAATGGTCTCATCGGGGCCAGTGTAAACGCTGATGATGCTGCCGTATGTCAGATTGTCGCCGCTCCGGATGATGGCTTGCAACAGCTCCACGTCCTCGCCGAGCATTTCGGCAGCATAGGCCAGTGTGTGCACATGGGTGATCGTGGCCATCAGGCTACCTCTGCCAACGGTACCAAGGGCACCCATTTCCAAGGCAGCAATTCCTCGATCCGGTTGATCTTGTGATCATGGATACGGCCGAGCACGTCGGCGAGATAAGCCTGCGGATCAAGACCGTTCATCTTGGAACTTTCAATAAGCGTCATGGCTCGCGCCAGTGTTTCAGCGCCTGCTTCGGAGCCGGCGAATAGCCAGTTGCGTCTTCCTAGACCAATAGGTCTGACGGCTCGCTCAGCGGCATTGTTATCGATGGCGACGCGCCCGTCCTCGGTGAACAATGAGAAGGCTTGCCAGCGACCCAAGCCGTAACGAATAGCGCTGGCCAAGTCGCCCTTGACGGGAATGCGGGTGAGTTGCTGCTCGGCCCAGGCGCGCAACGCCTCGAGTTTGGGTTTGCTATGCTCCTGGCGGACGGCACGCCGAACATCGGCAGGTTTCCCGACAATTTCGCGTTCAATGTCGTACAGCTGGCCGATGCGATCGAGGGCTTCTCGCGCTATCGGGGATTTGTTCGCTTTCCAGATGTCGTGGAAGTCACGCCGCCAATGGGCGAAGCAGGCAGCTTCCCGGAAGCGCGGTTCGCCGTCCGCGCCGGGCTCATAGAGCTTCGCATATCCCTTATAGGCGTCGGCCTGGAGAATGCCGCTCGCATTGCAAAGGTGGCTTTGCACGTGCTCCGCCTTCCAGTTGGGGGCAAAGCGATAGACCACACCCGGCGGTGCCGGCCCGTTCCACGGGCGCTGATCGCAGACATAACCCCAGATCCTGCCTTGCTTCACGCCCTTGCCGAGCCCCTTGGCCCGCCTTGTGTGATCCAGCACCTGGATCGGTGTATCATCGGCGTGGATGACGGTGCTGGCAAGGACCGATGCCTCAATACGCTCGATCAAGGGCTGCAGGCTTCGCATCGCCTTGCCGCACCAGTCAGCCAGCGTGCTGCGGGGAATGTCAGCGCCCATGCGGGCAAGGATTTCGTTCTGCCGGTACAGCGGCAAGTGATCGTCGAACTTTGAGACGAGCACGTAGGCAAGCAGGCTGCTTCCGGCCATGCTGCCGGGGATCGGGCGGCTCGGAGCCGGCACCTGCACCATTTTCTCACAGCCGCGGCAGGACTTCTTCGGCCGCGCGACCTCGATCACCTTCAGCTTGGCGGTAATCATTTCGATGATTTCGCTTACGTCCTCGCCGACGAGGCGTAACTGGCCCCCGCAATCGGGACAAGCGCTGCCCGGGTCGAGTTCTTTTCGCTCGCGCGGGGTGTCAGGCGCAACGCGCGGGCGCCGGGCCATGGCCCGTGCACTGTCTACGTGCGCAGTGGCCTCATCCTCTTCGACATCACTCGGCGAAGCGACGGTTTGTGCCGCGGCGACCAGAATGTCCTCTAGGGCCAGTTCCAGCTGCTCGATCTCGCGTTCGATCTTTTCCGAGGATTTGCCGAAGGCCTGTTTCTTCAGTTTGGCAATGCGCAGACGCAGGGCCTGAACCACCAGATCATGTGCACGGACCGTTGCCGCCAGCTTCGCGTTTTCCGCCTGCAAGTCGGCGATTATCGCCTTCAGCAAAGCTGGGTCTTCGGGAAGATTTTGCGCCGCGCTCAGCATGATCCTGCTTACCAGCCAGGGGCAGGAATATCCATGAAAACAGGTAGATTCAGGAACAAAAATCAGCCCACATGGGCAGGCGGCGCGCCCCAATTTGGGCGCCTCCAGTCGATGCCTTCCCAAAGCATCGCGAGTTGTGCCGACGTCAGCCGCGCCGTCCCGTCTGCAGCGGAAGGCCAAGGAAAACGGCCACGCTGCAAGACCTTGTAGTACAGGCAAAATCCCTGCCCATCCCAGTACAGGAGCTTCACCCTGTCGCCGCGACGTCCTCGAAAAGCGAACACCGCGCCGCTTGTCGGTTTCTGTCGCAGCACCGTCTGGGCCAGCTGACCAAGACCAGAGATGCCTTTGCGCATGTCAGTGACGCCGCAGGCCAAGTAAACCCGCACGCCAGTTCCCGGCCCTATCACGCCGCCTCCACGCAGCGGATGAGCCGTGCCAGGGAGATGACCTCGATGTCGCTTCCAAAGCGCAAAGTCCGGCCTTTCGTCAGGCGCAGCTCAACCATGGACGTCGCGTCTGGGCCAGGGTCGTAAGCAACTTCAGGGGCTCGAACGGCAGGCAAGTCCAGGGGGAGAAAGACAGGTTCGGGGGCGGCTCCCAAGAGCCCGCGTTTCTTCAAATCATACCGCCAAGTATAAATCTGCTGTCGGGTTACATCGTGGCGCTGCGCCACCTCTGTCAGTGTAGCGCCATTCACGCCAACGGCACCAATGATCTCCAGCCGCTGCTGATCCGTCCACCGGCGCCGACGTTCCTGACCCAGTATCTCCACCCTCATCGCAATCCCCGATCAAGAGACGTCGTTAGCGACGTCGCTATGACCGTCTCTTAAGAGATTATCGCGCCATCAGGCAGGCGGTCCCAATCGGACGGTTACGATAGACAGCACCACCAGCACGGCTGTCGAGAGAAATTCGCTTTGCCAGTTCTGGAACGATTCGAACCACAGCTGCGGATCGAAAAGATATTCGAGGAGCGTGGACGGCGCCTGACCATGGGATAGCGCCTCCTCTGCGGCCACTTGCGCGCTTTGGGTCCAGTGGATCACGAACGAGATCACGAACAAAGCTCCCAGAGCAATCCCCAGAGAACGGGCGTAAAGCGCACGCCAGACGCGGCCCCATCTGAGGATCTTGGGCGCACCCGACTTGTTGGCCTGTAGGGCCAGCTCGGAATCGCGCGGCGGCTCATCCGGATCTTTCGATTCCGCTGATCCCTTCTGAACAAGAAATGCAGTGAGGATCACGTAGGCCGACATTTGCAGGAACTCGCTCTCCCAATTTTCGAAAACCGAGGAGAGGAACTGCGGGCTGCGCGCATAGTCCCAGATACTGTCGGCATGCTGCCCGTGGCGCACCGCGTCTTCGATCGCCACCCTCCAGCCGGTAAACCACTGACCGAGAATGCTCAATGCAAAGAGCACCACCAAAACGAGCGTAAGGCCGTTATTCTTCAGAAAGGCTGGCATTATGCGCTCTCCCTCCCACCAATGAATGCATGTGGGGACGAAACCTGGGATGGCTGGCCCAATACAGATGGCATGGAGGAATATTTCGCCATTCGTACCGGCTGCGAACCGAATAGAAGTAACGTCTCAGCAGCGGCTTCACGCTGGTTCTCATCTGATATGCGGCGAAACTGCCGTGCTGGCTCAGAACCGACGCGCTGGCCTCAGCGATTTGAGCGCCCACGGCGTGGTTCAGCGTCGAGAATGGAAGTCCTGAGACAATGCAATCCACCTGCGAAAGGCCGTGATCGCTCAATATTTTTGCAACGTCCTGGGCGAGGCCGCGCACTACGGAAAGGCGCGGGTCACGTATGGAACTTTGCAAGTGGTCCACGAATTCGCCGCCTGGCTCGATCGCGATCAGGCGAGTCCCGCGGCGCATCCGCGCCAGGGCCGCTGAGGTAAAACGTCCGGTTCCGGGGCCGAACTCCACCAGAACCCCAATCCTCGGCCAGTTTAGCGGCTCGAATACCCGGTCGACCAGACGTTCCGTTGCTGGAAACGCCGATCCGACCTTCGCCGGGTCCCGAACAAATTCGGCTAACGCGATCCGTGCGCTGCTTTTCGCTAAAGACCATGGCTTGGTCGACATCGGCTTTCCTCTCGCGCCACATGCATTTTCAACCGGCGGCAAGGCCTCGCGGTTCCAAAGACTACTGATGGCTTTCGCAAAACGGGATGTTCCGAGTTTAGCCGAACCATTTGTCGCGAACCCATCAGCCAGCCAGACGTTGCACTATCAACAGCGATCCCGTGCGGGATGTCGCCTCCAAGGAGAACGCCGATGGCACTCAAGGCTCTGGCTATCAATTGCACGCTGAAATCCGATCCGAGTGAAGCATCTTCGAGCGACGCGATGATCGCGGTCCTCAAGAAGGCCTTCGCCGGACGACAGGTATCCGTCTCCGAAACCGTCCGTGTCGCCGCGCTCAACATCCTGCCCGGTGTCACCTCCGACGAGGGAGAAGGTGACGACTGGCCCGCCCTTCGGGAGAAGATCCTCGCGCATGATATTCTGATTTTCGGCGGACCGATCTGGATGGGGCAGATCGGCAGCATTGCCAAACGCGTGCTCGAACGCATGGATGCGTTTCTCGATGAGACAGACGATGCCGGACGTATGCCGAGTTATGGCAAGGTCGCGGTCGCGGCGATCGTGGGGAATGAGGACGGCGCACATTTTTCCTCCGCCCAGCTTTTCCAGGCTCTCAACGATGTCGGTTGGACGATCCCTGCGGTGGCCGCTTGCTATTGGGTGGGTGAAGCGATGGGCTCTACCGACTTCAAGGACCTGGATGAAACACCTGAAATGGTCGCGAAGACAGCAAAAATGGTGGCCGGGAATGCGGCCCACCTCGCAGGACTGTTAAAGACGGCCCCCTACCCCGGATAGCAAATGGAAGCTTTGAAGCCCGCGAGGCTTGGGTACGAAAGGACTGCCAATATGACGGATAGTAAGGACAAAGGTGTCGCAGCAGGCATCGGCGCGGTCATCAAGGGTTACGCGAAAAGGCTTGCCGGAGAAATCGCCCCGCGTCCCGACCTCGTCCTAGAAGGAGAAAAGGAGCAGACTAAAGGCCTGCGTCGCATCCGCCAGTCCCGACAGGAAACAGCGGAACAAAAACCCGACTGACGGCGCGGATTAGCCGCGCAGGGTCAGACCCTGCCCGAACAGCAAACCGGAGCGCATATGGATCACCCCGCGACAGGCACCGCCCTGCTGATCATGGACATGATCAACTGCTTTGACTTTCCGGGGGGGGAAACTCTCGAGCCTCGGGCAAGGACAATCGTACCGGTTATCGAAGGCCTCATCGGGCAATGCGATGCGCTCGACTACCCCGTCATCTATGTGAACGACAATTTCGGAGAATGGCATTCGGACCGTTCCGCGTTGATTGATCACGCATTGGAACGACCCAATCCGATCGCCGAAAGACTCCGCCCACGGGACAAGGACTATTTCATCCTCAAACCGCAGTTCTCCGGGTTTTACGCGACGAATTTGCCCGTGTTGCTGCCCAAGCTCGGCGTCACGCGCTTGGTGCTGACCGGGATCGCGGCGGATATCTGCATTTTGTTCACCGCGGCTGACGCCCATATGCAAGATTACACCCTGTGGATTCCGGCAGATGCAGTTGCGGGCGAGGACGAAAGTCGGGAAAAATGGGCTCTGAAGATCGCCAACGCCTCGATGAACGCTCGGATCGATTCCACCGTCAACATGGCGCTTTCGGCATGGAAGTGCGGTGACTTGGCGGGTTGATCAGGCCCCGGCTCGAGCGCCGGACACGAGATAACGCCATACGCCAACCGCGTTGATTGCCAGCAGGACCAGATTTTGCCAGCCAATGCCTTCGCTATCCGGATTGAGGAATCCCCACGCGATGAGGGCAAGTGAACTGGAAACAAAGATCACCATCGCCCGGCCGGTCCATAGCCTCCCCAGATTGAGGGATACCAGAAGCGATGCGACAACGGCCGCGCCTGCGCCGTAGTATTGAAGCGCGTCTCTCGCCCAATCGGGCATATCACGCCTTTCCGCGCCGAACGACGCTGATCTTGCCTCCGCGCTCCAATGTGGCGAGTTCCACCTCGTCGGCATGCCTGACTTGCTCCATCCGCAAGCCTTCCATGAGATCGGCTGTGCTGATGCCATGGCGTTTCATGGCCTCGGCGTCGATCCGACCGTCTTTGATGAGGACAGTCGAGCGTCCTTTGACAAAGCTCGCCAATGGGTTCCAGCGAACCGTGGCCATCGCGACAAGGCGGTGCAGCACGACCAGCAAAAGCGTCGCTGCCAGAGCAGGAAGGAATGGCGCTTTGCCGGTCATGGCGCGACTGATGTTCGAGCCGACAATTATGGCCACGATAATATCAAGCGGCGTGAGGCTGGAAAATGTCCGCCTGCCAGCGATACGGATGCATGCGATCCCATAGATGAACAGGATGACCGCTCGGGCACAGAGCTGTGCCGTGCTGGGCGATCCCTGGTCAGAGCCCACGATCGATTGCACCCATTCCATTCCCGTTCTCCCGAACCGTCTATCCGGCAGTGGCCAGCATCGCGGCGACGGCGATCGCCATCACCGCTGTCGCCATCCAACCGAAAGCGCGCAGCGACGCCGGCGCAACGAACCGCTGCATGATCTGCCTCCGCGCGACGACCAGCATGAGGCCTATCAGCACGGGTACGGCCACCACGCCGTTTAGGACTGCGCTCCAGAACAACGCCTTCATGGGACTGAAGGGGGACCAATCGATACCGATCGAGAGGACAACCCCCAGCGCGATCACGAAATAGAAAGCCTTCGCCCTGCGAGGCTTGTCCTCGAGGCTCGCATTCCAGCCGCCAATTTCCGACGCCGCGTAGGCAGAGGATCCGGCAAGCACGGGCACGGCCAGCAGGCCGGTACCTACGATCCCGAGGCAGAAGATCGCGAAAGCGAAGTTCCCCGCCACCGGCTGCAATGCCTTCGCGGCATCGGCGGCGCTCTGGATATCTGTCTTGCCGGTATTGTGCAGCGTCGCAGCCGTCCCGAGGATGATGGCAAGCGCCACTATGTTGGAAACCGCCATGCCGGCGAATGTGTCCCAGCGGATACGCTTCAAGGCGTCCGGGGCCTGATCCTTACGCTCCAATAGAGGTTCGCGCTCTTCATCGTTATCGAGTTCCTCGACTTCCTGGGCCGCTTGCCAGAAAAACAGATATGGGCTGATGGTCGTGCCAAAGATAGCGACGATCGTCGTGATCTCGTCGGTGCCCGAGATCTTGGGAATGAAGAGGCCCGTGACCACCTCGGACCACTCGATCTTCACCATGAATAGCAGCGCTACATAGGCGAAGAGAACAAGCGTGAGCCATTTCAGCCACGACGAATAGCGATGATAAGGGATGCGCATTTGCAATCCCAATGAAACCAGGGCGAAGATCGCTGTGAAGATATGCTTGTTGATGGGAGCAACCAGGCTGCTTGCTTCGCCCATGGCCGCCAGATCGGCGCCGACATTGATAGTGTTTGCGACGAACAGCAGAATGGCAATCATGATGATCAGCCATCGCGGCATGATCTTTTTCAAGCTGTGCGCAAGTCCTTTGCCGGTCACCCGTCCAACGCGCGCGCTGGCAAGCTGGACAGCGACCATCAGGGGATAGCACAGCACCATAGTCCACATGAGACCAGTGCCGAACTGGGCGCCGGTCTGGGAGTACGTGGCTATCCCACTGGGATCGTCGTCGGCGGCTCCGGTTACTAGCCCCGGCCCAAGCCGCCGCAGCTTTTCGCCAATGCTCACAATAACTCCGCGAAAAGGCACGTTTCTGCAAAATCCATGAGGCTCTTCCCGTTATTGCTCTATCAGGGAAATAAATCCTTCCCGCCTTCGCAGGTTGCCAGATCTGACCATCAGCAGGCGCGCCGCCCCCCCAATTCAGGTCGAACGGGTGGAAATTGCGCTAAGATCCAATGCGGCTTCGAGCGAATGGCTGATTCCCATCGGTGGCTCCTTTCCGCCGGCTCTGTTCAATCCATCCGTTGTTCAAGCCCTGATTTAGCGCCCTCTTCCGCAGCCTGTGCTACAGAGCGCTCGAACATCTTTTTGAGGATCAACCCCACCGCAAATGTCACGGTGGCAGTCACGACCGCCTTTGCCGCGGTTTCTTCAAGCGTCCGGACGAACCGTTTTTCCTTCTCGCGGCCGCTCGCAGCTTCGGACAGCTTTTTCAGTCGATTGATCATGCTCTGTGCTCCGTCGTCCTCCCACCGCCCATGTAAGCTCGCGATCCGAAGCCCGGTTCCAGAGCCGCACACGTTGTTCGATTTTTGCTGACAGCCCGGCCTCTCTTTTCGCGGGTCCCTCAGGCGTAAATGGCCCGGTAGGCCCCACACACCGGAGACTGGCATGCGCCTGAAGGCATGTGACCGGCAGGGAGGCTTGCTTGCCATCGGCACTTCGCTAAGATCGCAGCAATCGGTGCGGCATTACAGTCGGCGCCCAGCGATCGGGCCCGTTTATGGATAAATTCTTCGTCAGCACAGACCGATGACACGAGGGTTGCCAGGTGATGACGACCAACACCCGGTGTCAGCCGAGGTCCAGCGCCTGAGGTTGTTCAGCCGCATCGCGCAAACCGTCGCAGGCGACTTTGATCTGGAGGATCTGGTTCAAAAGGTCACCGATGCAGCCACTCAGGCGTCCGGCGGCAAGTTCGGTGCGTTCTTCTACAACCAGATTGACGACCAGGGCGAGATATACAGCCTTTACACGCTTTCCGGCGTTTCCCGGTCCCACTTTGCCGGCTTTCCAATGCCGCGCAATACGGCAGTCTTTGCCCCGACCTTCGATGGAACCGGCGTGGTGCGGTCCCATGATATTCGCGCGGACCCGCGATTCGGGCTGAATAGCCCATACTTCGGAACGCCGAAGGGGCATCTGCCTGTCGTTAGTTATCTCGCTGTCCCGGTGATTTCCAGGAAGGGTACCGTCCACGGCGGCCTCTTCATCGCACATGAGAAGCCGGGCGTGTTCGATGAAGAAGCAGAAGAAGTCGTGAAGGCAATTGCTGCCCACGCCGCAATCGCCATCGACAATGCCGCGCTCATTGCCGACGCAAGAAAAGAAGCCGAGCTTCGCCGGGTCGCCCAGCACGCCGGTGCAAAACTCGCCGCGATCGTCGAAAGTTCAGAAGACGCGATCGTCAGCAAATCGCTCGACGGCACGATCATGAGCTGGAACGAAAGTGCCCAGCGCCTCTTCGGATACACGGCTGACGAGGTGATTGGGCAGCCGATTTCGTTGCTCATACCTGAGGATCGACTGCACGAAGAGGACGAGATCCTTTCGCGTATCCGGTCAGGAGAGAGAACCGAGCACTTCGAGACCGTCCGCAGACGAAAGGATGGCTCGGCGATCCATGTTTCTCTTTCGGTTTCGCCGATCCGCGATGAAGCAGGTGATCTGCCCCCACCGAGTGGACCGATTGGTTTGTTAGTGCATTAAGCTCATCACCGCCATATCCGGACGGAGGTGGAGCGAAGCGGAACCGGAGGCCGGATATGGCGGTGTCGCCGTTTCTGGTGCCGGCGGTCGGTAGCCCAGGCTGCTGTGAGGGCGAACGGTGTTGTAATGCCGCCGCCATGCCTCGATCAGTACCTTGGCCTCCGCGAGGCTGTAGAAGATCTCGCCGTTGAGCAGTTCGTCGCGAAGCGACCCGTTGAAGCTTTCGTTATAGCCATTCTCCCATGGTGATCCCGGTGTGATGTAGAGTGTCTTCACGCCGATCTGGCCCAGCCATTTCTGGACGGCGGTCGCGATAAATTCGCTGCCATTATCGGACCGTATATGTGCAGGCGGACCGCGCGAGATGAACAGGTCGGCCAGGGCCGCCAGAACATCCTCATGCTTGAGCTGCCGTACAACGATGAGCGCCAGGCATTCCCTGCTGGCCTCGTCGATGATCGTGAGGATGCGGAACTTGCGGCCATCATGCGTCCGTCCCTCGACGAAATCGTAGGCCCAGACATGTCCCGGATATTCGGGCCGCAGGCGGATGCATGAACCGTCATTGAGCCACAGGCGTCCCCGCTTTGGCTGACGCAGCGGAACCTTCAGCCCCTCACGCCGCCAGATCCGCTCAACCCGTTTATGGTTCACCGTCCATCCCGCATGGCACAGCAATGCCGTCACCCGGCGATAGCCATAACGGCCATATTGCTTCGCCAAAGCGATGATATCCTCTGTCAGCGCCTGTTCGTCATCCGCCCCGCGCGGCACCTTGCGTTGTGTCGATCGATGCTGACCCAGCACCCGGCATATCCGTCGCTCGGACACCGGAAGCTCTCGTCGTACATGATCGATGCAGCGCCGCCGCCGCGCAGGGCTCAGAAGTTTCCCTTGGCAGCCTCCTGCAGGATCAGCTTGTCCAGCGTCAGGTCCGAAATCGCCCGGCGAAGACGCTGGTTCTCTTTCTCCAGATCCTTCATACGCCGCGCCTGGTCCGTCTTCAGGCCGCCATATTCCTTCCGCCAGCGATAATAGGTTTGCTCGCTGACCGCGATCCGGCGGCAGGCTTCAGCCGTGCTCGCTCCCTGCGCCAGCACAATCTCAACTTCACGCAGCTTGCCGATAATCTCTTCCGGCTTGTGCTTCTTGCTCGGCATTCATCGTCCCTTTCGTGGTCCAGACTATCATAGTCTCTGGGCCACTCAGCGGGGGGCAGGTCAGGACCGCCCAGCATCTGCTGGTACTCGATGGGCAAGGACTGAATTTCGCGAAACAGCCAAACATGACCGCCACCACGGACACCGCCAACCCAGATCCGGTGAGCCTCTCCTGGCGCTATGTCGATTTTCAGACTGCCTTCGGGATCTTCCTTCCTCCACGGAAGTTCCACCGTGCCGACAATTCGTGTCGGCTCTCTCCCATCGGAACGGACGGCCTCTACCGCGATTAGCCTTGCCCGGCACCCCTGCACCGCCGTCTCACCGGTGTTGATGCAGGAAAGCGCAACCACGTCGTGCACCCATCGATTGATCACGGTTTGACGCGTGCCGCCCAGCGACTGCGAGGTCGTACCGCCCAGGGTAATGACGTCGATCACGGGAGGGTCGGGCAGACCAAGTTCCAGTCTGGGCCGTCGCAAACTTTCGGCGGCTCCACGCTTTTGGTGCTCTTCCGCCCAAAGCCAATAGGGAGACATCGCAAGTCGGAAGAGAATGATGACCAAGAATACGGCCAGGAAAGCCATATTGGGCACAGAGGTCACCGTCTTTTCGACGTGTTCTCCCGGATGCTAGAAGAGAAGAACGAGGCCGACACAAAGAGAAAGCGAACTGATCCAGCCCTCAATCCGCTTGAACCAGCCGGCAAATGCTCGCTGAAGGCAATCTCGATAGAAACGGAGCGGATTCGTCTTCATCGCGTGACATTGCAGACAGGAGTACCGCCTGTCACGTGGCCCGGCATGAAAAAGCCATTCATTCCTTTGATTTGGCCGGCAATCGATCTCCGCCCCGCCCGCAGAGCCCACTTGTTCGCAGTCCGATAACTTCAGGCTACCGGAACTACCGCGACCTCCACGGATACCCGCGATACCGTGTAGAGCGATACGGCGCCGCCGGTGGCCCGCGCCGGTTCGAAGAGCGCCAGATTGATGCCGTCGCTTACCGAGCTGCGATAGACGACGCCGTCGAACCCGAGCTTCTTGATGAACTCGCACAGATATTGGCTCGGAATGTAATCGATCGCCGCGCCCGATGGCAGAACCGGACGCGTAAGCTCCTCACCAAGACGCTCAAGGAGCGGCAGGTCCGCTCGAAGCTGGCCTATCGGCCTTGGATCCTGCACGATGAATGGAGAAACGCCCTTGCGCGGCGCTCGCAAATCCACGGCACGGATCGGCGGAACCTCGAAGTTCGCGACGCAGGCGATCTCGCCTGTATGCGGCCGCACTTCGGCTGCGGCCGTGGTGGCGGTAGAGCCGAGATAGAGGTAGGGAATGCCGGCGGGATTCGCCCTGCCGTGGCTCGCCAGGCGCTTGGGCGGCGGCCCCATTTCCGCAATCTGATAACTGACATCGCCGGTGCGGATACGGGCGCGAAACCACTGCGTCGGCAAGTCCGTCGCAACGAGATAATCCAGGAGCTGGGCCAATCGGTCCTTGTCGAAACTGACGTCCAGAAACCAGCGGTTCTGGTACATCATCTCATCACGCAGGGTCTCCCACTGCATGAGCGCCTCGCTCTTGTAGCTTGGCGAGGGGATGAACTTTCCTCGTACGATTTGGCCGTCATCGAGAATGTCGGCAAGCAGTTCCTTGGTGTGCGCCGCATCCATCCTTGGATGGGAAAACAGCTGCCAGTCCCGCTTCAGCCAGTCGGCGATCGGTTCGCCGTCTTCGTGCGGCTCATAGACGCTGATCAAAGGTCCGAACCAATCCGCCAGAGCGGAAGGTTCGATCAGCAAGACATCCTCGGTCCCGCAATAGTCGCATTGCCCTCCGGTCGCCCCAAGGAACGGGAAGACGTGATCGCGCAAATGGTGGTCGCCGAAACATTCCGGGCAGCACTGACGCTTGGCCACGGCCCGCCTCAGGAAAGAAAGTCGGCAAGTGTCTCGATGTGATGGTTCATCGAGAGCTTCTTGACGTAGCCAAGCCCGGGGAAGTGGCCCTTGGCGTGCAGATCGCGAAATTCCTTGATCGCCGAGGTTTCCAGAAGCTTGGAATTGCCGCTCTCAAGCTTGGCGATCAGCTTTTCCAGTGCCTGTCCGAACTTGCCGGCGGGGTCGGTCGGGGTGTCGTTCGTGGTCGAGACGAAATGGTAGATATACATCACGTCGTCGCGCTCGGGGTCGATGTACGTGAGGTGGATCGCGACTGCATAGGCTGGACCGCCGCCTTCCGAGTAGCTGTCGCCTACCATCAGGAAATCGCCGAAGCCCTTCATGCCCAGATCGCCGTAGGTGATGTGGAGTTCGGAAAACTCTTCCGAAGGGATCTTGGCATATTCGGAGTTCTTGAGGCGCTCGAAGCCATCGCGGACCAGCACCCGGATCGCGTCCGCAAAGGGCTTGCGATAGAGCGTGCTTGCATGCTTCTCGATGAATACGTGGCGGGTGTCCTTGAGGCCGGCGCCAAGCTGGTCGGCCAGAGCCTTCTGGTCCCCGAAACCGGCATGGACGAAGACCGGATCGTGCGCGGCGTGCGCTTCGAAAAGCGCGTAGGCATCATCGAGGTTCATGCCGTCCCGAAGAAGGATGCCTGCCGATATCGCGGCATTGTCTGCAAACTCCTGGGCCAGGAGACCGGAAATGCCGATCCCGTTTTCCTGGTGGTCGCCGACGTATGGGTTGACGATGACGATCGCCTTGCCGCCCGCTTCGCAGACCGTCTGCAAGGCCTTGTGAAGCCCCTTCAGGGTCTCCTTGACCGGTTCGATGATCGGCACAAATCCCGCTTGTGCCATTACCCCCGCTGTCTCACGAATGGTGATGAGTTCGAACTGCTTGCCGCGAAAATAGGGATAGTACATCGCCGGTTTATGCCCACTCCATCGCAATTTCGAGAGGTGTTTCGACCGCGCTGACGACGCGGTCGTGATCGCCGCGCCTGACCGGTATCGAAAGCGCCGCAGCTTGCAGCGAGACCGGAAGTCGCGCAACGAGCTCCGCCAGAGGCACCAGCGAACGCGTCCGTTTCAGCGTCCTGACCATTTCGCGGTGGACGTCGGCTGGGTCCAGCTCGGAAAACAGCGCGCGGAGCACGGCATGACGCCGCGTATTCGGAACATCGGGCGCGGCGATGCCGAGCGACTTCAAGACGGCCACGGCCTCGGCGGATCGCAGGGTCTCGAAGATGGTTGCAGGACAAGTCCGCTCGGGCGCATCCACGGCCTCGCGCACTTGGGTTATCCGGTAGCGCCGGGAAAGCATGAGGATGCCGACATCACCGTCCAGCACGCGCTGGACACCCTCGACATGGTCCTCGCCGACAATGACATTCACGGTCGCAAAGACGCGCTTGTAGTTGGCGACCTGGTTGACGAGGCGCGCTAGAGAATCGCGTTCCGACTTGATCTCGTAGACGCTGGCTGTGCCGTTCAGGATGACGAGATCCGCTTTGCACTCACCGGCGCGCACCTCGTTGAGCATCGAGGCGGTGCGCAGCGAATGCTTGCCGAGAAGGACGTTCTTGGTGACCGCCGCGCGGTAGACGTATTCGTTCCGGCTCCCAGCGGTCTTCAGGCGCGCGAAGGCGGTATCGAATGCCGAACCGACAGTCGCGTCCCTCCCGCAGCGCTCCGCTACGCCTGCCTGGTGCATGAGGCGGCTGAACAAGGGCGAGCGCCCCTTCCTCGCCATTTCCTGGAAAACGGCAGAGGAGAACAGGCGGTCAAGCGCGCTCAGTTCGGATAAGGACGACGTCAATTCTAAAGCTCCGGGAGACGGCGCGCCAGGACGCGGCGTCATGCCAATGATCTAGACTAGTGCCTCCCAGGAAGCGACAATTTTCGGGCCTGGGTTGCTTCCCGGATCGGCGCCGCGGTTTCGGTGACGCCGTTCACCGGAAATGTACGCATCCCGGTGCGGCATTGAGGCGGTCGCCCGCCTGGACTGCCCCTCCGGCATCCTTGTCACCGGACATCGTCCTCGCGCAGTCCTTTGGGAGCCAGTAGCAGGTATTGCCTCGCTGCCAACGCGAACCAGTGCGCGAGGCGAATTCAAGAGCGGGCCGTCCGCACAAGCACGTAAGCGCGCGCAAGGCGAAGCGGGCGGCACTACTTCCCTTAGGCTCATTTCTCGTCCCTGCACTCGCACACGCGTCCGAAGCAGGCGCGCAGATTGTAACCCGCACTCTGCCTGCCTGTCTGCGGGATCAAGTCTTCCGGCCTCGGGCGTTCCTCTGTCTGGGCTTCCCGGGTCTGGACTTCCCGGGCCTGAGCCTCCTGGACCTGAGGTTCCAGGGCGCGATCTTCCCCGGCCAGAGTTTCGCCACTTCGAGCTTCCGAGTTCCGAGTTTCCGGGTCCCGAGTTTCCGCCTCGCCAGTCTCCTGAACCCGAGCTTGACGCCAGCGCGCAGGAGTGATGCCGGTTCGCTTCACGAAAGCTTTCGTAAGATGGCTTTGATCCACAAACCCACATTCAAGGGCGATCTGCGCAAGGGGTAGCTTGTTTTCGCCGAGCAGGCCGCACGCCTTCTCGACGCGCTGCGCTATAAGCCATGCATAAGGCGAAAGTCCGACCGTCTGGGCGAAAGCCTTGATGAAATAGGACGGCGAGAGGTGACACACTCCGGCGACTTGCTTGATGGAGACTTGCTCCGGCAACTTCGCGCGCAGAAATTGGGTCGCAGTCTTCACTTGCCAATCGGCGAGCATCGGCCGCCGGGAGGGGCCCGCGACAACGTATCCACGGCACGGCGCGCGGTCGCGGCACTGTGCCTCGTCAGGACAAAGGGATCGCACCCGGCATTCAGGGCTGTGACGGCATGAACCTTCCCCTGACCATGACGCCCGCGCATGAGATAAAGATTGTCGCCGCCGCGAATGATGCCTGAGCTCGGAAGCGGGCGCGGCGCGCGCGGCGTTTGCTGAGGTAGCCGCGCCCAGGCCGACGCTGTCCGGTCCGACAATACGTCCCGCCGCAGGACCGCAAAGGGCTGCAGCATCTGCACCAGGCACGATGCGGGATGCTCCCGCGGTCATGCGTTCCAAGCCGCCATAGCGACCTCCGTGGGGTTGCAAGTGCCACCGTCTTCCCACCGTGGGATCGACCTGCCACTCTGCGGCCACCACCGGCCGCTAGCGTGCAAACGCCCCGGCATCGGAGGAGGCCCTGTGTTTCCCGTCCCCTGACACTCGGCAAGGCATCGATGCGCCCATGCCCGGAAAATATATTTGGGCCGCCGCCTTCTCTGCGGCGCCGCGCCCGACGCTTCAGGACTCGCGCTGCAGCCGTTCGCGAAGGAATTGCGAAACGCGGTGCAATTCCTTCTGGACGGTACGGCGATGGAGCTTTCGCAAGCGGGCGATTTCGTCGAGGGAGAGATCGTCCCGGAACCTGTCGAGAAAGATCGTCCGCCGCTGCTCGGGCAGCTCTGCGATCGCCTCGAAAACCACCGCCAGATCGCGCCGATCGGCAGCGATCCGTTCGGGGTCGGGAGCCGGATCGGCAAGGCCCGCCACCATTGACGAGGCCATGAGGGAGTAGCGTGCGGTTCCCCGGAGCCTGTTGCGTCCGAGATTGTGCGCCATCCTGCGGATGTAGGCGCGGGGATTGCGCACCGGTCCGATCGCGGGCCCAACCGAAAGCCTTATCCAGGAGTCCTGAAGGGCGTCCTGCGCAGCCTCGCGCGATCCTAGGTCAAACTCAAGCCGTGCAGCCAACTCCTCGTAGATCGATTGCAAAAGGCGCGCCAAGCCGGCGGCATGGTCTTCCGCATGCGGCCCATCCCGGTACTCGGCGCCCGATTCTGGGGGATCGGGAGGGTCCTCGGTCATTTTGCCTCAAATCCATGGAAAGTCGCACCTCGCAGGGTTCGGCAAATCGCCAATCAATCCCCTCATCAAGCTTTCAAAGATGCGCGGGTGAAGGCAGAGGGCCGGTCGTGTTCAGACGCGCGCGTTTCACACTGTCCAAACGGATCTACCCTGTACATACTTGGACTATTAAAATCTTGTCATCATGGATAAGTCTTCGAATATCAACATCATAGACAATTTAATTCAATCACACAATCTTTCTTCTACGCACGCTTCTCGAAAGTAGCGATTGTCAGACAATCAAATTCATGAGTGAATTGGGCATTCGTTTTTCCATTCACAATTGCGGCTACTGCTCCGTTTCGTTTTGGTAGTGACCACAATGAATGCCCACTCCCACCCTGTTGGCACGGCAATGCTCCGGTACGGCGAAGTCGCTCGGGCGACGCCGCACCTCGATGCCAATTCGAGGGCGCTGGAAAGGTTCGATCGGCTCTGGAAAGGGAAGCCGGGATCGTATCATGATCGATTTATCGCAGCTCGATCACGGCCAGTCGGCTGTATCGGAAAACGCAACCAGGATAAGCAACATTGCTTGCGCTTTGCGCAATTGCCGAGAAGCGACATCTACCACATATGGCGCGTGCCTTTCAGGCATCCTCTCCCAAAGACTTTCCAGCCGGCCTTCATGGCCGGCTTTTTTTTCGCCAGCTCAAGGGCTGCATTCCTTGAACCTCGCCGGCTGAATTCGGAGCAAGGTCACGAACACGGGATACTGCACAAGCCACGCGGAAATTTGCAGGAGCCTCTCTTCCTCGCTCTCTCTCTCTCTCTCTCCCTCTCTCCCTCTCTCCCTCTCTCCCTCTCTCCCTCTCTCCCTCTCTCCCTCTCCCCCCATCCACATCGCGCTGCTCTCAGCACGTCCGCCCGGCTCCATCTGCAAATCCTCATCTCTCCGCGAAATGCGGAAGACAGGAGGCACATCCCGCCCTTGCGACTGGCCATGGTGCGGGAACCGAAAAAGAACACGAACCCATTGCCACCGCTGGACAGACGGGTTCATGCCCATTTCCATCGACCTCGGCTCGGCGTCGCACAACGTGAGCCTCACGTCATCAACAGCGTCCCTCGCTGACGCAGATACCGGGCGAGGCACCAAGAGACGCCGGAAAGATCGTATAGTTCGACAGGTCCACGGGATTTCGCTTACACAAGGCCTTCCCTCCACTGACGGGGGCCGCACGTCAGTCCCGAATGCGAACACTTAAAGCGACCGAGACACAATTATCCACGCTATCCACAAGCTGTGGAGAAACTCCCCCTGCCCGACCTGGCCGGTTTTGCAGTATTGTCCGGTCATGTCGATTTTCTGCCTGATCGGCCGGCACAAGCCATCACCCGTATCCCTTTCGCGGGGCAAGAATGACCATTATCTCGCGCTTTGCGACGAGTGCGGCGTTCCTCTCGAGCGGCATACCAGAGGTTGGCGCGCTGTCGGCCCCAGTTCGCTTCCCACCGGCCACAACGCCGCCTCCAACGCCCACTGACTGTCGGACCGATAATCGCGCCAGACTAGGAAATGGTTCAGCGCCTCGTCTTGGTGGCGACCTCCCCAGAGGCCAACCCCTTGCAACAGGAACTCTAGCGGCTTGCGGCTCCAGGCGTGCTGTCGCGGTTCGACGGCGCAAGAAGGCCAGTCGTCGATGGTTAATCGATCGACGCGCGACGCCGCGCGCTACCAGCGCGGGCCTTTGCAAGCCACCGGGTCGATCATGCCCTTAAAAAGCTGATGTAACGCTAGGGTCGATGCTAGAACATCGTCACTATGTTGAGAGCCAGTGCCAAGGCCAACGGAGTTCCAA
Organism: Novosphingobium sp. KA1; assembly: GCF_017309955.1. NCBI lineage: Bacteria > Pseudomonadati > Pseudomonadota > Alphaproteobacteria > Sphingomonadales > Sphingomonadaceae > Novosphingobium > Novosphingobium sp. KA1. The sequence continues at coordinate 424,485 of NZ_CP021248.1, read as the reverse complement.
AGCTGCCTGGGCTCAAAGTCGACAGTGGGCTCGCTGGCCCCGCCGGATAGAAGAGAATGCAGACCAGAGTGCTGCGTCACTGGCCGCACTTACAGTCGATCTGTGCGGAAACAGAGGATTATCACTCCAATCAATAAGCAATATCAGCGAGCAGCCAATTGATTAATAGGCGTTGGATAGGCGATCTCTTCCTAGGGGCAATAATGAATAAGCGCCCCGATCATCACCTAGGGGAGAGGTTATGCGAATTGGGATTTTCGCAGCGACTAGTGCTGCGGCAATCATTCTGCCGAATACGGCTCTAGCGCAAACGACTACTACAGAAGCTCAATCGAACGAAACCGTTTCGCTCGACGAAATTGTGGTCACTGCACAGTTCAGACAGGAAAGTCTCCAGAGGGCGGCCGTTCCCATCGATGTCGTAAGCGGCAATGACATTGCCAATGCCGGGGTCACCAATCCAACCCAGTTGACCGCTGTAGTTCCTGCTCTTCAGATCAGCCAGACCGGAGCCGGTGCCCAGTCGCTTTTCATTCGCGGCGTTGGCACGCTTTCGGCCAACAGCTACACCGATCCGGGCGTCGCTTTCAACGTGGACGGCATCTACATCGGCAGGCCGACTTCGATGCGCAACACCTTCTTCGATCTTGAGCGGGTCGAGGTTCTCAAAGGCCCGCAGGGCACGCTTTATGGCCGCAATGCGACCGGGGGCGCCATCAATGTCATTCCCGCCAAACCCCATCTCGGCGTTTTCGAGGGCAGCGTTGGCGCAGGATATGGAAACTACAACGACCTGAAGCTCGACGCCGCTGTCAATGTCCCGCTCGGAGAGATCGCAGCTCTGCGCGTTGCTGGAACGCTGAACCGCCACGACGGCTATCTCTCGGATGGAACGAACGATGCCAAGAGCTGGGCAATGCGCACGCAGCTGCTCCTGGAACCCAGCGACGCATTCAGCATTCGCTTTTCGGCGGACTACGCCCACGACGGCGGGAACGGGAACGGCTCAGTGATTTCCGCCTATATCGATCCGCTTTCCGGCACGACGACCACATCGCCGGTATCGCGCAGGATCGGCCTCAAGGATCCGCTGAGCTCTGCCATTTTCGAAGGCCAGTACTCGTTCTTGAGTGGCCGCTTTGGCCAGGGCATTGTCGAACAGCCGTTCACCGACAACGACTATTGGGGTTTCAAGGGCGAGCTGGGCGCCGACCTCGGGTTCGCGAAGCTGACTGTGCTTGCGGCGACGCGGTGGTCGGATCTCAACGGGCTCGATTTCGGCGTCGGCTTCCCGGCGTACACGAAACAGAAGGACAACCAGTTCAGCCTCGAAGCGCGCCTTGCTGGCCCCGACGAAGGTTTGATCCGCTGGCTAGTCGGCGCCTACAACTACGACGAAAATATCTCGAGCCAGTATCAGTTCAACATCTACTCGCTCACCTCGTTGCAGAACCTCAAGACCGGAACGACCTCGACCGCCGGATTCGGCCGCCTGACCATTGCCCCGACCGACAATCTACGGTTCGTCGGCGGGATACGCTACACTCATGAGCGCAAGCGTTTCGACGGCGTGAGCAACGTATTTCTCAATATCTGCACCGCACCGACGGTGCCGATCCCGGCCTGTCCCAATGCTCCGTTCTTCGTGCTCGGTCCCAGCGTCGCCGACGTGATCTCCAAGATGAACCTCGTCCAGGTCGCGGCCGGCCCGCCCTCCGTCTTCATCCAGCCGAGCGCTGATGCCGCCCATACAATCTATCAGCTTGGGCCAATTCCGGTCGACGACCATCTCACGACCAACAAGACGACGTTCCGGGCGGCCGTCGAATACGATGTGGCGGCAGAATCGATGCTCTATGCAAGCTTCGAAAACGGCTTCCATGCGGGCGGCTTCGCCTTCGCGCTGCTCAACAACAGCTACGGGCCAGAGACCATCGATGCCTACACGATAGGCTCGAAGAACCGCTTCTTCTCCGGCCGCCTCCAACTCAATTTCGAGGCGTTCCTCTGGAAATACCGCAATCAGCAGATCTCCCATTTCGCGACCGACATCAACGGCGCGCAGGTTTTCATCACCGAGAATGCAGGGAGCTCGACCAACAAGGGCTTCGAGGTCTCGGCGCAGCTGAGGGCCCTTACGAACACGAAGCTGCATCTTGATGCGCAATACCTCGACGCGAAGTATGACGAATTCACCTACGAAGCTCCGACAACCAACGGCCCCGTGGTAACCGGATGCCCGGTGGAAGCTGTTAGCGCATCGCTCGCAAAGGTGGACTGCTCTGGCTTCCGGGCACTTCGTTCGCCCAAATGGACGCTCAACGGCGGCATCGACCAGACCGTGCCGCTCGGTGACTACCGCATCGTTCTGTCGGCGGAAACCCACTACCAGTCGGCAAGCGTAATCGGCTTCGAGATGCTGAAAGGCGTCAGCGAGCAGAAATCCTACTTCATGAGTAACGCCTCGATCGAGTTCGCTCCCGAAAAATCGGACTGGTCGGTTTCCGTATACGTCAACAACATCGAGAACAACCGGCCGTTCGGCCAAAGTGCCTATAACGACCAGCTCGAGGTCTTCACCAGCAGTCCGCTGGCGCCCCGAACTTACGGAATCAGAGCACGCCTCAACTGGTAAGCGCGCTGCGGCCGGCGAATATCTGGGAAAGAGGGCGCCAAGGCGTCCCCTTTCTTCGCACGGCGCAACACATTCCGCACGAGGCAACCGCTAGTGCGGAGGTATAGGGCAACACCCTTCCGCGCTCAGAACCCCCGCGTTTCCTGCCATTTTTTCGCGGATCGACTGCGGGTCTGCCCCGATTGCGCCGGAATACGACACACCGTCATCACTCCCAGTGATAATCGTAATGCGTGTGAGGCTATTGAGTCCTCCCCTGGGCTTCGCTCAACTGATCCAGCCGGGCCAGCGCAGGTCCTGCCCGTGGCATAAAGCCACAGGACGTAAAGGCGCACGGAGAGATGAGATGGCAGCCCTTTTGACCAATGGTCCCGATAGCGCGCGCGCATTCCAGCGCAGCTCGCCGCGGCTGTCGAGCACGCAAAACGGCCGCGCATTGCTCCGGGCGCGCTGCCCACATTCGTGAACCTTACGAATTCCCCTTCAGGATCGGCCCTTTGCTCGTGAACCAAAACGCTTCCTTGACCGCTTCGGCAATGCCTCCCGTTGAACACCCGCGTCAGTCTGCGGCGCCAAGCGCCAAGCTGACGATGACCGAGAAGCTGAGCTACGGCGGCGGCGAGATTGCCGCCAATCTGGCCTGGAACATGGTCACCGGCTTCCTGCTTCTCTATTACACGGACGTTGCTCTCCTGCCCGTTGCCGCACTCGGCACGCTGATGCTGGTCACCCGGGTAGCCGATGCCGCGATCGATCCCATTGTCGGCCTTCTCGTCGACCGGACCAGCAGCCGGTTCGGCAAGGCCCGACCTTACCTTCTGTGGGCGGCGCTGCCATTCGGGCTCATGACGATTGCGACGTTCTCGGTGCCGGATGTCAGCCCGACGCTCAAGCTTGTCTACGCCTACGTGACGTTCACGGTCCTCGGCATCCTATATGCCTTGCTCTACGTGCCCTACAGCGCCATGCAGCCGATGCTGACGAAGGATCCGCGCGAGAAAACGCAGCTCGGCAGTTTCCGCGCCATGGGCTCTTCGATCGCCTCGATCGTCGCTTACGGCGCGGCGATGCCGTTGGTCGGGATGATCGGGAAAGGCGATCGCCAGTTCGGCTTCACGGCCACTGCCGCGATCCTAGGCCTGGCAACGACGGGCATCTTCCTCATCACTTTCCGCAACTGCCGCGAACGCCACTCGCGCGCGGCCACCGGCAAAGGCCGCCCGATTTCCGCCAGCATCCGGCAGATGGTCTCCAATCCGATCTGGCGCCTGACCTTTGCTGCCGCGATGCTGATCTTCATCAAGATCGGCGTGATGGTCTCGAGCTTCGTCTATCTGGCGAAGGATGTGCTGCGCAATCCGGGCGTGGTCTCGATCGCGCTTCCGCTAATGTCGGTAGCCATCCTGATCGGTGGCCTCGTCTCGGGACTGTTCCTGCTGCGCTTCGGCAAGCGGCGCGGCAATATCATCGCGAACAGCGTGACGCTGGCACTGTTTCTCACCCTGCCCTTCGTCGAGCACAACATCCCCCTGTTCGTCGCGATTTTCGCGGTGACGAATGTCGTAGGCGGCATTCTTGCGGCAACGACGTTCATCATGGCCGCCGATGCAGTCGAGTACCAGGACGAGCGCTACGGTGAACGCGCCGAGGGCCTGCTTTCCTCCTCGGTCAGCTTCGCAACCAAACTCGGTATGGCAGTCGGCATCGCCGTCACCGCCTATGCGCTCGGCCTCGCCGGATACTCGCCGCATGCGCCGTCCGAGAGCGCCAATACGGCCCTGCGCTGGGTCTTCTACGGTGGCCAGGCCATACTGATGGTCGGGTTCATCGTCGTCATGTCGCTTTATCGCTTCGAGCACAGCGCCGAGGCACCTTCTTCTAACTAAGGAACAAGACAATGATGGATCATCGCGTGGTCAGCGATGGTGGCCTTACCGGCACCTCGACTGGCTTCGATGTGGATGTGCGCCTTCCCTGGTATCGCACCCTCCCGCTCTCGGTTGTCGAAGTCGTCGAGGTCGTCCTCGATGGCGAGACGATCGAACGCGAAAAGGTTTCGTTCGAGTTGAACGGGGAAAACCTTCGCCTCGACCAGCTCCGCCCCAGAACCGATGACTGGTGGTATGTTCTCGACAGCGCCCTGCTGCATGTCGACCACGAACCTGTCGCCAGTGGAACCGAACACGAAGTCTCGGTCACGATCGCAGTGCGCCCCCCTTACATCCAGGGGCTCAATCGCATCGTCAAGACGACCAAGACCCTGACTGCGAACTGAGGAACCCGCCATGACCACCGTTACCTCCCGGGGACTGAAGCTGGGCACGACCCTCTACAGCCTCACCACCCAATTTCATGCCCGCGAGTACACCTTCGACGAACTGGTCCGCAAAGTGGCCGCCGAGGGTATCGGCCCCGGCCTCGAAGTCGTGGGCTTCCAGAGCATCCGCGGATTTCCCGAGGTCTCCGATGAGTTTGCAGAACACTTCAAGGGACTGATCGACGAGACCGGACTCATTCCCTCGTGCCTCGGCATCAATGCAGATCTGCGCATCGATCCAGATCGTCCGATGACCGAGGACGAAAGCTTCGCCTACCATGTTCGCCAGCTCGAAGCCGCAGCCAAGCTCGGCTTCCCGCTGGTCCGCTATCAGTACCCTGCAGGCCCTTCCGTTATCGAACGTCTGGTGCCCACCGCCGAGAAACTCGACGTGAAGCTCGGCCTGGAAGTCCACGCCCCGCACCACGCGAACCATCCCGACATCATTGCATATCGCAAGATGTATGACCGGGTGAATTCGAGCCATGTCGGCTTCATCCCGGACTTTGGCGCCACCGCCCGCGCCGTACCGCCAAGCTTCTTCGAAGCGCAAATGCAGAACGGTGTGCCGGCAGACCTGATCGCGCTCGCCAAGGACTACTGGATCAAGGACGGCGAGCCTTACGTCCGGCGCGATGCCTACATAGCCGATGCACGCGAGCGCGGCTTCAACGATCGCCACATTATGTCGCTGGTGATCATCTTCGGTCTGTTCTCGAGGGCGCTGCCCAAGAGCTGGGCCGACATCATGCACCAGGTCATCCACGTGCATGGCAAGTTCTTCGATTTCGACGACAACGGCGATGAAATCGCCGTCGACTATGAGGAAATCCTCCCCGTATTCGTCGAGGCCGGGTACGATGGCTTCATGTCCAGCGAGTACGAGGGGCACATGTGGAACGATGCCGACGGCTTCGACAAGATACGCCGTCACCATGCCCTCGCCCGCCGCATTCTGGACAAGATCCAGCCGTGAACGAGGCTGCGTCCGGTACCCGGATCGGGACTCAGCGGCGCGATGTGCTGAAGCTGGCGGGCCTTGGCGGGCTCGCCATCTTCGGTGGAGGGCTGCTCGTGCGCGGTGCAATGACGGCCGAGCCTGTTCTTGCCGCGCGCGCAGCTTCTCCCCTGTTCGTATCGAGGGTATGTGACATCGTGTTGCCGGCGACAGAAACCGCAGGCGCCACTGGGGCCGGCGTCGCACAGTTCCTGCCCAACGCCTTCGTACATGGCCTGTTCGGCGGTGACGGGGGAACGCTCGGCATGTTGGCCTCGTTCCTCGATCGGCGCGTTCCCGGCCGCTTCTTCGATACGGCCAGCCCGGAGGAACAGCTTCGCGCGCTCGAGGCTCTCGACAAGGAGACCTTCTCACACCGCAGGCCTCCCGTCTCGCAGACCTCGGCAGGTGCTGACGGTCCCGCAGCGCTCAGCGAACCGCTCGAGCAGCACCTCTGGCGGATCGTGAAGGATGCTATCGTGTGCAGCTATTACACCACCGAAACGGGCGGCGCGCACGAACTTCATTTCCAGCTGATTGCGGGCGAGGATTACCGCGCGGACGTCGACGTCAACCAAGTCCCGTACCTGTCAAACTATTGGGTAGAGAATGTGTTCTGATGGACATTAGATTCGAGCAGTTTGATGCCATTGTCGTTGGCTCCGGCATCACCGGCGGATGGTCCGCAAAGGAACTCACCGAGCGCGGGCTCAAGGTCCTGATGATCGAACGCGGGCGCATGATCGAGCACCAGACCGATTACACCAACGAGATGAAAGCCCCGTGGGATATGCCCTTCCAGGGGTTTGGCGATGCCAATCTCTACAAGCGCGAATATTTCCTGCAGAGCCAGAAGACGATGTTCTTCAACGAATACACGCAGGATCACTGGGTGAACGACAAGGAGAACCCCTACCAGCAGGCCGAAGGAACGCGCTTCGACTGGTTCCGCGGCTACCAGCTCGGCGGCAAATCGCTGATCTGGGGCCGCCAGTGCTATCGCTGGTCGGATATCGACTTCGGCGCCAACAAGGCCGACGGCCACGGCGTCGACTGGCCAATCCGCTATGCCGACCTTTCGCCGTGGTACGACCATGTCGAGGACTTCATCGGTGTATCCGGGTCCACGGAAGGGCTGGAAGTGCTCCCGGACGGCCACTTTCTGCCCGCGATGGAGATGCGCGCCGCCGAAAAGGTGGTGAAGGAGGCTATGGAAGCCAAGTTCCCGGACCGCCGGATGATCATGGGCCGCTCTTCGAACATCACGAAGCAAGTGGGCGATCGCGGCCCGTGCCAGAAACGTCTGCTCTGCGGTCGCGGCTGCTCGTACGGCGCCTATTTCTCGACCCAGTCCTCGACCCTGCCCGCAGCCCGCAACACGAACCTGCTTACACTGCTGACCGACACCATCGTGGAATCGATCGAGTACGATCCGGCTTCCGGACGAGCAACCGGCGTGCGTACGCTCAACACCAAGACCAGGGTCCGCGAGACCTACTCCGGCAAGCTCATCATGATGAACGCCGGGACCATCAACACCAACGCCATTCTGCTGCGCTCGCGCTCGGAACGCTTCCCCAACGGCCTTGCCAACTCGAGCGGCGTTCTGGGTCGCTACCTCATGGACCACGCGTCCTCGACCGCGGCGGTCGGCCTTGTCCACGGCATCGACAACCGCAGCTATTTCGGCAATCGCCCCAACAACATCATCATCCCGCGCTTCCGCAATGTTGGCGACGATCAGCAGAGCTTCCATCGCGGCTACATGTTCCAGGGCGCCGCTTCCCGGCGCGGATGGAAACGGGGCGGCGACATGGCGGGCCTCGGTACCGAACTCAAGAAAGAGCTCAAGGGACCCGGCGAGTGGTCGCTGTTCCTCGGGGCCTTTGCCGAATGCATGCCCAATGCCGACAACCGCATCACCCTTCATCCGGAGATCAAGGACCCTTACGGCCTCGAGCAAGTCGAGATCAGTTTCCGCTACGGCGAAAACGAAAAGGCAGCGCTTCGCGATGCCGAAGCCGAGGCTCGCAAGATGCTCGAGGCAGCAGGTTGCACTGTCGTCATGAGCTCGGCCGAGCCCGATCCAGGCGGCTCCTCGATCCATGAAATGGGCGGCGCCCGCATGGGCAACGATCCATCCAAGTCGGTGGTCAACGCCTGGAACCAGGCTCACGACGTACCGAACCTTCTGGTTACCGATGGCGCCTGCATGAGCTCGACGGCGTGCCAGAACCCCTCGCTGACCTACATGGCGCTGACCGCCCGGGCCTGCGATGCAGCGGTCTCTCGCATGAAGGAGCACGCTCTGTGAGGCGGTTGCGGATGGGCATGGTCGGCGGCGGCCCCGGGTCCTTCATCGGCCCCGTGCACCGCATCGCTGCCGAACTCGACCGCGAAATCGAGCTCGTCGCCGGCGCTTTCAGCAGCGACGCCGAGCGCTCCCACCAAGCGGGCGAGAGCTATCGGATTGACCCTGCGCGCGCCTACGCCGACATCGAGTCGATGCTGCGCGCAGAGGCAGCACGCGAGGACGGGATCGATTTCGTTGCAGTAACGACGCCCAACTTCCATCACCTTCCCGCCGTGAAGGCCGCGCTTGCGGCAGGCGTGCCGGTGATCTGCGACAAGCCTGCCACCGCCACTCTAGCCGAGGCCGAGGAAATGGCCGCGCTGGTTGCCGATGCAGGGCTACCTTTCGCGCTGACCTACACTTATTCCGGCTATCCGCTGGTGCGCGAAGCACGGGCGCGGATTGCGGGCGGCGCGCTCGGCGCGATCCGCAAGGTCGTGGTCGAATATCCGCAAGGCTGGCTCGCCGCCGAGGCCGAGGGCAAGCAGGCAGAATGGCGCGTCGATCCCGCGCGGGCCGGGCTCGGCGGGTGCATTGCCGATATCGGTGTCCATGCCTTCCAACTGGCAGAGTTCGTGACCGGTCTTCGAGTGACGCGCCTCCTCTCCGACCTTGGTGCAGTGGTGCCGGGCCGCGTGCTCGACGACGATTGCCAGATCCTGCTGCGCTTCGAGAACGGAGCGCGCGGCGCGCTCCTCGCTAGCCAGATCTCCGTGGGCGAACGCAATGGCCTTGCCTTGCGTGTCTATGGCGAGAAGGGAGGGCTCTGCTGGCGGCAGGAGAGCCCGAACGAGCTGCGCCTTTACCAACTCGATGGCCGGACCGAACTGGTGCAGGCGGGCGATCCCGGCCTTGGTGCGGATGCGGTGGCCGCCAGCCGCACGCCGGGCGGCCATCCGGAGGGTTATCTCGAAGCCTTCGCCAACCTCTATCGCGATTTCACGAAGCAGCTGCGCGGCGAGCCGGGTTCTCTGGTTCCCGGCATGCCTGATGGCCTGCGCGGAATGCGCCTGATCGACCTTGCCGTGCGCGCCAGCCGCGATGACCTCGGCTGGACCGCGTTCCCCGCCTGACCGAAGCGAGAGAACCCATGAAAACTATAAAAGGCCCCGCCATCTTCCTGGCCCAGTTCACAGGGGACGAAGCGCCGTTCAACACGCTGGAGAGCATCGCCGACTGGGCTTCCGGGCTTGGCTACAAGGGCTTGCAGATCCCCAGCAACGACACCCGGCTGTTCGATCTGGAAAAGGCCGCCGAAAGCCAGACCTACTGCGACGAAATCACCGGTATGCTGGCCGACAAGGGCCTCGCCATCACCGAGCTGTCGACGCACCTGCAAGGCCAGCTTGTCGCCGTTCATCCGGCCTATGACGTCCAGTTCGACGGCTTTGCCGCCCCGCATGTGCGCGGCAATCCCAAGGCGCGGCAGGAATGGGCCGTCGAGCAGATGAAGCTTGCCGCGATGGCCAGCCGCCGTCTTGGCCTGACCACGCAGGCGAGCTTCTCCGGTGCACTAGCATGGCCCTACTTCTACGCCTGGCCGCAGCGCCCGGCGGGTCTGGTCGAGGATGCCTTCGACGAACTGGCGCGGCGCTGGAAACCGATCCTCGATGTGTTCGACGAGAACGGCGTCGATATCGGCTTCGAACTGCATCCCGGCGAAGACCTGCACGACGGGGCGACTTTCGAGATGTTCCTCGATCGCGTCGGCAATCACCCGCGCGCCAACATTCTCTACGACCCTTCGCACTTCGTGCTGCAACAGCTCGATTATCTGGCTTTCCTCGACATCTACCACGAGCGCGTGAAGTGCTTCCATGTGAAGGATGCCGAGTTCCGCCCCAATGGCCGCGTCGGCGTCTACGGTGGCTACCAGAGCTGGGTGGACCGGCCGGGACGCTTTCGTTCGCTGGGCGATGGGCAGGTCGATTTCGGGCAGGTCTTCTCGAAGATGGCGCAATACGACTTCAATGGCTGGGCCGTGCTTGAATGGGAATGCGCGCTCAAGCACCCCGAGCAAGGCGCCGCAGAGGGAGCGCCGTTCATTGCAAATCACATCATCCGCGTCACCGAGCGGGCCTTCGACGATTTCGCCAGCAGCGGCAGCGACCGCGCTCTCAACGCGCGCCTGATGGGGATTGCTGCCAGCGTTTAGCCCAAAAGGACTACGCTGAAGTCGGATAACGATCCGCGGCGGCGCCTTGCCCTGCCGAGAGAGAACCTGTGTGCGCACGAGATCGCGATCTCGTCCGCATGCGAGAGGAGCTATGATCCATGAAACCGACCAGGAGAGAAGCACTTGGCCCGATGGCCGCCACCGGGCTCATAACAGGATCAGGGATCGAGGCTGCAACCAGGAAGCCGGCTCATTCGTCCGGCGGGCCCGCCGACGCGCCGGACTGGCGCCCCCTCTTCAACGGTCACGATCTTTCCGGCTGGACGTTTTTTTCAGAACGGCGTCGGCGCGACCGACCGCGACGACGCTGCCGTTGTCGAGCACGGTATCATTCATATCCTCGGTCCGAAGTTTCGAGGCCCGCTCAAGGCCGGCATGGGCTATCTGGCGACGGACCGCGAATACGCAGACTACCATCTCAGTCTCGAGTACCAGTGGGGTACGCGGCGCCATGACCCGCGCATGCTGTGGAAGCGAGACAGCGGAATTCTATATCACACGCCGATGGGGCCTGATTTCCTTTGGCCTGACTCGATCGAATACCAGATCATGGATCGCAATACCGGCGACGCGCTGCCCATCAATCACCGCGCGATCCAGGCGGTCTCGCTTGGCGGACTTCCATCCTGGCCTGAGGATTTGCCCGGAAACTCGCAATATGCCCCTCAAGCAAATGTTGGAGGCACTCTGCGGCAATGGATCAGGGCCGACGGTGCGTTTGACGAACTCGATGGATGGAACACCGTGGAAGTCATCGCCAAAGGCGATTCAGCAGCTCACATCGTCAATGGCCGAATTGTCACCGCCCTCTACGGCATGCAGCGACAGGACGCCATCGATAAGACCAAGTATGTCCGGCTCGACAAAGGCCGCATCCTGCTACAGATCGAGGCTGCAGAAATCATGTTCAGAAACATCAAGATCCGCTCGATCTAACCTATCGATTTCCGCTCGCCGCGACCCATTGCCTGCTTAAACCGAACGCCGAGCCCTTCCCACTAGATAGCACCGGGCCGGGGTTGGCGCATTCGGCTGGCTCGTTTCCTTTTTGGCGTCAGGCGACCTTCGCTTCGCCCAGTTCCCGCGCCACATCCTCGTTCATGGCAGCGGTCGCGCGCAGAATGATATCCTTCAGCCAGGTCATGCCCGGCAGCCCGTTGTTGCGCTTGTGCCAGACGAGATAGAGGGTCGCCTCGGGCATCTTGAACGGAAGGGGCTGGTAGCTGATCCAGTTCCGACGAAACGCATCGACCACGAGGCGCAAAGGCAACACTGCGAGCAACTCCGATTCTCGCAACATCGTCGTCGCGACCAGGAACTGGTTGACCACCAGCTTGACGGGGCGGCTCATCCCCCTCTCCTGCAGTGCGATATCGAATGGCGAGAGCGCGTCAGGCGCTCCCGAGAGATTGACCGCCAACTGCGGGTAACTGCACAGATCCTCAAGCGATATCTTGCGGTTCAGCATGGGATGGCCGCGCCTGCCGGCGACGACGTATTCCTCGGTCCACAAAGGCATTGCCTCAAGAACGCTCATTCGAGGCGGCTCGATGCTGACGGCAAAATCGACCTCGCCGCGCACGAGGCGCTCTGCAGTCAGATCCGGGTTATGCGGCAGGAAGGAGAGATTGACGCCTGGAGCTTCGGCAGAAATCAGCGTGTAGATGTGCGGCGTCATCAGCGCCGCTGAGAGGTCGACCATCGACATGCGGAACTCGACTTCGGTCACGCCCGGATCGAAAGTGCCGGGCCTTACCGACCTCTGCAATTGCGCAATAGCCGAATGGATCTCGGGCCAGAGCGCAAGCGCGCGCTGTGTAGGCTCGACGCCCCGCGCGGCTTTCACGAAGAGCATATCGTCGAACAGCTTGCGCAAGCGGTTGAGCGCATTGCTGACGGCCGACTGCGTGAGGCCAAGACGGTACGACGCGCGCGTCACATGGCGCTCGACCATGACCATGTCGAAAACGAGCAGGAGATTGAGGTCGATTCGACCCGAATCATCTTCTTGGACTTGCACCTGAGGCAAGGTTCTCTCCCAGTTTCGCCTGCCTTTTTGATCCCGGCAGGTCATCAGCCTGAGTGATGACGGTAATATAGATCACGACGTTGTTCAATGATCCTCACCTCCATATTCCGGTTTCCAGAACTGCAAACAAGCAAACGGGAGTGGATTGGTGTCGCACGACGTCGACGTTGCAATCATTGGATATGGGCCGGCGGGTGAAGTCCTTGCCTCGACCCTGGGTGAAGCCGGACTCAAGGTCCTTGTACTCGAACGCTGGCCGGAGCCTTACCCGCTGCCACGCCTCACCACACTTGACGGCGAGTGCTGCCGCGTCGTTCAGGCGACCAGCGCCGACGTCGATCTCGGCTTCCAGGAAAGCTGCGTTCAGGACGCTGCCCATTTCGTGGACACGGCGGGCGAGCCGATCATGCGTGTGCTCTATCCCGGACAGATGGGTGGCTGGCCGGCACGCGTTTCGATCTTCCAGCCCGATTTCGAACGCGGGATCGCCGACAAGGTCGCGACGATGCCCAATGTCGAGGTACGCCGGGGCTGGGAAGCGCTCAGCATCGAACAGGACGAAAATGGGGTCACGCTCGTGGCTGCACGCTTTGATGCCGAGATCGCAAGGCCGACCGAAGAGACCGAGACCTTCCGGGCCAAGTACTTGGTCGGCAGCGACGGAGCGCGCAGCTTCGTGCGCTCGGCGATGAACATCGAGGTCCGCGATTTCAACCTGCATGAGCGGTGGCTGAACTTCGACGCGGAGCTCAAGCGCCCCCTCCCCGAGGAATTCAACAAGCTTGCCATCTTCATGGATCCGGCGCGTCCGCACATGTACATGCCGATCGGTGAGCGCTACCTGCGTCTCGAGTTCCGTGTCATGGAAAACGAGACCGACGAAGAAGTCACGGTCCCTTCGGTCGCCTGGGAGTTCCTGACAAAGCAACACGGTCTCGGACCGGATGATGTGCGCATCATGCGCCAGATCGTTTACCACTACCACACGCGCCTTGCCGAAAAGTGGCGGGTTGGCCGGGTGTTCATCGCCGGCGACGCGGCCCACACCATGCCTCCCTACATGGGCCAGGGTGGATGTGCAGCGATCCGCGACGGACGCAATCTCGGCTGGAAGCTCGTCGAAGTGCTTGCCGGGCGCAGCGCCGAGGACCTGCTCGATACCTACGAAGTCGAGCGCAAGCCGCATGTGACGACCATTCTCATGGGCTCCGACATGCTTTCGCGCATCGTCAACATCGTCGATCCGGCAGAAGCGGAAAAGCGCAACGCCGGGATGCGCAAGGACGGCGATCGCCGCCCGCCCGATCTGCCCAACCTCACCGCCGGCATTCTTCATCGCGAGGCGGATGGCACTCTTGGCCCCGCAGCCGGCGCCAAGACGCCGCAGGGCATGGTCCGGCGCGGCGTGCGCTGGTGCCGAGGCGACAACCTGCTCGGCACCGGATTCCAGATCTGGGCGCGCAAGGACCTGGTCTCCTCCCTCGATCCCGAGAGCCGCGCCTGGCTGAAGGAGCACGATGTGAGCGTGGCAGTCTTCGACGATCCCTCCTCGCATGACGCGGTGCTCGATTGCGACGGCGTCTACCTCGAATTCCTGAACAGCCACGGCGTCGATCTCGCGATCATTCGCCCGGACTTCTTCTGCTTCGGCGGCGCTGCCCACGAGGCAGCCGCCTCGCTGATCGGCGATCTCGCCGCGCAGATGCACGCCCCCATCACTGCTCGGCTTCCCGAAGCCGCGGCCTGAACCGGACTACAGGACAGACACATGACTTACGTTGTTGGAGGTCTCGAACTCGAGCGGCCCTACCGCATCGAGCGACTGGGCCACTTCGGTTATCACACGCCCGATCTTTCCGGCACGATCCGCTTCCTAACCGAGGATCTCGGTCTGCTGCTGAGCGATGTCGACGACTTTACCAAGCGCGTTCCCGAGTTGCCCAAGGAGCACGCAACCGGCTATTTCGTGCGCTGCGCTCACGATCACCACACCCTGGTGATCGGCAGCCAGATGCTTGTCGACATCCGGGAACCTGCCCGCAAGGGCGCGCTGGTCAACCAGCTTTCCTGGCAGATCGGCAGCCTCCAGCAAGTGATCGACGGCGTCACCTATCTCGAGGAAAACGCCAAGATCCGCCGCATCGGGCGGGATTCGCCGGGTTCGAACTGGCATGCCTATGCCTATTGCCCCGATGGTTACGTCAACGAGATCTACTACGGCATGGAGCAGATCGGTTGGGATGGGCGCAGCAAGCCCTCCTCGATGTACGATCGCGCGTTCCACTCGCTGCCGCCGCTTCCCCAGATTTCCGAACATCAGGAAGTCGACGAGGCTCTGGCGCGCGAAGGCGAGCTGATCGGCTATCGCTACGATGACAAGCCCGAAGGTGCTTATGTCGTCGACGGCGTGCTGCTGGCTCAGCCTTTCAAGCTGACGCGTCTGGCCAGGGTCTGCCTGTTCGTCGAGAACCCGGAGGAAAGCCTCGCCTTCTACCGCGACGTGCTGGGTCTTTCGGTCACCAGCCGCAGTGAAGTCGCGGGCCAGCCTGCCATCTTCCTTCGTGCCGCAAGCGAGCATCATTCGCTCGCCCTGCTCTCGAACACGGTCAAGGAACAGTTCGGCATTGGCGCGGCCTGTTCGTTCACTGTCGCCAGCTACGAACAGCTCAAGGCAGCTTACGACTACCTTTCCAAGCGCGGAGTCGAGATCCTCGACCTTCCCGCTGAATTGTCGCCCGGCCTTCCTTACGGCTTCTGGGTCAAGGGCCCCGACGCAGTCGCGATCCAGATCGTCTACGGCACCGAGCGTTTCGATGCCGATGCGACAACGCCCCAGCCGATGGCGACGCTTCCCGCCACGATCCGCCACGGCGGCGCCAACTGGTATGAACCTCCTTTCCTGGGACCTCTGGGCTGATGCCATACATCGACGTACCCGACGCGCGCCTGCGCTATGACGTAACCGGCGACGGTCCCCTCCTCGTGTTCGTTCACGGGGCGGGTGCCAACTCCACCGTGTTCTTCCAGCAGGTTGAGCATTTCTCGAAGAACTACCGGGTCCTGTGCATGGATATGCGCGGGTTCGGTGGTTCGATCTGCAATGCAGAGACGTTCCACCAGCGCTGGTTTCCCGACGACCTCGCCCGCATCCTCGACAAGGAAGCAGACGGTCCCGTCGCGGCTGTCTGCCAGTCGATGGGTGCCTGGGCCGGTCTGCCGCTGGCAGTTCGGGAGCCTGACCGTTTCCGTGCGCTCGTCCTGTCCGGCTCCCCCACGCCTGCCTATGGCCCGCACCATGCCGCGCTGACCAACGTCTCGAATACCTTCAAGCGAGCAGGCAACGGCGAGAAGGTGGCGCCGACATCGCTCGGCTTCACGGAGCGTTTCGTCAGCGAACGACCCGACCTGATCGCGCTCTACCAGATCCTCGCGCGCCAGAACCAGAAGGTCGATACCTCGCACATCACCGATCCCGAACTGCGTCTCCTGCCTGAGCATTTCGAGGGCTACTCGGTTCCGACGCTGGTGATGAGCGGGCTCCAGAACAAGCTGCTGGGCGCCGAAACGCACAAGATCGCCGCGAGCTTCATTCCGGGATCCGAGGTCTACACTTTCCCGGACAGCGGCCATTCCTCCTATTTCGAGGAACCCGCACACTACAATCGCGTCGTCGAGACATTCATCCAGAAGCACGGCCACGTCCGCGAGATTCAGGAAGCCCAAGCATGATCACGAAACTGAGCCTGAGCCTCGATGATGCTCAGTTCCTGGCCGCAGCCGCCTGCAAGGCCTCCGAGTCCAAGGGCGGCAAGTTCCCGATCTCGGTCACGGTCGTCGATGCGAGCACTTACATGCAATCGGTCGCCCGAATGGATGGCGCTCCGTTGTTCAGCGCGGAAGGCTCGTTCGACAAGGCACGCAGTTCGGCAGAAGGCGGTCATCCGACCACTTTCTTCGAAAAGCCCCTCAACGAGGGCCGCTTCTCGATGGTGAAGCTCCCGCACACCCCGATCGAAGGCGGTCTTCCGATCCTGATCGAAGGCCAGTGCGTCGGCGCCGTCGGCGTTGCCGGCGCCCCCCCACACCTCGATGCTGAATTTGCCCAAGCCGCCATCGATGCGTTCCTGGAACGGGAGAAGAACAAGTGAGACTCGTAAGCTACAAGCAGGCCGGCAAGGCCAGCTGGGGCGCGCTGACCGCTGACGATCGCGTCGTCGATCTCGCCGACGTCGCCCCCACCCTTCGCGCCGCTCTCGAGGGCGACCTCGTTCCCGCCTCGATCGAAGGACGCGAACCGGGCCCGGCCATCGACGAGATCGAGCTGCTGCCGGTAGTGCCGGATCCCGACAAGATCCTGTGTGTCGGCATTGCCTACCATGCGCATCGCATCGAGACCGGCCGCGACGAAAGCGCAGCGCCGATCATCTTCACCCGCTTTGCCAACTCGCAGGTCGGCCACGGCTTGCCGCTGCTGCGGCCGCCGGAATCGGACCAGCTCGACTATGAAGGCGAAATCGCCGTCGTCATCGGCAAGGGCGGCCGGCGCATCGAGGCTGCCGATGCCTGGGATCACGTGGCTGGCTTTGCGCCTTACTGCGACGCCACGATCCGCGACTGGCAGCACAAGACTGGCCAATGGACACCCGGCAAGAACTTCGTCGGCACCGGCGGCTTCGGCCCCTGGCTCGTCACCCGCGATGAAATCCCCGACGGCAAGGTCCTGACCTTGGTCACGCGCCTCAACGGCGAGGAAGTACAGCGCACCACAACCGATCTGCTGATCTTCAGCATCCCCGAGATCATTGCGTTCTGCTCGACCTTCACCGAACTCTCGCCCGGTGACGTGATCGCCACGGGAACGCCGGGCGGCGTCGGCGGCAAGCGCAATCCCCCTCTCTGGATGAAGCCGGGCGATGTTCTCGAGGTCGAAGTCAGCGACGTCGGCACCTTGCGCCACCCCATCGAGGACGAAGTGTGATGAGCGAAACGGATGGCATCGTCGAGACCGTGAACCTTGCGGCCGAGGAAGGCCGCATGGGGTTCTACGACCGAGCGCGCGAGGAAAACCTCGCGCCGCTCTGGCGCGTGCTTCACGGGCTGGTTACCGCCGAGCCCAAGGTGACCGCCCTTCCCGCGCACTACTCCTATGACAAGGTCCGGCCCTACCTCATGGAAGCCTGCGACCTCATCGGCACCGAGGAAGCCGAGCGCCGCGTCATGGTGCTCGAGAACCCCGGGCTGCCGGGCCAGTCGCGGATCACACCGAGCCTGTTCTGCGGCCTGCAGATCATCCTGCCCGGCGAGATCGCACCTGCGCACCGCCATGTCGCCTCGGCGCTGCGCTTCATCGTCGAGGGCCGCGATGCCTATTCGGCGATCGCCGGCGAAAAGACCATGATGGAGGTCGGCGATTTCGTGATCACGCCCAGCATGACCTGGCACGATCACGGCAACGAGTCCGATGGTCCGATGGTCTGGATCGACGGTCTCGACATGCACATGGTGAACCTGTTCAGCGCCTCCTTCCGCGACAGCTATCCGGGCGCAACGCACCCGACGCTGAAGCCGCAGGGCGGAACGATGGCCGAGGTGGGATACAACATGATTCCCGAGGGCTACGAGCACGCTTCGCAGACCTCGCCGATCTTCAACTATTCCTATCGCCGCACGCGCGAGGCGCTCGACCAGCTTGCCCGCTTCCGCGAGCATGACGCCTGTCATGGCTTCCGCATGAACTACATCAATCCGCTGACGGGCAGCTCGGCCATGCCGACGATCTCGACAGCAATGCGCTTGCTGCCGAAGGGCTTCTCGTCGGTCCCGTACCGCTCGACCGCGGGCACCGTCTTCAACGTTGTCGAAGGCAAGGCAACTGTGCGGATCGGCGACCAGACCTTTTCCGTGGTCGCCAAGGACATCTTCGTCGTGCCGAGCTGGTTCCCCGTCCAGTTCGAAGCCGAGGAGGACACCGTGATGTTCAGCTATTCGGACCAGATCGCTCAAGCGAAGCTCGACTACTTCCGGGAGAAGCGTGGTAATGACTGATTTCGTTTTCGCCCCTGCCGCACCCGCAACCGTTCCGGTTGCAGGCAGCCAGCAGGTTTACCCGGTTCGCCGCATCTACTGCGTCGGCCGAAACTACCTCGACCACATTCGCGAAATGGGTCAGGACGAGCGTCAGCCGCCTTTCTTTTTTCAGAAGCCGACCGATTCCATAGTCCTCGACGGTGCAGCCGTTCGCTATCCGACCTCGACCCAGGACTTTCAGTTCGAGATCGAACTGGTGCTTGCGATCGGCAAGAGCGGCGCGGACATTTCGGTCGAGAACGCGGCCGAATATGTCTTCGGTGCCGCTGTCGGCATCGATTTCACGCGCCGCGATCTTCAGCTCAAGGCCCGAGATACCGGCCGTCCCTGGGAAGCCGGCAAGTCGTTCGACGAATCCGCCCCGATCTCAGCGATCGTTCCGCTTGAGAACGGCGAACTGCCCACGACCGGCGCGATCTCGCTCGATGTCAATGGCGAGCAGCGCCAGTCGGGCGATCTCGAGCAGCTGATCTGGAACTGCGCGGAAATCGTTTCGCAGCTTTCGAAGCAATACCGCCTCGAACCTGGCGACCTCATCTACACTGGTACTCCTGCCGGCGTCGGGCCGGTTCTGCCGGGAGACAAGATCGTGGGCCGCATTGCCGGCTTGCCAAATCTCAACGTTGCCGTCGTCTAGGGGGGCGATGGCAGCGGGGACGGGACCGGGCTATCAACTCCTCCCGGTAAAACGGTTCCGTCCCTTTCATTCTTGAAGAACGACCTGGAAATGCTCGACAGTTCTACCGCGATCGCCTGCGCCTTGCTCGCGGTCCTCATTTCCGGCCTCTCGAAGGGCGGCTTTGCCGGTATCGGGGCGCTCTCGATGCCGATCATGGTTCTCGCCAATCCGCCAGTGGAGAGCGCCGCCGTCCTGCTCCCGATCCTCATTGTCCAGGACATGGTGAGCGTCTGGTCGTTCCGCAAAACCTGGGATCGCACGGTCCTGGCAGTGATGATCCCGGGCATGACGCTTGGGGTCGTGATTGGCTACTTCTTTGCCGCAAGAGTCGCCGAAAGCGCTGTCCTTGCCACTGTCGGCGGCCTTTCGCTCCTGTTCGGTCTGCATCGTCTCTGGCAGGAGCGCGGCGGTGCCATCGTCCTTGCCTCCAATTCTCCCAAATGGCTTGGCACTGTGTTCGGGGTCGCATCGGGGTTCGGCAGCCAGATAGCCCATGCCGGCGCACCGCCCTTCCAGATGTGGGTGCTTCCCCGCAAACTGCCGCGCGATGAGCTCGTCGGCTCGAACGCGATCTGCTTTGCCTACATGAACTGGATCAAGGTGCCGGCGTACATTGCGCTGGGGCAGTTCACGCCTTCGGCGTTGAAGACATCACTGATGCTCATGCCGATCGCGCTTGCCGCTACCATTGGCGGTGTCTTCCTGATCCGGGCCATCGACGCGCAGAAATTCTATAAGATCATTTACATCCTGATGGTCCTGATCGGCGCCAAGCTGCTTTGGAACGGCATTTTCTGATACCCAGAAAGCGAATTTCACGGCCATCTCCGCCAGCGCATCCACCCGAGGCGGGCTTGCAAATTCCGACACCTTACTTCAACTGGTTTCGGGAGAAAGCTGATCGGATGTCGAGCATACAATCGGTTCAGACACGGGTGAGAGTAAGCAGTTCGCCAAGCGAGAATTTTCGTCCATTTGCTGACGCTGTCGACATCAAGCTGTCGAGCCGGGGCTCGCGATGGGACGATTCGCTTATGGCCGAACTGGCTGTCGTTGCGCCTGCGGAAATGCGCGATTGCTATGTCGAGCAGACAACGATCGTTCAGCCCCTTTCCGATGATGACATTGACGTCGGGCGGCTTGAATCCAGGAGCCATTACGAGACCGGATCGATCCGGAACATCGTGCATATCGACCCGCCTGGACTGCTGACGGGCGCACGATGGACCGAGCAGCTCACGGTGCTGTTCATGATGCCGTCCGAGCTCACGTTCCAACGCGTGATGAATGAGGCAAAGGCACCTGCCAGCAGCTTCGAATTGATGCGCGCAAGCTATGTGCCCGACCAGCAGATCAGGCAGATCGGCCTTGCCGTTCTCAGCGAATGCCAAAGTGGCTTTCCTTCCGGGCGGCTCTACGGCGAGGCTTTGGCGATGGCACTCGCAGCGCGCCTCACGAGTTGCTATTCGAACACCGTCCTCGACACGCTGGAAGATGGCCGCGGGCTTCCTCTCTGGCGACTACGAAAGGTGACCGACTTCATCGAGGACAACCTCGATGCGGATCTTTCGCTTGGAGACCTCGCTGCAATTGCAGGTTTCAGTGAGTACCATTTCAGCCGCATGTTCAAGGCTCGAACCGGCCAGACACCCCACCGCTACGTCATGGAGCGCCGTGTCGCGAAAGCCAGGGAATTACTTGCCCGCGGCAAGACGCCGATCAAGGAAATCAGCGCCAGCCTTGGGTTTGCCGATCAAGCCCACCTGACTCAGGTCTTCAAGCGCCTGACAGGCATTACACCGAAGCGCTACCGAGAGCAGCTTCAATAGCGGGCAAGCCGAAGGTCATCCGCCGCTCCCCATTATCTGCCACTATGAAAGGCGCTGATGGCAATTGCGCGCTCAAATCAAACTCGGTTAGCGCCACCCACCGCACAATCCCGGTGACGCGACGCGCCTTCTTGATGAAGCCAACGAATGCCTGCTGGCCAGCCTTGAGCTTGCGGACATAGGTCAGTTGGAGCGGCCCTGACCTCCAGTGCATCACATCACCCTTCCGCACTGGCTTGAACTTAGCCTTCGCCGCGTAGGCGATCTGGTGAGCACCGATTTTTACGTGGGTGATGTAGAGCATCTCGTACTCGTCATCCGGCGGAGGCGCATCACCGAGAATCGTCGTGAAACTCAATGGCGTCAGCGCTTCCGGTGTCTGCTCGATCGCCTTGATGATCCCTAGATCGTCGGCGGCTTTGAACAGGTCCTCCCCCGAAATCCGGGTATCCGGCGCTTCCGCGCGGCACATCACCCAATCCACGAGGTCAGCGCCGCGCGCGTAGCGCGCCATTTTCCTTGCGTGATCCGGATCGTTCCTGGGGTTGCTAGTGGCTACAATCGGTTCGATCTTCTTTCTACGGGCCCGCAGTTCGAAGCCAACCTCCGCTGCGCTTGCCCAAGCGAACAGAGTGTAGAAGTCGCGCCAGGCAGCTGCGGTCTCCGCGACCGACCCGATGTCCTGGGCGGTGGTGAGATTGATCGTTGCAATCGAAGTGCGGCCCGTGGCTCGAAGATCGATCCGAATCCGGAAGAGCGAAGTGCGAAATTCGAGAACGAGGCGGTCTGGCCCCACGATTTCCGAAGGAGCGGTAAAAATATCGCCTGGAAATGTCAGCGTCTCGTCGCTCGTCGATCTCTTCACCTTGACCACGCCTCGATCGAAACGGGAAGGCTTGATCTCGAGGAGAGCATTTTCGGCGCTCAACTTGCCAAGAGACACCGGGATATCGAACCGAGTGTCGAATTTCTCAGCTTCGATGAGCTTCAGCGGCCGAAGGCCCAGGAAGCCGTCGACAATATCCTCGTGGCTCGTCGTCTCGAATACGGTCTGAAGGCTCATTTGACCTTTCTCATAACCGAGAGTGCCGAGAAGCGTTTGTTTGGCAGTTCCATAGGCCACCATACCATCCGGGATACCGGCTTCGACAGCACGCCGAAACGCAGCTCCGCTGAAATCTGTTGCAGGAACGCTCCATTTGGAGATCGATGCCTGGAACATGATTTCGCCGGCCGACTTTCCTTCACTGTGTGCCTTGCGCAGCCGCTTGAGGATTTCGGCCAGGAATCCCCCGGTGATGTGAATGATGCGCATGCCGACAAAAGCAAGGCTCGGATCATCGACTTCAAGGACAACGATGTAGGCAGGCCGGCTGTCACTGACGATGTTGTACAAGGTTCCGAGATTGAGGCTGACACTGTCGTTGCCGACCCAGACCGTCTTGAGCTGGACGTGACATACCAGCGGCGCTGGTCGTCTGTCGAGCAAACCGCCGGATGAAATTGGCCAGGTGACGACAAGATCTCAACCGGTCCTGTCCCTGTCCGGCTTCGCCGGCTTCAACTTTGCGTCGAGGCAGAGTTCCGGGAACCGCGCTTCGCCTTTCGCGCCCAGTTCATCGGAATTGAGGGGTCGGATTTCAAGCATGGCGTGTGCATGCACGCTTCGACTGGTGCACAGCAAGTCGGCCAATCGAAAGGAGATGTCGCCAGGCACACTTTTCGACAGCTGGGCGCCATATTCGTCGCCTTGAGCGGTTTCCGATTCGATTGCATCGGCTCGACCGCTCTAAGTTTGTGGTTTGCCGCATTTTCCGAGTCATCAGGTGATTCCACCTGATTGGAAAATGCTCTTGAGAGTACAGAAACGCTCAAGCATCAAAGGCTCGCCTTGATAAACTTGATCGGCTTTATCGAAACAAGGCAGCTCTAGTCCCGACCGCCGGGACGTGGGACTGCTTCCTGGCCCATGCCAGTACCGGCGCCTATTTCGGAGCCGACTTGGCTATCTGAAGCTCGGTGCGCATCCGCGCGTGCGCCGACAAGTCGCGCCGGTCCGAAACCCTTCGACGGCACTGCCTGGACCGGTCCGGAACGGCTGCGCCGTTCCAACAACCGCAGCGGCTGCGACTTTCGCAGATTTTCACAAAAGCGAGCAGGGATTCCCAAGAAAGCCGACATCCTCGACTTTATACAGCATGCTTCAGTCAACGATGCCGACGGACATCCCGCGTCCTGAGCGTAACAACAGAAAATTCATTGAGGAGAGGGTCGTGTCCGGACGGTCGCACAATGCGCGGCACGCCTATTATGGCGAGATCGCAAAGCACAATCTGGCTCCCTTGTGGGAGTCGTTGCACGCCCTGGTCCCGAACGCGCCCCGCCCGCGCGCACTCGCTGCCCACTGGCGCTACTCGGACCTTCGCGACTATGTGATGGAGGCCGGAGATCTGATCACCGCGGCGGAAGCGGTGAGACGCGTCCTTATCCTCGAAAACCCTGGCCTGCCCGGAACTTCAAGCATCACCTCCAACCTCTACGCCGGCCTCCAGCTCATCCTCCCAGGCGAAATCGCCCCCAGCCACCGCCACACCCAATCCGCGCTACGCTTCATCGTAGAGGGCAAGGGGGCATGGACGGCTGTCGACGGCGAGCGCACCACGATGACCCCGGGCGACTTCATCATCACGCCTTCCTGGACGTGGCACGACCATGGCAACCCAAGCCTCGAGGAAGGCGGCGAACCCGTCGTCTGGCTGGATGGTCTCGACATTCCGCTTGTCCAGCAGCTCGATGCAGGGTTTGCCGAGAACTACCCGGCCGACGTCCAGCCGATCAGCCGGCCGGAAGGCGACAGTTTTGCCCGTTACGGTCAGAACATGCTGCCCGTCCGGCATGAGATAACGACCGGAAACTCGCCGATCTTCAACTATCCCTACGAGCGGACTCGCGAAGCGCTCCACACGCTCGGCCAAACCAGCCCTCTCGATGAATGGGACGGTTTCAAGCTGCGCTATGTGAACCCTGCAACCGGGGGTTTTCCGATCCCGACGATGGCGACCTTCATGCAGCTCTTGCCCAAGGGTTTCCGGGGGAAGAGCTCCAGATCGACGGAATCGACGGTCTTCAGCGTGGTCGAGGGTCACGGGAAGGTCCAGATCGGGAGCGAGGTCTTCGCCTTTGCACCGCACGATCTCTTCGTCGCGCCCTCGTGGGAACCCGTCCGCTTCGAGGCCGACGAAGACGCGGTCCTCTTCAGCTACTCCAACCGCCCGGTGCTCGCCGGCGTCGGACTGCTTCGCGAAGAGCGCGCATAACCATCAGACAAGGCGAACCTCGGCTCTATCGGGCCGAAGCACACACCGACACCCATGCCAATCGAGGAACCCGCTTTCATGACCTTCGTATTTCCGCCCGAAGCTCCCGTCGCTGTTCCGGTCGTCGGATCCGATGACGCCATTGCAGTTCGCCGCGTCTACTGCGTTGGGCGCAATTATGCCGCTCACGCCCGCGAAATGGGGTTCGATCCCGACCGCGATCCGCCCTTCTTCTTCTGCAAGCCGAACAACTCGGTCGTGCCGGTGGGCTACGACGATATCCTGACGCTCGCCTATCCGGCCGAGACCGACAACTACCACTACGAGGCAGAACTCGTCGCCGTCATCGGCAAGACCGGCTCGGATATCGCGACCGAACAGGCTCTCGAGCATGTCTGGGGATATGCCGTCGGCCTCGACATGACCCGCCGCGATCTCCAGATGAAAATGCGCGAAATGGGGCGCCCCTGGGAAATCGGCAAATCCTTCGACTTCTCGGCTCCGATCGGCCCGATCCATCCGGCTGCGGACGTCGCCGATATCGAAGCTGCGGAAATCTGGCTCCAGATCGATGGCGCGGACAAGCAGCGCAGCAATGTCAGCCATCTCATCTGGTCGGTTGCCGAGACTGTTTCCTATCTTTCACGTTATTTCCAGCTTGAACCTGGCGATCTCATCTATACCGGAACACCGGAAGGCGTCGGTCCCGTCAAGGCAGGCGAGACGATGAAAGTCGGTGTCGAACGCCTTGGGGAACTTACCGTCAACGTCGTGTGAGGGTGCGCGCCATGGACCTCTTCAGCTTCTTCAACAGTTCTACATCGTACCGGGTGCGCATAGCTCTCGCCCTCAAGGGCGTAGGTTTTGACTACCACGGGATCAACATCAGGACTGGCGAGCACCGCGAAGCCGCGTTCGTGGCGGAGCACAATCCTTCCGCCAGCGTGCCTGCCATCGAGGAAGGCGGATTTCGCCTCGGACAATCGTTGGCGATCATCGATTGGCTCGATGCACGCTTTCCCGAGCCTCGCCTTATCCCGCCTGAAAGCGACCACCGCGCGCGCGTGCTGGAGCTATCCTACGCGATCGCCTGCGACATTCATCCGGTCAACAACCTGCGCGTCCTGAACTATCTGACGAAGAACATGCAGGTCCCTGCTGCCGGAAAGGCCGAGTGGTACGGGCACTGGATCGCAGAAGGAATGGCCGCAGTCGAACGCCTGCTCCTGCGGGCCGGTAGCGAGTTTCCGGGAGCATGGTCGGTCGGCGACGAGCCGACCATGGCGGATTGCTGCCTGATCCCGCAGCTGGCCAACGCGCGGCGCATGGGCTGCGACCTTTCTGCCTACACGAGGGCAACCGCCATCTATGAGGCGGCGATCGAGCACCCTGCCTTCATTGCCGCTGCGCCGGAAAACCAGCCGGACTTCGCGCCCTAGCCCCGCGCCCATCCAATACGGATCTCACGTTCAATGCGCGGGCATATGCCCGTCGCAGCCCCGCGCCTGCGCCGTCCAGACGGCTCATTTTTCGAACTCCGGAAGAAAACAACAACCATGACCGCACTCGTAAACGTGGATGTCCTGATCGTTGGAGCCGGCCCTGCCGGCGCATCGACCGCAATCTTTCTCGGCAAGCAGGGGATCAGTACGCTGATGATCTCCCGTAATCGCGGGACCGCCGACACCCCGCGCGCGCACATCGTCAATCAGCGCACTATGGAAGTCATGCGCGATGCAGGCCTTGAGGCCGATTGCCTTGCAGTTGGCTCGCCATCATCGGATATCGCCAACACCTTCTTCCTGCGCGGCCTCGCCGGCGAGGAAATGGCCCGCCAATGGGCCTGGGGCAATACGCCCGGCCGCATGGGCGATGTGAAGACGGCGAGCCCGTGCTCCTACCTCGACCTGCCGCAGACCAAGATGGAACCCATTCTCATCTGTGAGGCCACGCGCCTCGGCGTCAACGTGCGCTTCGAGACGGAACTGGTCTCCTTCGAGCAGGATGAGGAAGGCGTCACTGCCACCCTTCTCGACCGTATCAGCGACCGCGAGTTCCTCGTGTGCGCCAAGTACATGGTCGGCGCCGACGGCGCGAACAGCCGCGTCGTCAAGCAGCTCGACTTGCCGCTCGTCGGCCAGGGCGGCCTCGGCTCTGCGTACAACGTCCTGTGCGAGATGGATCTCACCCGGTATGTCGAACACCGCAAGGGGTCGCTCTACCTCATCCTCCAGGCCGGTGTCGCCGACTGGGCCGGCGTCGTCGTCTTCCGCATGGTCGATGCCTGGGACAAGTGGCTGGTCTCGATCTACATCCCGCCGTTCTACGAAGGGCCGGAAGCAACCACCGATCAGCTCATCTGGCGCATTCGCGAAGCGATCGGCGACCCTTCGGCTCAGGACCTCGCAATCAAGGTCCTCAACACCTCCAAATGGTCGATCAACGACATCCATGCCGAGACGATTTCCTCGGGGCGCGTCCACTGCATGGGCGATGCGATCCATCGCCATCCGCCCGCGGCGGGCCTCGGCTCCAACACCTGTGTCCAGGATGGTTTCAACTTGGCCTGGAAACTGGCGCTCGTCCTCCAGGGTAAAGCCCATCCCCGCCTGCTCGACAGCTTCAATGCCGAACGCCAGCCGGTGGCCAGGCAAATCGTCGCTCGCGCCAACCTCAGCATGTGGCAGGCCAATGGCCTTGCCGACTACCTCGGCGCCTGCCTCTTCAACGTTCAAAGTACGCAGGATGTCGACGGCAAGCTGGCAACGGCTGAAGGTCGCAGCGACTTCGAACGCCAGCTGCTCGACACACGCTACAACGGTGAGGGAATGGGCGTCGAGCTTGCCCGCAATTACGTCTCGGGCGCCATCGTTGCAGATGGGTCCTCGAAGCCGGAAACGGACGACGACGTCGAGCTGATTTATCGGCCTAACACCCGCCCCGGCTCCGCCCTACCTCACGGTTGGCTGGTACAGCGTAAACCGAGCCCGCTGGTCTCCACGCTCGACCTTGCCGGCAAGGGCAAGTTCCACCTGTTCGCCTCGCATGGCGGCGAAGCCTGGCAGGAAGCGGCACGCAAGGTGTCGGAAGAAACGGGCGTCGAGATCGGCGTGACGCTGATCGGCGTCGGCCTCGAGTTCGAAGACCCCTATCTCGACTGGTCCCGCGTCCGAGGCGTGTCCGACCAGGGCTGCGTGCTCGTGCGTCCCGACCTCATCGTCGGATGGCGCAGTGACGCTCTGCCCGCAAGCCCGGCCGCAGCCCTGGGCGAAGCGATGCAGCGCATCCTCGGCTGGTCGCCGGCCGAATAACCGCATTGGAGGCAGGACCTATTATGGACAACACCCATCTCATCACCCACCTGCGCCACGTCGGCTTCGCAATGCCGCAGCTCGAGGAGCAGCGCAGCTTCTACACCGAGCAGTGGGGCCTGGTCGAAGTCGGCGAACAGGACGGCGTTCACTTTTACGCCGCCCAGGGTTCATCCGAGCCCTATGTCATCCGTCTGCGCAAGGATGAGCGTAAACGCGCCGACGTCATCAGCTTCGGGACCGCTTCGCGCGCCAATGTCGATCACCTTGCGGCTCGCCTCGAGACTGAAGGCGTCCAGGTCATCTTCGGTCCGGCGGAGCTGACCACGCCCGGCGGCGGTTATGGCCTGCGCTTCTTCGATCCCGAGGGCCGTGTCATCGAAGTCTCCGCAGACCTAAAGCCGCGCCAGCACCGCGAGCTTGCCGAAGGCGAGTCCGTCCCGGTCAAGCTCTCACACTGCGTCATCAATTCGCCCGATCCGCTTTCGACAGTCGATTGGTACACGAAGAACCTGGGTTTCCAGGTCGTCGAGACACTGCAGATCCATGGTCGCACCCTTCTCTGGTTCATGCGTTCGGCAAGCCCGCAGCACCACGTTTTCGCGGTCGGCAATGCCCCGCACGTCGCCATGCATCACGTCTCGTTCGAAATGCGCGGTATCGATGAATTCCTGCGAGGCGTCGGCCGGATGGTTCGCGACGGCAACGAACTGATTTGGGGCCCCGGCCGCCATCAAAGCGGAGACAATGCCTATGGGTACTTCCCCGACGCTGCCGGAAACACTGTCGAATATACTGCCGGGATGAGCGAGCTCCAGGAGGGCTGGAGCGTGGTCGAGGGCGACCTTTCCGATCCTGCCGTCCTCGACATGTGGGGCACATCGAACGCTTGGGGCGAGAACGTCATGCGCGCCCACTTCAACTCGCCCGACGAAGGTCTCTTCGTCGCGCCGCCCCTCTGAAGGAGAGCTCCCATGGCAACGCTGATTGCGAACGCACAGGTCTTCGACGGCACGGGATCGCCGCTCCGGAAAGCCGATGTTCTGGTAGAAGGGAGCCGTATTGCTCGCATCGCTGAACATATCGAGCGGGCCGAGCTCAGCGACCTGACGATTATCGATGCTGCCGGCGCAACTCTGATGCCCGGCATGGTCGACGGCCACACCCACCTCGGCCTCGGGTCAACTCTCGAGCATCGTTCGGCGCGCAACGAGCCGGAAGAAGAACAGGCCCTGATCATTGCCCACAATGCCCGGGTCATGCTCGATCACGGCTTCACGAGCATCTATTCGGGCGGCAACCGGCGTCCGCGCGTCGAAGTGGCGCTGCGCAAGGCTATCAGCGAAGGTTGGATGCCGGGGCCGCGCATGCGGGCAACGTCATGGGAAGTCAGCGCGGGTACGATGGGCTCACCCTCGGCCACGCTTACGGCCACCTCCAACGAAGGGCACCTGGGTGCCTACGATCGGCCGCCGATGGTCGAGAAGATGCACCAATTCGTCCATGACATGGCCGACATCGGGGTGGACATCGTCAAGGTCCCGATCAACGGCGAGAGCGCGCTCGTCGAATACACCTCGCGCACACTCGAGTTTCGCGAGGAAGAGGTCGAGGCCGCCGGGATCGCTGCGCGCGAGCGCAATGTCTGGCTGACCGCCCATGCCCACTCGCCTGAGGGCATCCAGATGGCCATCCGCCATGGTTTCCGGGCACTCTATCATGTGACCTATATCGACGAGGCCAGCATCGAAATGGCGCTGAAGGCGCCGGAGCCAATCTTCTTTGCCCCCTCCCCCGGCAGCTTCTGGATGTTCGAGAACGCCGACACGCCGCCCTCGGCCGGAATGGAGGTCGATGTCGGAAAGGCGAGCCTTTGCGAAGTCGTGCCCCAGATGCTGAAGGCGGGCCTCAACATCGTTCCCGGCAGCGACTATGGCTTCGGCTTCAATCCGATCGGCCGAAATGCCAAGGACCTCGAGCTCTTCGTCAACTGGTTCGGCATGAGCGCTGCCGAGGCCCTGCGCTCAGCCTGCGCGCTTGGCGGGCAGCTGATGGGAATGGGAAGCGAGCTCGGCCTCGTGCGTGAGGGTTACCTTGCGGATCTGCTTCTCGTCGAGGGCGATCCCACGCGAAACATTGCGATCCTGCAGGACAAGGCTCGTCTCTCGATGATCATGCAGGACGGGCGCCTCCACAAGCTCGCGCCGACGCGTGCAGGCGGAGCAGGCCGGGAAGCATGATCGGGCAGCCCCGCCTCGACATGGAAGACCTGATCGGTGTCTCCGTTACCTCCGGCCATTTGCTGGGGCGGCGCGTAGGCGAAGTCTTCGCATTCAAGGGCGTGCCTTACGCCGCTCCTCCGGTCGGGGCGCTCCGCTGGCGCCCACCCCAGACGGTCGGTGCATGGGAAGGTAGCCGCCTCGCACTCGAGTTCGGGCCGGCTCCTGTCCAGGATCTGCCTCTACGTACGTCGCTCATCTACCGCCTCGGTCACGACGAACCGCGCGAACTCGCGATGAGCGAGGACTGCCTCTACCTCAACGTCTGGACGCCTGTGGCATCCGCCGCGGCAAGGCTGCCGGTGCTGGTATGGGTCCATGGCGGCGGCAACCGCGTCGGTCACGGCGGACAGGATCTGTTCGACGGCGCGAACTTTGCCGCGCGCGGCATCGTCGTCGTGACTGTCAACATGCGCCTCGGCGCACTTGGCTTTCTGGCCCACCCGGACCTCATCCGCGAGGATCCCCTGGGTGCAGCCGGAAATTATGGAGTTCAGGATGTCCTGCATGCCCTGCAGTGGGTTCGCGAGAATATCGCGGCCTTTGGGGGAGACTGCGGGCGCGTGACGGTGGCCGGTAACTCGGCGGGGGCGGCCACCGTCACGCATCTGATGGCTGCGCCTGCGGCACGGGGCCTCTTCCATGGCGCCATCGGCCAAAGCATGGCCGGTGCCTTCCGGGCCGAGGGCAGCATGATGACGCTGCGGCAAGCCGCTGAGGCGGGACAATCGGCGACGAGTTCGCTGGGCGCTACGCTCGAGCAGCTCCGCGATTTGCCGGCAACGGCTTTCCTCGGTGTCAACCAGCAAACCGTGATCGTGGATGGTCGCCTTCTCGTTGAGGACACGACCGAAGCATTCATGAATGGTCGCCAGTCGGCCGTCCCCCTTCTCGCGGGCTGGAATAGCGCGGAAGGCAGCCTCTACGCGACCTCCCAGGGGCTCAGCAGCCTGCAGATCGCGGGCTATCCGTCGGATATCCGAGCGCAAGTGGCGGAGCTTTACCCGAACGCGTCTACAGCTGCCTGGCACGACGATCGGCGACGCCTGGTGGGAGACCGCCGGTTTGCCTATCCGGTGTGGGGCTGGGTCCGCACCCATACACAAACGAGCGATGCGCCTTCCTGGCTCTATGAGTTCAGCCAGCCGCTACCGCTTCCAGAGGGCTTGCCTCCGCCACCCGACGGCGGCGGCGAGTATGGAACCTTCCACACGGCAGAACTGCCTTACGTCTGGGACAACCTCGATGCGAGAGCATGGCGCTGGACCAGCGAGGATCGCAATTTGGCGGGCCTGATGGCGGACATCTGGGCGACGTTTGTGACCCATGGCGACCCGAACACCGGCGGCATGCCGGTCTGGGATGCCTTCGATGCTGCCGCAGAGAACCATCTCATGCGACTTCGCGCTGGCCCCGCCATTGGCCCCACCATCGGCCCCGCCGAGGCACGGCAAGCGTTCGATGTCTTCGACAAGCTTTTCCCTGGCGACATCGCCGTTCAATCCTGATCCGCAAATGCACGAGATATCCATGAGCCACGACCTTCAAACCTCCGGCGACTTCATTTCCTACGAACAGAAGTCGGTGCTCGAGACGCTGCCATTCGACCCATACGCTGCGATTGTCGGCCCCCGACCGATCGGCTGGATGGGCACGCTTTCGAAGTCGGGTGTTGCCAACCTGTCGCCCTACAGCTTCTTCAATGCGCTCAACCATCAGCCTGCGCTCCTGGGCTTTGCCAGCATCGGCTACAAGGATACGGTCCGCAACATCGAGGAGACGGGGGAATTCACCTGGAACCTCGTCTCGCGTGATCTCGCCGCGCAGATGAACCAGTCGAGCATATCGGCGCCCGCCGATATCGACGAGTTCGCGATGGTCGGACTGACGAAAGCCACCAGCCACTCGATCGCTGCGCCGCGTGTGGCCGAGGCTCCCGTCAGCCTTGAATGCCGCCTTTCGGAAATCGTGCGATTGAAGGACGCGCAAGGCAAGGAAGGCGATACCTGGTTCGTCTACGGCGAAGTCGTCCATGCCCACATTCACAAGGATCTCTTGGTCGACGGCATCTTCGACACCGTTCGAGCACGGCCCGTGCTTCGCGGCGGCGGCCTCTCAGACTTCTTCGAGATCATCGAAGCCAGCAGGTTTCCGATGCTGAAACCTGAAGACTACCGGCACGAATAACGCCGGCGAGGGTCGCTGGCCGTCAGCTTCGCGCGGCTACCGGCGACCCTTTCAACGAAATCCAAAAGAAGCGCTCCGGCGCCAGAACATCATGGGAGAAGTTCATGAAAGGCCTTACCGCTGCATCCGTTGTCGTGTCCGCTTTGCTTGCAGGGGGCACGGCGCAGGCGACCGAAAACGGGAACCCGCAATACCCCTTGGGCGTCAACACGGTGGCCGCAGGCTTCCTGCCCGCCGAAGGCACGTTGCAGCTCTTCAATTATTCGCTCGCCAACAGCGCGGGCGAATACAAGGGCGCGAATGGCGAGAACGTCATTCCTGATTTCGACCTGTCGGTACAGGCAAACGTTGCCCGTTTTCTCTATACGGTGCCGGTTGACCTCGGCTATTTTCGCTACACCACCGGCGTTGTCATCCCCGTCGTCCATGCGCGCGCCAAGGCGTTCGGCCACAAATCGAGCGACACGGGCGTCGGCAACATCATCGTCGAGAATTATCTCGGTCACGTGAGCAAGGACTACAAGTTGGCCTGGTACTTCGGCATGGATACTTTCCTGCCGACAGGTCCATACGATCCCACCAAGGCGACCAATGTGGGGGCGAACTACTACACTTTCGCGCCCATGGCTTCGGCATCGTACATGCCCACGCCCCGCCTCGAATTCAATGCGTCGGTCTACCTCGAGATCAACACGAAGAACAAGGCGACGGCCTATCGCTCCGGTACCGACGTTGATTTCGACTACAGCGCCAACTTCCGGCCCTTCATGGAAAAGCTGCCCGCGCTCCAGGTGGGCCTCAACGGCTACGTCTACAAGCAGCTCGCCGACGACGAACTCGAGGGCCAGAAGATCGGCAATCGCGGTCAGGCCCTCGCGATCGGCCCGCAAGTGCGGTACGATTTCTCGCGTACCTCTGGAATCGTCTTCAAGTACCAGCACGAATTCGCGGTCCGCAATCGGCCAGCCGGGGACCGCTTCTGGCTGCAGTTCACCGTTCCTCTAGCCGGACGCCGCGCCGGCCAATAAGACTCCTCCCCTGCCGACCAACCCTACCTCCCCGGCGCGACCGTTCCTGGATCGCCGCGTCGGGGACAGCCCACTATCACTGGCAATGATCGCGGTTATCTTGCTACCGCAGTTGCTGCCCCTCGAACGGTTTCATAGTTTCGCGGTCATAGAACCGGCAACCGAAAGCCGGGATTTGCCAGAGGCCCAGCCTCTTGGAGGAGAGGCAACCGATGACGCAGCTGGCAACCCCGGAAACAGAAGCGGGCGCGCATAAGGCCGAGGCAGGCGGTAATGCCGCAGTGGACGTGACGTTCCGGAGATACCTCGCGGCCGAGACCGCGATCGCCTTGATCATGAGCATAGCGATGTCTCTGCTTGCGGCCCTGGCGATTTTCGGGGGAAGCCAGAGCATTGCGATCAAGGGCATGGACGGGCTCTGCTTCGATATGGTCGTGCAGTCCTTCATGGTCGCTCTGATGATCGTGCTTGCTGCGACCATTCTGACGCGGCGCCGGCGTCGGCGCGGCATTCGGATCGAAGCTGCGCCGATGCCCCTGCGCCTCCCTTTCAAGAACGCGATCGCTCGCGCCGTCTCCGCAGCGGTCACCTCCGCGGCGGTCTTTGGCGGCGCCGGAGCGCTGCTCGTCTGGACTATAGGCGCCGAGCCATGGAACCTGGCAGGCGTCTATGGCCTCAAGATCGCATGGGCCATTGCAATCGCAGTGCCCGTCACGTTGGTTGCAATCGGTCAGGCCGTGAGCGAGGAACTTGTCGAGCTCTAGCAGTCTAGGTCTCGCCGATCGAACGACTACCTCCTATAATCATCAAGTGTGAATAACTTAATCGGATCGAAAGCTCCACTTCCTATCCCTGCCGTCAGGATCCACGTCATCCTAAATATCGCCGCGACTTTCCATCCAATCACTTAACGATCTAAATTGTTATCAACACTTCATAACCATTGCCCCAATCTGTAATCAAAGCGCTGGATCCAAGTACCGCATTACCGTCAGAACATGGGCGGTAACGCCGATCGGTAGGACGGCCTCGTCTATGTCGAAACGGTCGCTGTGATTGGTGGGTGCATTCGCCTTGCCGGTGAAATGTGGGGTGGAGCCAAGAATGTAGTAGACGCCCGGAATCTTCATCTCGAACGCCGAGAAATCCTCGGCCGCGCCGCGATACAGCGCTTCGGTGTCGACCCCCGCACGGCCCGCCGCCTGCCTGAGCGCGGGCAGGACTTTTGCCAGCAGTGCCGGATCGTTCGCGGTCACCAGATTCTCGTCGTGGAAACGCACGTCGGCTTCGGCTCCGTAACTGGCAGAAAGGCCATTCACGAGAACCCCGATCTGCTGCTTGATCGCATCGCGGCGTTCCTCGCTGAAGGTGCGGATCGTTCCTTCCAGGCTGGCCTGCCCCGGCAGGACGTTCACGCGGTTGCCCGCCTGCATCGCGCCTATCGAGATCACATTGGGAAATTCGAACACGTTGAACCGGCGGGCGGAGATCGTCGTCAGCCCCTTGACGATATCCGCGCTCAGGTTGACGAGGTCGGTCCCTTCCCACGGCCTGCCGGCATGGGTCTGCCGCCCGGTCAGCTTGATGTAGATCGAGGCCGAGCCCGAGAGGAACGGGCCGGGCCGCACGTCGATCCGCCCGACCGGGCCCGGTTCCACATGAAGGCCGAAGATCGCTTCGGGCTTCAGCGCGTCAAGGGCACCTTCCTTCATCATCAGCGCCGCACCGGCTTCCTGATCCTTCACGCCTTCCTCGGCGGGCTGGAACACGAAGACCACGGTGCCGTGGATACGGTCGCGCATGCCGGCAAGCACTTGCGCGGCGCCCATCAGCATCGCCGTATGCGCATCGTGCCCGCAGGCATGCATCACCGGGGTCGGCGTGCCATCGACGTCGACCACCGTGGTCGAGGCGAACGGCAGGCCGGTGGCTTCCTTGATCGGCAGTGCGTCCATGTCCGCCCGCAAGGCCACGACCTTGCCGGGGTACTTGCCCCGCAGCACGCCGATCACGCCGGTATGGGCGATCCCCGTCCGCACTTCGTCGAACTTGAGCGCGCGCAAGTGTGCGGCGACCAGCGCGGCAGTACGCGTCTCCCGATTGCCGAGTTCGGGGTGCTGGTGGATATCGCGCCGCCAGCCGATCACGCGCGGATTCACGGCCTGAACGGCAGCCTCGATGGCGGGCGGGACGGCTGAAGGCGCCTCTTCGGCATGCCCCGGCACAGGGGCAAGAGCCAAAAGGGCAATCGCCGCCGGAATCCGGCGCAGAGATACGGGAAATTCCATTAGGATCAGCGAGCCTGTCGAGAGAGGAAGGGGATCATGCGCGCCGCCAGACCGTCACGGGCGACAAGGTGCCGCACGGCGCCGGCCAGATGCAGCGCCAGAAGGGCCCAGAGAGCCTTGACCAGCAGGCCGTGGGCTCCGGCGGCGGCCCGCGCGGTGGGACGCGAGGTTTCCAGCGGCAGGTCGGGCCAGGGAAACAGGCCGAACCAGTGCTTGGGCAAGTCGAGCGGCGAAGCGGATGCGATGACCCAGCCCGAAACCGGAAGCGCGATCAGCAGCGCATAGAAGCCAAGGTGTGTAGCCCCGACCAGCGCCCGCTGCCCGGTACCGAGCCCCGGCGGCAGCGGCGGAGGCGGTGTGACCAGCCGCCAGCCGAGGCGCGCCAGACTGAGCACAAGGATCATCACGCCCAGCGACATATGAAGCTGGAACGCCTCCATTTTCTGCGGCCCGCGTGGGCGGCCTTCCATCCAGTATCCCGCCGCAAGGTTCGCCGCGACCAGCACCGCGCCGGTCCAGTGCAGCGCCATCGCGGTGCGCGAATAGCGTTCCGGGCTCATCGCGCAGGCTCGAACTGGCTATCGGGCAGCAGCGCGAACCGCACGCCCAGACTGGCGCCCACCGCCGCGCCGGAACCGTGGTCCTCTCCGGCAAGTACCTTGTGGCGCATTGTCAGGCCTTGCTTGCCCTCCAGCAGCGCGGCCATCCGGCCCACGCCGTCGACCATCGCGAACTTGTCGAGCGCGGCTTTCTGCTCCGCCGCGCCGGAAGCCGCCAGCGCTGCGGGACTGAGCGCCTGTTCGTACTCGCCGATGGTCATCAGCAGGCGCGGATGCCCGGCCAGCGGCTTGTCCCTGAAAGCCTGAGCCTCGGTGAAAAGACTGCCGCCGCCCCACCAGACAGAGGGGCTGATCGCCACATAGCTGGTGAAGGCATCGGGGCGCGAAAACAGCGTATGCAGCACGAAGAGCCCCCCCAGCGAATGGCCCAGCAGCGTCTGCTGCTTCGCATCCACCGCGACCTTGCCCGCGACGAGCGGCTTCACCGCGGTCTGGATGAAATCGAGGAAGGCATCGGCCCCGCCCGTTTTCGGCCCCGGCGGCGATCCCGCGGGCAGCGGTGTCGTCAGGTCGAAGGTGCGCGCGGGCCCATCGAACAGCGCTTCGGTGGGATAGCCCACGCCGACCACGACCGCCGGTTCGATGCCGGTCCAGCTCGGCCGAAAGCTCTGCATCCGGGCGGTATCGCGCACGGTGGGAAACAGGGCATTGGCGTCCATCACATAGATCACCGGATAGCCCGCAGCGGGTGCGGGGCCGTCGGGGATCGCGATGCTGATCCGATAGGTCCGCCCTTGCGGTCCTTTCAGTTCCAGCACCTCGACCGGCTTTGCGACAGGCGCCGGGGCCGCGGTATGGGCAACCGCCGGAGCTGCCGCGATAACCGGTGCGAATGCAAGGCTGATGGGGACAAGAAGCTTTTTCATTCGACCGGCTTCGTCCCGTGCTTCGCGTCCATCGCGTTGCGCTCGTCATGAAGGGCGTTGTGAATGTCGTCCGGCAGGGAGTCGACATTGGCCTTGAGCTTCGCCAGCCAGGGCTTGCGCACATCGTCCGGCAGAGTGCGGATGCGCAGGCGCAGTTCGTAACGCTGCTCGGGCGTCATCGCGGCATAGTCCTTGCCGCTGGGCACGGGCGGAACGTCGACCGGGGCGGTCTGCGTGGCAGCGGCGGGCGCATCGGCCAGCACGGGTACGGCCATGCCCGATGCGGCGAGGCCGAGGACGGCAGGGGCGAGAATTTTCAGGATCACGATCACTTTTCCTTGGAAGCGGAAGCGGAAGCGGGAGGAACCGGCGCGCCCTCGGGCGGCCGCAGAACGAAACGGACGGCGCGGCTGATCGCGGCGGGAACCACGGAGGCGTGAGTCTCGCCCTCGAACATGTGGAAGCGGGCATCGGCGCCCTGCGCTTTCAACGTCGCGGCCAATGCGCGGGCATTGTCGACCTGCTTGAGCGCGGCCAGCGCCTTGATGCGATCCGGGCCGAGCATGGCCACTTCCTCGGCGCTCGGCACCTGCTCGTTCTCGCCCGCCATCAGCAGGAGCGAGCCCTTGTGGCCGCCTGCGGGCGGACCGGCCGCAGCCAGCGCGGGCAAGTGGAAATGGCGATACCACAGCGAGGCGCTGGCCGCCGCGACATGGTCGAAAAGGCCGGGATGGCGCAGATAGACGTAGGCGGCAAAAAGACCGCCGTAGGAATGGCCGAACAGCGCCTGACGGCGCGGATCGATCGCCGCGCGGGCCGCAACGGCGGGCTTCAATTGCTGCTCGATAAAGGCAACGAAGCTTTCCGCGCCACCTGCCAGCCGCTGCGGATTACTCTCATCGTACTCGGGCGCCGGGCCGGTCGGCGGGGTATAGTCGAAATTGCGCGAGACGATGTCGATCGGCTGGTCGGTGTCGTAGCCGATACCCACCACCACGGCGGGCTGATAGCGCGCAAGGAACGCCTCCAGTCGCACCGCTTCCACGGTCGTTGCGAAGAAGGCGTTGCCGTCCAGCACATAGATGACCGGCCAACCCTCCGCCGGAGCAGGCCCCGGCGGCACCGCCATCATGACCCGGTAATGGCGCTGGCCGTCGGCCGAGGTCATGTCCCATTGCGTCGAACCCGGCACCGTGACGGCAGGGCCCTGCGGCCCGATGTTGGCGGAACCCGGAGCCGCAAGACCGGGCGCTGCCACGACAGCGAGCAGACAGGCTGCGAATAGGGCTGGCGCGCGCATCAGAACAGCGTCGTGAAAGTGACCGCCACGGTGCGGCCAATGACGGTCGCGTTGGCGGCATCGTAGGGGTCGGGGATCGGATCGTTGGTCGCGGTGCCGGCATCGATGAACGGCGGACGCTTGTTGGTGAGATTGACGACGGAGAAACTCAAGGCAGCATCCTTCAGCAGCGGGTTCAGCCCTTTCAGACCGACGGCGGCCTGAAAGTCGAACGTGGTCCAGGACTTGATCGGGATCGGCGAGGTGTTGAGCATCGGCGCGCCGGTCGTCGGATTGGGCACGTAGCAGCCGGATTCGCATTCGTAGGAGCTCACGTAGTTCATCGTGCCCATCAGCGAGAAGCGGCCGATGTCCCAGGTCACGCCCTGACGCGAGCGGAACTTCACCGGGTTGCCCACCGCGCTGTACTTGCCGAGCTGGTCCACGAAAGCCGCGCCGGGCGAGGCCTGGATCTTGTAGCTGAGCAACCGGGTGCCGCTGAAGAACAGGCCGAACGTGCCCGCCTTTGCGGTATCGACCTTGTAGTTCGCCGTCAGGTCGAACCCGTCCATCTTGAGCTGCGAAAGGTTGGTCTGCGTGGCGTAGATGATTGCCGCCACGTCGGACGCGCTCTGCGTCGGGCCGATGCCGCTCTGGCCGATATAGCGCGGGTCCGCCATCAGCGCTTCGACCGTCGCCAGCGAGGGATTGAAGTCGAGCACGGAGGCGTAAGGCGAACTGCCGGTGGCGAAGTAGCTCGACAGGATGCCGCCCAGCGTACCCGCCTGGATGCGCACGATGCGGTCGTCGATCTTGATGTTGAAGTAGCTGGCGCTCAGCTTCAGCCCCGGCAGGAATTCCGGCTTGAAATCGGCGCCGAGCGTCCAGGTCGTGGCCTTTTCGGGCTTGAGCGTCGGTCCCGCGCCTCCCGAAACGACGATCGCGGTGAACGTGCAGTTGCCTGTCCCGCCGGGCGTGCCCGTCACGCCGTTGAGGCGGACCAGCGTGGTGTCGCACGGCGCGGTGTAGAGGCCGGCGTTGACGAAGGCGCCGTTGCCGCCCTGTGTCGGCTGCACGCCGTCATAGGCATAACGCATCGGCGGCGCGTGGAACGAGGTGCCCCAGCTACCCCGCAGCTTGAGCCCACGCACCGGCGACCAGTCGGCACCGAACTTGGGATTGACGGTATCGAACCCGCCCAGCCCCTTGCCATGTTCGTACCGCACCGCGCCCGAGAGGCTCAGCGTGCGCAGCAAGGGCATGGCATTGGCATCGGACACCAGCGGCACCGCGATTTCGCCGTAAAGCGCGCTCACCTCGCGCTCGGTCGTGCCGTACGTGACGCTGACCGGATCGATGCTGCGGTAGTTGAAATCGAGGCTGCCGCCGATGTGCTCCTTGCGATAGTCGGCGCCAAACGCGACCTTCACGTCGCCTGCCGGGAGGCTGAACAGGGTGCCGTCGATCTTGGCGCTCGCCTGGGCCAGCCATGAGACATAGCGCAGGCTTTCGTAACCGATCAGTTCGTTCAGCACCGTCTGCGACAGCGCCTGCGTGGAATAGGGGTTGAAGGTCTCGTAATTCTGCCCAGCGCAGTATTGCTGCGCGGCCGTGCCGCCGCCCGCCACCGACGAGATATTGCTGCTGGTGAGCCCCGAAAGCGCGCAGATGGTCGAGGCCGGGGCCTGCGCGGTGGTCGATCCGCTGGCGACACGGTCGTAGATATTGGTATCGCGCAGGGTCGTGGCGTAGCGGGTCTGCACTTCGCGGCTGTAGGAGCCCTGCACTTCCGCGTTCCAGCCGCCGCCAAGGTCCGCCTTGAGGCCAAGGCGACCGGCGAAGCTCTTGACCGCGGAATCGCGGACCAGCCCCTGATCGTCGATCCGGACGCCGAAATTGTTGGTCGATCCGGCGATGTAGTAAGGGCTGGTCGACGGGACCGTGCCGTAAAGCGTGGCGTAGCCCTGATTGTAGTTCGCCGAACGGTAGGTGTAGCGCACGTCCCCGAACAGTTCGAGCGCATCGCCCAGTTCCTGGCCTGCGCTGAGGTAGAAGCTGTGGCGGCGCGTCTTGGGCAGGATGTCGATATTGTCCCACGGGTTGTAGGTATTGCCGACGCCGTCACTCACCGAAACCAGATCGCCGGAAGTCAGACCCGTGCCGTCACCGCCCGGAACCGAGGCGATGACGTTGCCGGTGGCCGATGCCGTGCCGCTAAAAATGTTCGCCGCCGTTCCGGCGCGCGCGGTGTACTTTGGCCAGTTGATGCCGCCCCGGTCGCTGAAATCGCCGCCGTTGTAGATGCTGCGCTGATCCGCGCGGACACGTTCGCGCGTCTGGAATTCATAGGCGGCGAACATGTGCCCGGTCGCCCAGCTGGTGCCGTAGCTGGCGCTCAGCATCGCTTCCGCGCCGCCGCCCTCGGTGGTCGTGCCCAGCCGTGCCGACGTGCGCAGCCCCTCGTCCCGGTCCTTGAGGATGATGTTCACCACGCCGCCGACCGCGTCCGAACCATAGACCGCCGAGGCCCCATCCTGAAGCACTTCCATGCGGGCAATCGCGGCTGTCGGGATTGTCGAGATATCGACGAAA
Organism: Novosphingobium sp. KA1; assembly: GCF_017309955.1. Taxonomy (NCBI): domain Bacteria; kingdom Pseudomonadati; phylum Pseudomonadota; class Alphaproteobacteria; order Sphingomonadales; family Sphingomonadaceae; genus Novosphingobium; species Novosphingobium sp. KA1. Next base: position 383,616 of record NZ_CP021248.1, on the reverse strand, counting down.
TCGCCGTACTGCCCGGCAGCCGCGACGCGGCGCCCGTTCACCAGCACCAGCGTGGAAAGCGAGCCGAGGCCGCGCAAGTTGACGCCCTGTCCGCCGGTAAGGTTGGAACCCGCAACGCTGGCATCCTGCCCGCCCTGCGTATTGTCGCTCATGCCCACGCCGCCCGCGAAGTTGGAGGGCAATTCGCGCAGGAAATCGCCGACCGTCGCGCGGCCGCTGCGCGACAGGTCGTCCGACCCGATCGAGAGCACCGCATTGCCGATCGGTTCGGTGCCCCGGATATTGGTGCCGGTGACGATGATCTCGTTCACCCCGGAAGCCTCCGGCCCGCCATCGGCATCCTGTGCCCGGACGGAAGCCTGCGCCATGACGCAAGCGATGAAAGACGTGCCCGCCGCAAGGCGGATAAAGCGATTAACCCTCATGAACGGAGCCCCTTGACCGTGATGTCTGGCTCCTCCTGCATTGTGTTATGCATAGACTGTGATGGATTTAGGACGTATACGTCAAGTATGTTTTTATTCCCGCCTCGATTTGATATGCCCACGCCGCACAAAGGTCGCGGAATCGGGGTGAAATCGAGATGCATGGAATCGGGCAGAGCGGCCGCTTCGGCCGATGATGCAGGCGGATTCGCACCAGATCGTCCGGGCAAGACGGCGCGCGGTGATCGCCTCCGTGCTGGGCAATGGATTCGAATGGTACGACTTCCTCATCTACGGTCTGCTTGCCGGGATGGTCGCGCCGGTGCTGTTTCCGTCCAGCGATGCCGGGCTTGCGATCCTGATGGCCAGTGCCGGTTTCGCGGTGTCCTTCGTGGTGCGCCCGGCGGGCGGCCTGCTTTTCGCGATCTACGCGGACCGCTTCGGCCGGAAACCGGCATTGACACTGATGCTGGCGCTCATGGCCGGATCTACGTTGATGATCGGACTGATCCCACCCTATGCCGCCATCGGCATCGCCGCGCCCATGCTGCTGATCGGCGCTCGGCTGGTGCAGGGCCTATCGGTCGGCGCGGAATTCGCGACGGCCACCGCCATGCTCACCGAATGGGCGCCGCCTCGCCAGCGCATGCGCTATGGCAGCTTGCAGATGTGCACGCAGTCTCTGGCCATGGCGATGGCCGCCGGGACCGTGGCCGCGCTCTCGTCATCACTGGCGCCGGAGGACATGGCGCGCTGGGGCTGGCGCGTGCCCTTCCTGCTCGGCGCGCTGGTCGGCCCGGTGGGTTTCTATCTGCGCCGTTCGGTAAGCGAATCGCCTGCGTTCCGCCCGCCCGCTCCGCAAGGGATGACTGGCGCCCAGCCGCTTTCGGAACTCATCACCCTGCACCGACGCCGGGTTGTGGCGGGGCTGGGCATCGTGGTTATCGGCACGACCTCCCAGTACGTCTGGTTCGTCTACCTGCCGGTTTTCGTGACCGGGCAACTCGGACTGAACGTCTCGGCCGCGATGACGGGCAGTGCTCTGTGCGGGCTGCTGCTGGTCCTGCTGACGCTGCTCACCGGAATGCTGGCGGACCGCTGGGGGCCCTGGCGGCTGTTCGTGGCAGGCGCCATGGCCTTCGGCCTGCTGGCATGGCCCCTGCTCGCCTGGGTCATTGCCCGGCCAGAACTGGAGCGTCTGCTGGCCGCGCAGGCCATCGGTACGCTGGCGATCAGTCTTGTCTGGGGGCCGACGCCGGGGCTGCTGGCGGCGCTCTACCCGATGCGGATGCGTTCGACGGGCATCTCGCTCTGCTACAATCTGGGCGTATTGCTGTTCGGCGGCCTCGCGCCTTTCACGCTGGCCTGGACGACACGCATGTTCGATGACCGCATGATGCCCGCCTATTACATCACGGCCTGCGCGGCGATTGCGCTGGCAGCCACCGCAGGGCAATGGATGCGCAGCGGAAAAGTTGGGGAAGCAGGATGACGATGGCGGAACACGTGGCCAGTCTGCCGATGGCCGACATCGATGCAGGACTACCGATCGATGCCCCTTCGGGAACTGAAGGGCTGGCCCGCCGCCTGCGGATCGCCGCCCGCGCACTGGCACGGCACGGCATGGTCCGCGCCGAAGGCGAATGCAGCGCGCGGCTGGATGCCGGCACTTTCCTGATGACCCCAGACATGCCGCTGGGCCTGCTAACCACGCGCACGCAGCTGGTGGCCGTGCCGTTCGCCGGGCCGATCCCCGCAGAGGCCCCGGTCCACGCGGAACTGCACCGCGCGATCTATCTTGCCCGGCCCGAAACTGGCGCGATCCTGCGCGCCATGCCGCCCCATGCCAGTACGCCCGCCGCGCCCTCCCCGTCGCTCGATGAGCCCGCCGCGGTGCTGGAGCATTTGGACGCGGGCATGCTCGCGCTCCTCGGCAAGCACGGTGTGCTTGCGGCCGGACGCAGTATAGACGCCGCTCTCGCACGGCTGTGGCAATGGGAAGAGGCTGCGCGCCTTGCCCTGCCTGGCACGCAAATCGCCCCCGCCGATGTGGAGGAACCTGACGAACGCGCGGTCGGCCGGATCTGGCAGTTCTGCACTTCGGGCGACGAGGAAGCGGCACGCGCGGTATCCACCGAGACCGTGAGCCCACCCGTCCTCAGCGATTTCGACTACTGGCAGTCCCCCGGCCATCTGCTGCGCCGTTGCACCCAGCGCGCCCATGACATCTTCCACGAAGTGCTCGCCGAGAAGATTACGGTGACGCGCCAGCAGTTCGTCGTTCTCTGGGCCATCCGCGACAACCCGGAAGCCAGCCAGCAGCGCCTGTCCGAAGTCACCGGATGGGATCGCAACACGATGGCGGGAATGCTGGCCCGCCTGCAGGAACAGAGCCTCATCGAACGCCGCCGCGACGAACGCGATGCGCGCCTCTACCGCATCCACCTGACGCCGGCCGGCCTTGCAATGCTGGAAGACATGGTGCCCGAACTGCTCGAAGTCCGCCGCCGCGTGCTGGAGCCGTTACCGCCCGAACTGCGCGAGGTTTTCGTCGATTGCGCGCGTCAGATGCTGGGGCTTCCGTCTATTGCCAGCTAACGTCGAGACACAGCACTCGTTATATTTCGTCTCCTGCTCCAGCCTCGATACACTCTTACCAGTACGACGAAACGACAGGTGACCGAGCAGAACTCGATACACCTGTCGCCCCCAACACACCTAGAATTCAGGTGGATTCGCGTCAGAAGTCGTAACCGAACCTCAGGCCGATCGTGCGGACGGAGTCGAAGCTGAACAGCTGCGTGTAGGTCGCAAGAGCGTTGTGCTGGTCAGTCGCTTCAAGGCTGACGCTGACCGGATAGACCTTGTTCGTGCAGTTCTTGCAGAAGATCGATGCCCGCCAGTGATCGCCCTTGATGCCCACGCTTCCGCCCAGAATGTCGATGCCCTGGCCGTAGGAGCCCGGAGCATGATTGCTGAGGAAGTAGACCGAAGAACGGTGGTAGAGGTTGGCATCGAGGACCAGCGAGAGGCTGTCGTTGAGCTTGTGCTCGTAGGAAGCCTGGGCAGAGGCGGTGAACTTGGGCGCCAGAGGAGCGCGCAGCCCGCCCGCATTGAAGGTACCGTCGACAGCGCAGCTGGCATCGGCTTGGCCCGGATAGCATTCCGCGCCGGCGAAATCGTCGAACTTGGTATCGAGGAAGGTCATCGAGCCGCCGATCGAGAAGCCCTCGAACGGCGAAGCATTGACCGTCACCTCGACGCCCTTGCTGGTCAGGCTGGCTGCGTTCTCGATAACGAAGGAGCGCAGGTCGTTATCGAACGACTGGGCCTGGTAGTTCTTGAACTTCGTGTGGAAGACCGAAAGGTTGAAAGTAAGGCGGCGGTCGAAGAACTGCGACTTGACGCCGGCCTCGAAGCTGTTGGTGGTTTCCGGCAGCACCGTGAGATCCGCATCGGCCGTCGCGCCGTTGTCGTTGAAGCCGGGTCCCTTGTAGCCCTGACCGTAGTTAGCATAGAGCATGATGTCCCGCGTCGCCTGGAACTGTGGGCCAACCTTCCAGCTGAAGTTCGTGTTGCTGTACGACTGGTCGTAATGGGCCGGAACGCCGAGGACAACAAAGTAGGGATTGACGTTCTGGTCGAGATCGATCGAGATCTCATCATGCGTGACGCGGCCGCCAGCGATGAGCTTCAGGCCATCAACGATCTCATAGGAGAGCTGACCGAATGCGGCATAGCTCTTTGAATCGAGCACATAATTCTTGTCGAGCCCGAGGAAGGCGTCATTGCTCACCGCACAGTTGGGCGGCCCGCCGGCGGTAACCGTTGCACCGACGCAGAACGGATAAGTCGGCAGGAGGAAATCGGGGAAGTAGTTGTTGCCGGCGATCTGGGCATCGGTCTTGGTCTTCGACTGATAATAGAAGAGACCGAGCTGACCCGTAAGCCTGTTCTGCGTGGGCAGCGTGAGGCGAAGCTCATCGGAATACTGGTTGAAGTTCGTGCGGTTGCGGTTGATGTCGACGCCGTTTACCGGCGTATTGTCACCGTCGAGCTGCTGGTTCAGCTTGTAGAACTTCCAGGCCGCGATGTTGCTGATCGTGATGTCGTTGTCGAAGGTATGGCTGATCGTGCCCTGCACGCCGCCGCTGCTGAGATTCCGGAAGTAGGGCGCATTTCCTGCGACATAGAAGTTGTGTGTGCCGGCCGTGATGCCGACCGACGCCAGCGGGTCGGTGTTGACACTTCCTTCGGCCAGGCTGCGATAGGTGTAGTCGAACTGCCCGGCGACACCGGTCGAGCGCGCATAGTCGCCGATCAGATAGATCGAGGTCGACGAGGTCGGCTCCCAGAGGTACTTGGCCCGGAAGGCATATTGGCGAAGATCGAGATCGGTACCCGGAGCCCGCGGGCCGACGAAGCGGGTGACCGGCTGCTGGTAATTGTAGAGCGCGTTCAGGCGCAGCGCCGAATTGCTCGTGACCGGGATATTGATGTTTGCACGGGCAATCAGGCCCTGAGCGTTGCTGCCCGGACGCTCGCGCGAGGTTCCCTCAGCGTCGAAGCTGGCTCCGAATTCGCCGATCTTGGGGCGAACCGTCGTGATGTTAAGCAGGCCGGCCGAAGCGTTCTTGCCGAAGAGGAGGCCTTGCGGACCGTTCAGGACTTCGACCTGCGCGACGTCGTAGAACGGCACGACGCTCAGAAGCGGCTTGCCCAGGTTTACGTCGTCAATGGCTGTTGCAACGCTGGTGTCGAGCGTCGTCGAAAAGGCGAGCGTACCGATACCGCGGACGGAGTAGTTTGCGTCCTTGCCGACCTGAAGGCTCGGCGCGGCTACTGCGAGCTGGGCGAGGTCGTTGACGCCGCGTGCTTTGAGCGTATCGGCGCTGACTGCGGTCACACTGAGTGGAACGTTCTGGATGTTCTCGGCGCGGCGCTGCGCCATGACGATGATTTCGCCGGGAGCAGACGATCCCTGATCGGGCTCGTTCGCCGGCGGAGTTGCATCCTGCGCGAAAGCCGGACCACATGCCCAAATCTGTGCCGCGCACAGAGCGATCCAAGCCGAACCAATACGACGTTGCATTTTCAGTATCTCTCCCCTCGTGGTTCGCTATCGAACCCGAATTATTGAGTTGGCCACGGGAGCGCTTTTTGCTCTTCCGGCCTCCCGTTCTGATAATCTGCTAATCCGCTGCCCGGCCCGATCCAACATCGCGGGCTATATTACCGTCATCACTTACAGAAATGACGCGGGCTACCATGCGGGTCGAAAGTACATGGATCCATGAGGCGAGCTTCACGTATCGCTTCACTTCCTTGCGGTCCCTCCATATACCAAACGCAGCGACAAAGGGCGAACTAACCCCTTGCCGCTGCGTTGTTTTTCCTTTCCGGCTCGACGCATTTAGCCAAGCCGGATCTAACGCTGCTACTTGCTCGAGAACGCAAGTTCCAAATGCCGGAGTCCCTGGATCAGGTTGTTGGGCTCCGCTTCGAAACCGAGGAGCTCGATACGATCGACGCGAGCGGCCAGTTCGCGCAGGAAGGTCGTAACTTCCAACCTCGCAAGGGCTGCGCCTGCACAAAGGTGCACGCCGTGCCCGAAAGCGAAATGGCCCGAGGAATCGCGCGTGATGTCGAACCTATCGGGACTCTCCCAGCGGCACGGATCGCGATTGGCTGCGGCATAGAGTACGAACACTCTTTGTCCCGCGGACAGTTCGATCCCACCGAGTTCAGTGTCTCGTGCCGCGACCCGGGCAAAGCCCCGGACCGGTGAACAAAGGCGCAGTATTTCCTCGTAGGCGCCGCCAATCAGCGAAGGATCGTGCTTGAGCAGATCCCACTGGGCAGGATTTTCGGCGAACAGCTTCAGTGCGTGCTGGAGCGAAGTGATGGTGGTGTCGAGCGCTGCAGAGAGATAGGCCATCATCAGGATCGGCCCCTGCTGCGGCGTAAGATCCCCACGCTCCACGGCCGCGAATATCTCCGCGCCGGCGCTGTCTTTCAACAGGCGCTGCGGAAGGTCCGGTCTAAAGGCGTAGCCGAAAGCCTGCTTGCTGATCGGTCCGGCAACCTGGCAGCGTTCGTTTTCCGGTCCGAAGAAGTCGAAAGTCGCTGCCGCCCAGGTCAGCAGCTTGTCCCTGTCTTCATGTGGAATGCCGATGATGTCGCAGACGATCGAGAGCGGATAGGCCTGCGTCAGGCTCGGCACCGCATCGAATGCGCCTATGTCCATGACGCTTTTGATGAGATCTCCCGCCTGCCCGCGCATCTTTGCTTCGAGCGGCTTGAGTGTATTGGGTGCAAAACGCTTGAGCAGAACCTGTTTGAGCTTTGGATGGAGCGGCTTGTCGCTGCCAAGGACGCTGCCTTGGGTCAGGGCGTTGCATCCATCGTTAAGCCCCACCCCTTGCCCGGAGATGAAGACCTCCGGGGAGCGCAGAACCTTGCGGCACTCATCATACCTTGTGACCGCGTAGACATTGTGCTTGTCCAGCCAGACGACCGGCCCGAGTTCCTGCAACCGGCGGTAGAGCGGCACGGTGTCGACCAGCATAAGGTCGTCGAAAATATCCCCGTCGAATACGGGCGCTTTCTCCATCAGCATCGCTAACCCTCCTCAGCCCGCTACGCTTTGTTCGGTAGCGATTTCGGCGGCGGCGCCGGCTTCTGCGATCATCCGGCGCACCATGAGATGATGGCGGCGTACCTGTTCGCAGCTGTCGGTCTGGAAAGCATCCTGAGTGAGGCGCTGACCTTCGTACTCGCTATCGATCGAACCTCGATACCCACCCGAGGCCAGTGCCGCGATAACCTCGCGATAGGGGATGGTCGGTTCGTCCGCATCGGGGGTCATGACGTAAAACTTGCCGTGAACGTTGCAGATATGAGGGACGATGCGAGCCAAATCCTCGACGCGGTTGCTGGCGGGTCCGAAGGCCTTGTAGTGCATGGCGAGACGAACGGCAGCGTCGCTGCCTCCTCGCGATCGGACGGTTTCGACAACCTCGCCCTGCGGCACCCCATTGCGGAACGCGCCGTGAATATAGGCAACAAGATCCGCCTGAGCCCCGTGCCGGAGGGCTTGTTCACGCGCTGCGAGTGGAATTTCGCGGCAGAAGATGCCGAGATCGAGCGTGAACCCGAGCTTCGTAGTGCCCGTCCGCGATATGAGGTCCAGATAGGATTCGATATATTTGCCGGTAAGCTCGATCGGAGCATGAATCTCGGGCGCGATGGCGACGCCCAGTCGCTCGGCGTGCTCGAGCGCCCTTTCAATGAGCTCGGGAGCGGCATCTTCGACCGGACCTGTCGTCGGCCGGATGAAAGGAAAACCGAGCAACTTGGCGAGCTGCATCTGTTCGACGAGCTTCGCCACGCCTTCCTCAAGCGACAATCGGCGGTGTCCGCCGCAATCGACATCGACAAAGGTATCGAGAACCGTCGGCGTCAGGCCGAAGCGTTCAACTCCCTTGTGCCATGCCTCGACCCAGTTCGTGCTGAGCGCGGGGTAGCCCCGCATCATCTGCTCGCCGATCAGCTGGACGCCTTGCGCTCCGATCGATGCGACCTCGCCCAGGCAATCCTCCAGGGAAAGCGAGCGCGTGTAGAACTCTTCCTGATAGCTGTAGAGACTTACCCCGAGCATGATCTGCCCGCTGCCGCCGTCCGCTGAGTCCACCAGCGTAATGCGTTTCGCAGCATTACCGACAAAGTTCACGGCAGGCGGCATGTATGCAGGCTTGATCCGCTGCTCGACGGCGATGTCGTGCGCCCCGGCCGGCAGACCACCCTCGCGCAGAACACGCACGATAATGGCCGTGTCGAACTCCCAGCGGACATCTTCTTCACGGGCGGCCTCTTCGAGCGTGAATACCCGCCCGGCAACGACCAGGCGAATCGATGCGCCGTCCACATCATCGCCATCGATGCGGATCTTCAGTCCTGCGATGATCGTGAGCGCGACCCCGCGGTAATAGGCGATGCGCATGCCGAATTCAAAGCCGCGGGCAACGCCGCCTTCCCGGTATGTGCGAAACCCATGTGTATCGATGAGGTACTTGTCGAACATCTCGCTCTCCCATACGGCAAACCTCATTGGGCAGCCGATTAACGAAACTCATGAGTTCGGATAACATGCAAGCAGGTCAGAAGGAAGTGCGTTCTCGCAAGGCAGACGTTGTCGTCCCGCGAATCCTTGACGCAGCTCAGGTCGAATTCATGGCCTCTGGGTTCGAACGCGCGAACATCGACCGGATGTTGAAGGATTTTGGCGGTTCAAAAGCGACGGTTTTTCGCCATTTCCCCAGCAAGCGCGAGCTTTTTGCCGCCGTGATTGAGCGCATTGCACGGCGCTGGGAACAGACAGTCGATTTTGAACACATCGCGGTCACCACACCTCGAGAGTGGCTAGCGGAGTATTGTGCAAGGGTGCTGGGATGGCTGCTCTCAGACGAACCGATGTTCATCGGACGCACGGCAATCGCAGAGGGCGGAAGCTTTCCGGATCTCAGGCATATTTTCCCGTCACTCGCCATGACGCCGATTCAAGAGGTCATTGCTCGGAACGTGGAGCGCTGGTCGCACAGCGGCTTGATCGCCGCGTCCGCGCCGGAACTCGTGTCGACGATGGTCATGGATGAGATCATCATCAGCGCGGTTGCGCGCAAGTTGTTCGGAATTGCCAGGCTGTCGTCAGACAGCGAAATTCGTGAGCATGTCCTCGACAGGGTCGATCTCCTGTTCGAAGGCCTCTCTCCGCGGGGGTAGATGAGGAATCATGTGCGCGCGCCGGGATGGTGGCGGCAGTGCGCGAGGTCAATCCGCGGGAAATGCGAGGCCGCCATAAGGCCCACCCCGCGCCCGCGAGCGCTCAGCATAATGCAATGGACCTCAACAATCTGACGGGTTCGTCCGTTAATGCCTAGGGCAAGACCGAAGATATCCTGGGTAGCAAAAGACGATATCTTGCCACCCAGGAAACAGATTAGAACGAGTTGGTCAGCGAAAGCCAGAACGTACGACCCGGCTCATTGAACGTCTTGGCCGTTGCAGCCACCGTCCCGGCGGTCGCCGTCCCGGTGGTGTTATACGTGGCATTGATCTTCTTCTTGAGAACGTTGTCGATACCGGCAGCAAGCTTGATACCGCCGGTCTTGTAGTCGACACCGAAGTTCACCAGCATGTACGGCTTGCGGGGAATCTGGTTCGCCTTGGGAATTTCGACACCCTTAACATTCACGTCCGCCGGATCGATGCGGCCGTAGTGGGTTGACCGCAGATTGATGCCGAAGTTGTCGGTCGGAGAAATGCGCAGCGTATTGTTGATCGTGTACTTGGGAACGAGCGAGACGGCCGTCTTGAGCGCGCCGGTGGTTCCGTCGGCCAATTGACCGTAGGTCTCGCGTTCAGACTTGAGCACCTTGGTGAAGTTGGTGTTCCAACTGACCAGCTTCCCGAACGGGATCGTGAAATTGCCTTCGATGCCCGAGATCGTCGCCGGACCACTGTTCTCCCAGTTGAAGTAGTTGATCCCCGAAAGGGTCGTGCTCAACTCTTCTCCCGTCGTGATCTTGTTCTTGTAGGCGTTGTGGTAGTACGTGACGCTCGCAGCGATCCCCTTCTTGTCGGCGTAAGCGACGCCGATTTCCTTGTTGATGGAGATTTCCGGCTTCAGATCCGGATTTCCCTTGATGTAGCACTGGCCCGAGTACCAGGCGGGGCAGCCGTTGCCCCGGCTCGAGTAGAAGTAATCGGGACTGAGCTGGTAGAGGTTCGGCGCCTTGAAAGCGCGAGCAATGCCGGCCTTGATGGTCACGGTCGACGTGACCGCAAGGAAGCCATTAAGGCTGGGGCTGAGATTGCCGCCAAACTTGTTGTGGTGATCGAAGCGGAGCCCAGGCGTCAGCGTCAGACTGTCCGTCACCGAGATATTGTCCTCGGCGTAGAGGCCGAACAGATAAGCGCTGTCCTTCTGCGTCGTACCCGCCGTCAGGCTGATCGGAGCCTCAAGGTGCTCGCCGCGAAAATCAGCACCAAGCGTCATGTTTTGAGCGAGCACGAAATTGAACGGAATGCTCCATTCCGACTTCGCCGACACGTTGTCGAGGGTCGTATCACTGTACGCCGTCGCGCTGTTGAAAATTGCTTCACCGCCGCCGCTATTGCTTTCGGTCAGACGCCGATTGAGCGTGTGCTCCCATTGTACGTAGCTGTTTGCCGTACCGAACGCGTAATCACCCTTGTGAGTGAGAGACACGGTAGTCCGGGTCAGCCTGCTGGTTTCCGCGTTCGACTGGGCAAGCTGGTCGATGACGGACGTGCCATCAGGATTGACTACGCCGCTGGGCTGGCCGCCAACAAAACTATTGCCCTGCCGGCTCCAGGCGCCTTCCAGATCGATGCGGTTGACCTGATTCAGTTTTGCGCTGAGCAGGCCACTCACGTTGTAGGAAGTGACGCCTTCGCGCCCTTGATCTGCCCCCACCGAGTGGACCGATTGGTTTGTTAGTGCATTAAGCTCATCACCGCCATATCCGGACGGAGGTGGAGCGAAGCGGAACCGGAGGCCGGATATGGCGGTGTCGCCGTTTCTGGTGCCGGCGGTCGGTAGCCCAGGCTGCTGTGAGGGCGAACGGTGTTGTAATGCCGCCGCCATGCCTCGATCAGTACCTTGGCCTCCGCGAGGCTGTAGAAGATCTCGCCGTTGAGCAGTTCGTCGCGAAGCGACCCGTTGAAGCTTTCGTTATAGCCATTCTCCCATGGTGATCCCGGTGTGATGTAGAGTGTCTTCACGCCGATCTGGCCCAGCCATTTCTGGACGGCGGTCGCGATAAATTCGCTGCCATTATCGGACCGTATATGTGCAGGCGGACCGCGCGAGATGAACAGGTCGGCCAGGGCCGCCAGAACATCCTCATGCTTGAGCTGCCGTGCAACGATGAGCGCCAGGCATTCCCTGCTGGCCTCGTCGATGATCGTGAGGATGCGGAACTTGCGGCCATCATGCGTCCGCCCCTCGACGAAATCGTAGGCCCAGACATGTCCCGGATATTCGGGCCGCAGGCGGATGCATGAACCGTCATTGAGCCACAGGCGTCCCCGCTTTGGCTGACGCAGCGGAACCTTCAGCCCCTCACGCCGCCAGATCCGCTCAACCCGTTTATGGTTCACCGTCCATCCCGCATGGCACAGCAATGCCGTCACCCGGCGATAGCCATAACGGCCATATTGCTTCGCCAAAGCGATGATATCCTCTGTCAGCGCCTGTTCGTCATCCGCCCCGCGCGGCACCTTGCGTTGTGTCGATCGATGCTGACCCAGCACCCGGCATATCCGTCGCTCGGACACCGGAAGCTCTCGTCGTACATGATCGATGCAGCGCCGCCGCCGCGCAGGGCTCAGAAGTTTCCCTTGGCAGCCTCCTGCAGGATCAGCTTGTCCAGCGTCAGGTCCGAAATCGCCCGGCGAAGACGCTGGTTCTCTTTCTCCAGATCCTTCATACGCCGCGCCTGGTCCGTCTTCAGGCCGCCATATTCCTTCCGCCAGCGATAATAGGTTTGCTCGCTGACCGCGATCCGGCGGCAGGCTTCAGCCGTGCTCGCTCCCTGCGCCAGCACAATCTCAACTTCACGCAGCTTGCCGATAATCTCTTCCGGCTTGTGCTTCTTGCTCGGCATTCATCGTCCCTTTCGTGGTCCAGACTATCATAGTCTCTGGGCCACTCAGCGGGGGGCAGGTCACGGGAAACGAAGCGATGCTGTAAGCCGCCCATCGTTACCGATTGCTTAGCCATTACGGTTCGCTTGCTTCGGAACCCGCGCCACATGGCCAGGCTGCAACTTTGCAATCGCCTTCCATGGAGGCATCTGACATTCACGCCGAGATAACCGGATGCAGATGGAGCAGGCGATTGGCTAACGGAACATGGATGGTTCGCGTGAAGCACAACAAGGTTTCGGTCGGCATCTTCGCATGTTCGCTCTACGAATTGCCACTCCTGGTGGATGAAGCCTGCGACCCGGGCGCCTGCGAGTTCAAGCCTCTGCCGGCGGGCGGCTTCATTTTCGGAGGCACGGTGGCGCTTCACGAGGTCGACGAACGCGCCGATCACGATCTGCCCCATTTCAGCGACGGCTTTCTCACGGAAGGATGGGCCGGCGAGGCTTATGAAGAGGCGGGCGACTGGCGGCCGATCATGATCGCCCACAACGATTAGGACGCCGCCATCTGCACGCAGCAGCCCAATCGCACGGACAAAACAGCCCCACATTGGCAGTTTCCACCCATCAAAGGCCCAAACCGCCCCAGACGTCGGCATATCCACCAAACCCAAGCCGGCAACCAATAGCCAGTGTCTCATCCAAGAGTCTGATCGCCCTTATAGTCGGTCAGTCCTGGCCGCCTCCCTTCTATAAATCCCCCAGGACAGGCGGGGACCTCATGATTAACAGGCGCGAGGCACTGGATCGCCAGTGCAAAACAATCGAGGCAATTGCGGGGGCCGTCGCCATGGCCGGGATCGAACCGCGCGTTCGTGACTATCTGATGGAACTCATCGCAAGAGCAAGGATCGTCGCCGCACCGCATGCGCCCGGCAAATTCCGCCGCCTTTCGATGGCATCGACCAGGCAGCTTTACCGCGATGTGCAGTTTCTGCTGGAGCCACCCGTATTGTCGTGGTCGCTGCTGACCCAGATCGCCCAGGCAGACCTTGCGCTCTCGGTACTTTCCGCACAGCCCAGGCACCGGGTGCCCGGCTAAAAGCCAGTCATGCGTCAGGCCCACGACCGCACGCACGCCCAGCCCCATCATTCATCAAGGGAACAGCTTGAGCTGATCGGGATCCGGAATGGCAGGATAGTCGGAAAGACGCTCGACGATCGACTGTGCCAGTTCCGCCGCGGCTTTAAGCCGCATGCGCTCATCGCGCATGGTGATCCCGACCCGCGCCCAGGCCGGCGCGGTGAGGATAGCCTCCGATAGCTGCTGTGGGTCGAGTCTCTCCATGACACGAGGTTAGAACAAATAAAGAACGAAGCACAAGTCCCCTTGCGCGCCATCACCCCAGGCGACATGAGCACTTCTGGTAAAATCAGGGGGTTACATGAGCGACACATGCGGGAATTGCGGCGCGGAAATCACCAGCGGCGGAATCATCAAGGGTCCCAACCGCCGGTACAGCGACCAGCAGACCCAGATCCTGAACTTTGTCTCCGGCACCCGGTACACGGAAATCTGCGAGAAGTGCGGCAAGGGTGAATACGAGACGGCAATCCTGAGCCTGAAGGGCGAACGCCAGAAGTGCCAGGACTACATGACAGCGAATGTCGTCAATTTTCCGATGATGACGATCTCGCAGATCCCGCCCGGCGCCGATTGCAGGATCAAATCCATGGTGACCGCGAACGTGACCGTCGGGACGGGCATGTTCAGCGAGCTCAGCCAGGGCTTTTCCGACATGTTCGGCGCGACCAATGTGAACTCGGGCATGGCGCTGAAGGTCAACAGCGGCGAAGCCACTGCCCGCTCGATCCTGGTCACCAAGGCAGTGGCGATGGGCGCCAACTGCATCATCGGCGTCGATGTCGATTACGGCACGACCGCCAACAATGCGGCCACGGTCAACATGCAGGGAACGGCCGTCGTCATCCGCAATCTGGGTGCCATCCTCGACGAGGACGCGCTGGAAAAATTCAGCCAATTCGAGGCATCGCTGGCGCGCGCCCAGGAAATCAGCCGCTGGCTGGCCGGTGATCTGACACCCGACAGTGTGCCCACATAGGATCTCGCACGCCTGCCCACTTACCCCCCACTCCCAAAAACCTCCAGACCTGCGAGAAATCGTCCCATGCGCCTCATTCATATTGCCGCCCTCGCCTCGTTTGGCCTCGCGATTTCGCCCGCCTCGGCGCAGGTGAAGGACAGCCACGGCAATGCCCTGCGTGTCGGCCTGCCCGCCAAACCGGCCCCGGACTACGATGGCGGTACGATCAGCGCCGGCCGCCCGGCCAAATGCGTACTGGACAGCGATGCACCGCAAGTCTGCACGTTCTACCCGCGCAATGGAGACGGCAGCTTTGCCATCGATGTGGAGGGAATGGCCTATTATGCCGACAAGGTCTCGCCGAGCGAGATCATCGTCGATTACGACAATGGAGCCAGGATGGTTCCGCAAGGCTCTTTCACGCGCAGCAAGCGCGATCCCGCCTGCTGGGTCCAGGGCAGCGATCGGAAGATCTGCGTCTATTGACCCCTGCCTCGTCTCCGACCCAATAATGCACCTTCCCTGGCTCACGACGGCACCCAAAACCGCCCCCGCATCCAATTCGCGCCGATCGGCAGGAACTGCCCACAAATCAAAGACCAGGTACCCTTTTTGGTGGTTGCGCGTCGGCACCGCTCGTCCATAGTTGCCTTCTCCCACACCGGGAGAAGGGGGCTAGAAGGTGCGACCCGAACCCAGCAACGGCGGCCGCTCATCCGACCCCCGAGCCGCCGCCGTCCCTTACTGAATGGCAGCCGATCACATCCGTCCCGGCCTCGGCACCAAGCCACGCTTGGAACCTTCCCCCCATTGACCGGTTGGTGAGCGGGAGGTGTTTTCCATGTCCGAGCAAAATACCGAAGTCCGCGCCGTCGCTGAACTCGACCTCGACCGATATCTCGGCACCTGGTTCGAAATCTGCCGCCTTCCCCTCAAATACGAGGATGCCGCGGCAAGTGATATCACGGCCCATTATTCGCTGAACGAGGATGGCACGATCCGGGTAGAGAACCGGCTCCTCGACGAGAATGGAAAACCCGACAGGGCCATCGGCCAGGCCCAGGCCGTCGACTCGAGCAAGGCAAAACTCAAGGTCAGCTTCCTGCCCGGGTATCTGCGATGGATACCCTTCACCAAGGGTGATTACTGGGTGCTTGCGATCACGCCCGATTACGAGACGGCGCTCGTCGGCACGCCCGACCGCCATCACCTCTGGATCCTGTCGCGAACGCCCCTCCCCAACCCCGAAACCGTTCAGGGGATGCTCAAGACAGCTACCGCCATGGGTTTCGACTTGTCCAAACTGATCTGGACCGAGCAGAGCGGGACTGCCGTCCCCGACATCGCGTTCCCAGACTGACCGGTCCGGTTCCATCACAGCGATAATTACACCCAAATCCCGATTGCGCGTCATCATGGCGAAGGCGGGGGCTGTCAGCCCGGAAAAAGAAAATGACAAACGTTGAATACATCAACGGCGCGGCCCCTGAGGCGCTGAAAAATGACCCGAAAATGCAATTCGAGCTTGCACTTGTATCTGGATGATGGTTGCCACCGCACCGGTGCGGTTCATATCTTAACGCGGGTGGCAAATTAAAATGATGAAAGAGGCTCTACTCGAACTCACCAGCGACATCGTCGCTGCGCATGTCACGAACAATGTGATTTCCGCCGATCAGCTGCCGCAGCTCGTCGCCGCGGTTTACGGTTCGCTCGACAAACTCGGCCAACCTACCGCGCCGATCGAGGAAGAACGCACGCCAGCAGTCACGATCCGGTCGTCGGTAAAGGCCGATACCATTACCTGCCTGGAATGCGGGGCCAAACAGAAGACGCTGAAGCGGCATCTCTTGACGCAGCACGGCCTATCGCCGGAGGAATACCGGGCGCGTTGGAAGCTTGCCTCCGATTACCCCATGGTTGCTCCCGACTACGCAGCCAAGCGCTCGCAAATGGCACATAGCTTTGGCCTCGGCAGCAAAGGTGGACGGAAAAAGAACGCCGACGCGCCCAGGACAAGCGAGGCAAATGCCGAAGAGCAGGCACCGACTGAGGTCAAGACCAAGACCAAACGCAAGCTCGGCATCAAGGCCGGCTGACAACCAGCCGCGAGAAGACAGCCACTGGACAGCACCGCTCAGCGCATGTCCCTGTCCATCAGCGACCGGTATCCTCCCGCCGCCATCGCCCGCGCCTCGCGGACGAGGCGGCGGATCCGCGACGTGAGAGAGTCCGATCGGCCGTCTTGCCCGGCACGGCACGGCCCGTAAAAAGCGTCCACTATCTGTTTGACGCTTGCACCATCGGCGCGCGCATCGTGCACGCGCAATACGTCCGCGAAACGCTCCATCCGGGGGTCCGGTGGGAAGAGCGAACTCACGAAGCGCCTGTGATTGCACAAAGCCAGCAGCCGCCTGAGCGGGAGGATGCGGGGGCGCAGCGAATGCACCCCCGCCAGCCTGTACTGTAACACGACAGGGCCGTTCCGGAGCGTTCCAGCAAGTACATCGAGCCGTATCCGGCATCTTCCATCTACCAGAACAATGTGCTCGCTCCCGCCCGGGCCCGCAATCAGGCTGAGCCAGGAACGGAACCAGAGCGGATCGACGGCGTCGGGATCGTCGGGAATTGCAATCCTCGCCTCGACCGGGATTGTACCGGGGTCCAGCTCTGCGCTCCAGATGAGCTTTGCCCCGCAGGCACCGACTGCGGGGTTTTCGGCGAAAGTGAAGTCCCCATTTTCGGGTCACCTCCCCATCGGCTCCCTCACGCGTGGCCGCGGTCGCGCAGGCATACCACTCGATATATTCGGGATCGCGGCGCAGCCATTCCCACATGAGCGCCGCACGATCGAGCTCAGCAAGTGCGCGGTATACCGAAGCGTCACGCCAGTTCCGCTCGTTCCGGCCATGCCCGTTCATAAGACCGGGCTGCCCGCCCGTGCCTCACATGACAGCGGTGTGACGCAAATCACATCGTGGCGCCGCAACACAACCTTAAGTTGCCTGCTACGTAGAACCGCGGATCGTCGAGGGAATGAGGGCCCAAGACGGTTTCGCCCCGAAGCGGAAAGGACGGCTCGACGCGTCCTGGCGGCTTGAGACGCCGCGAAGAGCCGTATCAGCGCATGGGCGTCACTACAGCATTCCGAAAATACCAGGAGCTCGTCCGGAAAGCCGAGGACCTGGACAGTCTCGACTGCGCTCTTTGCAGGATCACCCAGGATGTCGGCTGCGACTACTACGCGGTCAGCCACCATATCGACTGGGGATCCGGCCTGCCGCAAGCGTTCCGGCTGATCAACTATCCGGAGCCATGGATCGACTTCTACGACCGCAATGGTTTCGTTGGCCGCGATTTCGTGCACAGAGCGTCCGGCCGCACGCAGAACCCCTTCCTGTGGCGCGAGGCGGCAGAACTCATCGAATACAGCACCTACGACGAGCGCTTCCTCGATCTTGCCAGGCGGCACGGCATCTACGACGGATTTACGGTTCCCTCGAATGTCCCCGGCGAATTCCTCGGATCGTGCACTTTCGCGACGGCACCGGGTCACCCTCTGGATGAAGATGGGCTCATCCTTGCCAGGCTCATCGCGCCCGAAGTCTTTGCTGCTGCGCGCCGACTGGTGGGCCTCACTGAAGTGATGGCATGCATCAATTCCCCGCTGCTGACCGCGCGGCAACGCGAGTGTCTGCTTTGGATGATGGCCGGCAAGACCGATTGGGAGACCGGGATAATCCTCGGCATCGCCGAAGAGACCGTGCGGCGCCATATCAGCGACGCCGGGAAACGGCTGGGAGCGCAGAGCAGACCATTGCTGGCTTTCCTCGCGTGTCGGAGCGGAGTGATCAGTTACCCCGAGGTGCCGTTCGGCTCCTATACCCGGAACCGGGTATAACGCCGGGCCAATTTCCGAGGGCAGATTTGCGAACCTTTTCAAAGGAGGTTCGCCATGATCCATTGCCTGTCCAACGTTCCCGCCCATTCGCCTGGGCTGAGAGAACACGCCGTCCTTCGAAACATGTTCGAGGCTCGCAAGCGCGTCTTCATCGATCTCTTGCGCTGGGACCTGCCAGTCCTTGCCGGCCGGTTCGAGCTCGACCAATTCGACAATGAGGCGGCCATGTATGTCGTGCTGTCCGACAAGCACGGTGCGCACCGCGCGTCGGCACGGCTACTGCCGACCACGCAGTCGCATATCCTCGATAGCCTGTTTCCCGCCCTGTGTGACGAGGCGATCCCACAGGGTCCCACGACGATGGAGATCACCCGTTTCTGTCTCGAGCGCCGTTTGCCGGCGGCCGAGAGACGAGAGGCAAGAAACGAACTCGTGCATGCGCTCGTGGCCTTTGCCCTCGCCAACGGTATCGAGCGCTACACCGGGGTCGCCGACCTTCCCTGGCTGCGCCAGATCCTGACGTTCGGCTGGCGATGCCGTCCGCTCGGCGTGCCCAAAATCGTGGACAGCAAAACGCTGGGCGCGATGCTCATCGAGATCGACGAGGACACGCCCACCCTGCTCGAACGCGCAGGGATCAGCGCCCCTGTGCCGGCGAACACCGCCCACAAGGAGGCCCGCCATGTTCACTGAGCCCTTGTGCCGTGAAGCGGGCCGGATTTCGACAGAATTGACAGCCAACGGCTACGCCGTGCTGCAAGGCGCGGTTCCGGCTGGAGCCATCACGGCAATCGACCATGAACTCGCCCCCCACTTCGCCGCCGCACCTTTCGAAAGCTGCGAGCTTGGAGTTAACAAGGTCCAGCGGATTGGACGGATGCTCTTGCGTGCGCCTGCGAGCGAACAACTGATCTGCCATCGCATCGTATTGAAAGCCGTCGAGGACATTCTTGTCCATGGATCCGACACGCTACAACTCAATCTGGCCGAAGGTATTGCCCGCCACCCGTGCGATCGGCCGGGTATTCCGTTTCGAGACGAGCTCATGTGGCGCGGCGCGGACAACAGGTTCGAATATCTCGTAAACGTCGTGTGGCCGCTAACGCCGAGCAGTGCGGAGACCGGTGCGATCCGTATATGGCCGGGAAGTCATGGCAGCCATGACCTGGAGCCCGCCATAACCTCGGCGGGCGTCCCCATGGAATTGAAGCCTGGCGATGCCCTGCTTTATCTGGGTTCGACGCTATACAACAGCGGCGCCAATCGCTCCGACCATGTTAGCAGGTCCATTCAGATCGGATATTGCCTGGGCTGGCTCAAACCGACCGAGAACCAGTGGCTCGCTTACCCGCCTGACGTGGCACGGGGCTTCTCGCCCGACCTCGCTGCGCTGGTCGGCTATCGCAGGCACTTCGCCAACCTCGGAAATTTCGAGGGGGAATGTCCGTCGGTCGTGCTCGATCCGCGCAGAACCGCCCAATTCGATTTGGGCGAAATCCCCCTCTTCCCCGGCGGCGCGCATTCCTCCAGCCGGAGGCTCCCCTCATGAACGCAGGCACCACGGCGGAGCGCGTCTACGACAGGCTTAAACGCGAGATGGCATGCGGCTCCCTCAGCCCCGGAGCGCGGCTGGAGCCTGCTCGGCTTGCCCAGGAGTTCAACAGCAGCCCGACGCCAATCCGCGATGCACTGCATCGGCTCGCTGGAGAACGTCTCGTCGAAACGCGAGCGAGCGACGGGTTTCACGTCCCGGCCGTCACCGAAATCGGGCTGCGCGATCTTTACCGGTGGAACGACGAACTCGTGCGGACAGCTTTGCGCGTGAGCCAGGAACCCTGCCGGCAGGCCGGTCCCCTGGTAGAGCCGGTCGACGCCGCCGACCTCTTCGCATTCATTGCGGCGAGATCGCGCAGCGCCGAGATCGTCACTCAAGTCGCATTGGCCAATGACCGGCTCGCCTACATCCGCCAGATCGAATCGAACATCGTCGCTAACAGTTTAGACGAAATCCGAGCCATCAATACCGCCCTGTTGCAGAGCTCAAAATCCACCAAAAACCTCATACAAGAGTATCACCGATCGAGAATTTCGATCATTCCAAGATTAATAAGCCATATTTTTCAAAATAGCTCCAGCCTCAGATAACATTCGGAATATATTCGCGATATATATTTCATATATTCAGGCAGAGACCATAAACTTCTCGTTGCCGCACTCCTGCGGCGAGTAAACGAGGAGTAATTAAAATGGAACGAAATGACGACGTGATCGAACTGGGCGCTGCCAGCGTGGAAACGCAGGGCCCTGTCGGCAACAATCCGGATGTCGGCCTGGGCCAGATCGACGCCGGCCTCGCTGAAGACTGAGCCTGAAGGGCGCGCGATCCCGCCGGTCGCGCGCCCATTTTCGTCACGGCACATGGAGGCCTGCATATGCCCTACGCGCTGCGCAGCGGAATATCGTTCTGTATGGTCGAAGAAAGGCCAGTGTTTCTCGATCTGTTCGCGGACCGGTATTTCGGCCTGTCGCCGACGCTGGAGGCGGCCTTCCTGCACGTGGCGAATGGCGGCGAAACCGAACCGGCCCGCCTCCCGCCCTTTCTGGCAGCGTGCCTGCTCGACCCGGCAGACACGAGTGGAGGCATAAGCGCTTGCCCCGCACCTGAGGCCATCGAGGCGCTAACTGGAGACAGCCAGCGCTCCACCACTGCATCCGACACACTCGCAGCAGCGGGCTGGCTGGCGAGATCTCATCTGGCGCTGAAAACCGGGAACCTTGCGTCAGCCATCCAGCACCTCGCCACACGTAAGTCGGCACTCCCAGCCCGCGCGGCGATTGACGCTGAAGCCATCTACACATGTGGTGTCGCGAGCTCGTTTGCGGCATGCGCTCGGTGGATGAGCGCTCACGGACGGTGCCTGCCCTGGTCGCTCGCAATCGCGCACCGACTGGTGTCGGTCGGGGTGAGCCCGCTTCTGTTTCTCGGCGTTCGCCTCACGCCATTCAAGGCGCATGCCTGGGTTCAGGTCGACAGAACCGTCGTGGTCGAGCGGCTGGAGACGACCCGCATGTTCACGCCGATCCTCGTCGTATGATGCAGGCCTCCTACCTTGCCGGCATCGCGATCAGCGATACCGATCGCAGCAGGCTGCTCGTCGCCGCGACAGCGGCGGGGCTCGAAGTGGTGCTGGACACCTGCGAGATCGTCGTGGCTTGCAGCCCCTCAGCCAGGATCATCCATCTCGGAGACGCCGGCATACTCATCGGCCCGCTCCATCAATCCGGCTCCCGCGCAGCGCTCGAGGAACTTACCGCTGAAGCGCGCGCCACCGTCCTGAAATCGGGCGGCGTCAGGTTGTTCGAGGCATTCTGGGGAGCATGGGTTTCGGTCATAAGGACTGCAGAAGGCGCTGTACTCCTTCGCGCACCCTTCGGGCGACTGCCATGCCTATACCGGCGAAAGGGAAGCGGGGTTATAGCCGCTTCGGATATCGATCTCCTGCGGGCAGCCAGCGGTGAGCCACTGGCCCTCGATCCCGAAGCGATCGGACGGCAGTTGCTGGCAGGCGACATGCGCCATCCTACCACATCGCTTTGCGGAATTGAGGAAGTACAGGGTGGATCCCGGCTTTCCATCGGCACGTCTTGGAGGCCACCAGAAGGAATTTGGTCCCCCTGGCGTTTCGTCGGCCCCGACCGCTGCATCGATGATCTCGAGGACGCATCGCGCCGCCTTCGGCACCAGTGCATGGTCTCGATCGCAAGCCGAACGGCGGAGCTCGAAAACCCGCTGCTCCTGCTTTCCGGCGGCCTCGATTCCTCCATTGTCGCAGCCAGCCTCAGCGCGCAGGGCAGGAACTTTGCCTGCCTCAACCTCGCCACCCGGGACCGGGCCGGAGACGAGCGCGAATATGCCGGTCTCGTTGCCCGGCACCTGGGTTGCCATCTTGAAATGAGATCCATGACGATCGGCGAATACGACTTTGCAAGAACCGGCGCCGTCCGACTGCCGCGTCCGGTCACGAGGGGGTACGAGCAACTGATTTACGCTGCCGCCGCAAGCGTGGCGGATGAGCTTGGTTGCGATGGCATCGTCGACGGCGGGGGCGGGGACAACGTGTTCTGCTCACTGCGATCGGTATCCCCCGCCGCAGATTGCCTGCTCGATCCGGGAGGCATCCGCCATTTCCGCCGGGTCTGCGAAGACATTGGACATCTGGCCCAGACCTCCCAGTGGAAGGTGCGCTGGAAAGCCATTCGGCGGTCGTGGTCGAGAGCACGCCCCTATCCATGGCCGGTCGATCGCCGCTTGCTGACGCGGGATATCCAGGCATTGGCAAGCACCGCTGCCTCGCACCCATGGCTGGCTCCGGGCGAAGCCGAACTGCCAGGCCGAGGGGCCCATATCGCGATCCTTATTGCAGCCCAAGGCTATGTGGAGGACGGACCTTACGGCACCAAGCAGAACTGCATATCTCCGCTGGTCACCCAGCCGCTGATCGAACACTGCCTCGCGATTCCCAGCTGGCGCTGGTTTGCACGCGGCAACAATCGCGCCGCCGCTCGCAAGGGCTACGAGGACCTTCTGCCGCCTGGGATCGCCTGGAGGAATGGCAAAGGGACGCCGGAGAGCTTCCTGTTTGCACTGCTGGAGCGCAACAGGGACGCGATGACCTCCCACCTTCTCGACGGCGTTCTGGCGAGCGCGGGCGTGATCGACACAGCCGCGCTCGCCAAGGCACTCAGGGACACGGAGCGCCTCAAGGGGACAACTTATGGCCGAATCCTGCAATTGGTGGACGCGGAATCCTGGGCGCGCGGGATCATAGCGAACTAGCGGGCACTGCCCTGCCCCACAGAACCGTTCACTGCCTCGTCCCGCAGCGTGCGAAGCCTGTCCCACCGGGCATATTGCTCCTGCTTTGCCGGGTCGGGATCGCGCTCGCCTCTCAGCCAATAGGCGAACCAGTTGATCGCACGCTCGTAAGTGGCGAGCCGGTGCGCCGACTGCCACTTGTTGTGATACTCATCGGGGTAGACAAACATTTCGACGGGCTTGCCGGCCTCCCGAAGCGCACCCAGCGCAGGCAGTGCAAGTAAACTTTCCCGATCCGCCAATTGCATGAGGAGCGGCGTGTCGATCTTGCGCGCGTTGACCGAGAGAGAAACCGGGCGCCAGTACTCCCGATCGTTGTCCACCGAGGGCGGAAGCCCAAGCTTGATGTTGTTCTCGCCCCAGGCAAACCCGCCCAGCACCAGCGAACTGAGCATGTCATCGCAGCACGTACTCATGGCTGCGGCAGCGAAGCGGTGCGAATTGACGAGGGCAAACTCGATAGTCGATGCCCCGTCGCTAAGTCCGGTGATGCCGATCCGCCCGGGATCGACAACGCCTGTCGCGATAGCCTTGTCGATGCCGCGGTCCAGCGACGAGAAAATGCTCCGCCGGTCTGCCCAGCCTTTGAACTGCACGGCAAGGGCGTCGTCCCAATTTTTCACGCCGGGATCGATTGATGACACAGTCGGTGGCCGGTCGAAGCTCAGCACGGCGAAGCCTTTGGCTGCGAGAGGCAGGATCGGATAGTCGTCACCGGTTCCGCCACGCAAAAACCCGAAGCTATGGTACTGGACGATCACCAACGGCAGCCGCGTCTTGCCATCGTAGCCGGGAGGCAAAGCGAGATCCCCCCAAGCACGAAGACCGAGGTTGTTCGTCCAACGCAGCCGCTGTACCTTGCCCAGCCTGAATTGCCCGAATTCCGGATTGGGATCGAAGATTGTGCGGCTCTTGCCCGATCTCGTATCGATCGCAACTACGCGCCGGGGCATGACCGCATTCTCTCGGCCGCAAATCAGATCTGTACCCGCCGGGAGGCACCCCGTCAGTGCATCCAGGGTGCGGGTGATCGAGACCAATCTCTGCGATGCGGGAGTCCAGCGATAGAGCGCCCACTCCTCCCGGTTCCACCCCTGGCGGCGCAGGAAGAGCACCGAAGTCCCTCGTGTGTCCCACCATGCCTGTACAATGCGTCCTGCACATTCGGCATGCGCGCAGGCTTGCTTCTTGCCACCTGCGAGCATCCCCCAGAGCCGTTGCTCGGCATCGGGATTGGGCCCGGCCCGCTCAGTCCATGCCATGGCGCCGACTGGGGACTTCGCCATGAGGTCGTAAGCGGTGCCCGGCGGTGTTTCCGGCAAAACACGCCTACGCTCGTCCTCGGTCGCCGGCCTCGTCTTGCCTGTTGCAAGGTCAGTAGTGAAGGCGACCAGGGGGATGGTTCGAACCCAGGGTCGCGGGTTCCAGGATTCATGGGGAAGTACGCTCGAATCGTAGAGCCATCCGGTCAGGCCTGCGGCCTCCGTCCGGCGCTTCGATTCGAGCTGCCCTGGTCTGGCGAGGTAAGTTATCTGCGACCCGTCGGGCGACCAGGAGAAATCTTCGACATCGATATCCGAATGGGTAATCGGGCTTGCTCCGCTGCCATCGAGGGGCGCCCGATAGATCTGGACCACGCCGTCGACCTTCTTGCGATAGGCCAGCGACTTGCCGTCGGGCGACCATACCGGCGTGATCTGCTGAGAAAAGCCGGAAGTGATAAACAGCCCCCGGTAGACACCCGCCACCAGAGGCAGGGCGCCGCCCCTATCCAGGATCCGAGCATTGTCCGTCCCGCCTTTGGCCGTTCGGCCGCCCGCAGCCTCGCCGACCGGCACCACCACGAGTGCGCTGCAGGTCGTGTTTGCGGCCGGATCTGCACGCTTGACGACAAAGGCAAGGAGCCGTCCGTCGGGAGACAGTGCGAAAGGACTGCCCGGCCCGGGTATCACATCGCTGTACCCGACATCCCGCAGCCGAACGAGGTCTGCCGGCTCGATGTCGCGTCGCTCCCCCGTGACGGCACGGCCCGGCAATATGTCATCGCACGCGGCTTGAGCTGAGCCGGCGGAAAGGCTCGCGATCGCAATCGCGAGCAGACTGGTTATCGCCCTTACCATTTCTTGGTCACCGAAAGGCTGACGACCCGGCCGAAGGGCGAATAGTTCGTGCTGTCGTAGGGCGTATCGGTGTAGGCGCTCGTGGCGATCGTATCGGGCTTGTCGTTAAAGGCGTTCTGCAGCGAGAAGATCACATCGATGCCCGCAAGCAGGCCCCGTTCCTCCCCGATCCGATACCGAATAGTGAAATCGACCGGCACCATGCTCGCGACTTTCGCCGGTGTTGCCGTACGCCTGTCCTCGACCGAGCCGATGTAGTTGACAGCGGCGGTGAGCGTGACGCCGCCCTTCGCCCAGCCGAGCTCCCCTCGCCCTCGGAAATGCGGCGGATTGAACAGCGTACCCGCAAGCTGGGTAAACGCCTGTCCTGCCTGATTCTGTTGTTCGCTGTGAAGATAGCTGCCGTTGATCGCTGCGCTCACGCGGCCATCGGCGAGATCGAAGGCGTAGCGCCCAAGGACATCGATCCCGTAGATGTTCTGACGCCCCGCATTGATGTTGGAATTGTCGATGATCGCGACCACATTGGCCGGATCGTAGGCCCCGCTCGAATAATTGGTGAACGTCACCATCCGATCGATGACTGAACTTTGCGTCGCCTCATCGGGATTGAGCGTGACGTAGTCCGCGTAGGCCGGATTGGTCAGTGCCTGCCGGGGATAGGCCATCGGCGTAACGATGCGGTTCCGATAGCGAATGTTGAAATAGCTGACCTCGAGTTCCGCACCGTCCAGAGCCGCCGGATGCAAGGCCAAGGTCGCCGACCAGTTGGTCGAGCGCTCGGGCTTGAGGTCGGGATTGCCGCCGACCACATAGATGACGGTGCCCGATGTGCCGCCGTAGGTGGTGGCGTTATAAAGGTAGCCGGGCATCGGCATATACTGCTCGTAGAATGTCGGCGCGCGGAAGGACTTGCCCCAGCTCGCCTTGAGCGTGACATCGGATAGCGGCGCGTAAATGAGGCCGAGCTTCGGCGTCGTGACCGAACCCACACTGGAATAATGCTCGTAACGCGCAGCAAGGCTCAGATCGAGGCTCTTGCCCAATGCCGATTGCTGGTCCGGCGCAATGACAGGAACGCTCAGTTCACCGAAGGCATAATAGCTGTCCCGAGTCTCGTCGACATGCTCGGTGAGGCCGCGAAAGGTATTGCGAAGGAACTTGTCCTGCCTGAAGCCGCCGCCCAGCGCGATTTTGACAGCACCGGCAGGAAGCTCGACAATCTTGCCATTGCCGCTCAGTTCGATGTTGCCGGTCTCATTGCGATAGAACCCGTACCCGGCGCTCGAGGCCACGGTGCCATAGGTAAAAGTCCCCTCGTAGTAGACCTTGTTCCAGCCGTAGCTCCCTGCCAGCGAGATTTCCCAGTCGGCGGGAAGCTCAAGCCGAAGCGAGGGAGCGACCGCCCAGAACTCGGTCTTCTGCAGCAAGTCGTACCGGCTCACCGACAGGTTGCCTGCGGCATTGAGCGGCATCGTCTGCTCTCGCCGCCGCTTGTTGTAGATGCCGTCGAGATCGAACGTCAGCCCAGGCGCCAGTTCCTGCCGCACAGTGATCGCGGCATTATGGTGGCGCAGAGCCGGATAGACCTCGAGCCCCGGGGAGCGGCTTTGAAGATAGGTGCGCTGGCTCGACCAGATTCCGGAATTGCTGCCGTATTCCGCGGAAATCATCGCGCTGCCGGAGGACCAGACCTGACCAAGCGTCGCGCCGTACTGCTGCTGGAAATTGCCGCCATCGGTCGAACTCCCGATCCGTACCGTGGTCTCGAGCCCATCGAAATTGCGGCGCAGGATGATGTTGGCAACGCCCGCTACTGCATCCGAACCGAACAATGCGGAGGAACCGTCCGGCACCACATCGAGGCGTTCGATAGCGCCGAACGGTATCGCCGAAACATCGACGCTCTGGATGGCCGCATCGAAGCTCAGACGGCGACCGTCGAGCAACGTCAGCGTCGCATCGCTCCCCAGCCCGCGAAGATTGATGGACGATCCGCCCCCCATGTCCACACTCTTGCCGCCCGTGACATTGGCACCGACGCCAGGATTCTGACCTCCGGAGAAGTTCTGCGGGATCGCACGGATCACGTCTGCCGCGCTTGCCTGTCCGGCATTGCGCATCTCCTCCCGGCCATAGGTCAACTGTACCGAGGTAACCGGCGCGCCGCGAATGCGCGACCCAGTCACGACAATGCCGCCCTCATCGCCATCGTTTTCGGACCGCTTGCTGACGATCACGCCGCCCGCAGATGGGCTGAATTTAAGCCCGGTGCCGGACAAAGCCGTGCTGACGGCCTCTTCGAACGTCAGATTACCATCGACCGGCGATGCCATCCGGTCCCGAACCACGACATCATCGGCGCCAACGTTGCGCCCGAAGATACGTCCAATGTCCTGTAGCGTTGCCGAAACCGGCTGCGCCGGCAGGTGGACTTCTGTCCGAACATCGGCCTTCGCTGAAGCCGGCGCACAGATCATTGTCGCGGCCGCAGCCATGCTGCAGCACGCCAGTAGGTGATAACGCACTTGTGAACCTCCGTCCCCGAGGTCTGCTCTCAGCAGAACCCTTCAGAGGAGGATCTCCGTCCTTGAAAAAACACCCTACGCAAAGGCGTAATATTTTTTAGGAAGGCGCGACCTCAACTATCCACGATCGCAAAGCTGCCGTCTTCGCGCGCTTCGAAACCAAGACCGAACGTCCTCGCCACTTGCCGCGCGAAGCTTTCCGGATCCGATCGTCTGAAGGCTCCAGTGACTTTCATGGACCGGCTCGGCGATGCCTCGTAAAGGACAGGCATGGGAGCAGTGCGGTTGAATGCAGTGACGGCCTCCCCGATATCCACACCGTCAAGGACCAGCATGTCATTGGGCCACTGGCTATCGGCAGCGACGATCGGCGTGGGCTTGCCGACGGAGCCTCTTTCGATCCCCACCCTCTGGCCTGCTGCGAGCTCCTGTCGCTTGCGACCATGCCCGCCGCTGGCATCGCGCACTTCGACGGCGCCTTGCAGCAGAGCAACCCTCACAATCGCCTGCGCCAGTTCCACGTCAAAGATCGTGCCGTGCGCGATCACCCTGCCCGCCCCTGCCTCGACGATGAAGGGCCTTGTCTTCTCATGTGCCACGGCAAAACGCGCGCGCCCGGCGAGCAACCGCAGCCGCCGCTGCCGCCCATCAAAGGAAATCTGCATCCGCGATCCCCTATCGAGGATGACCGTCGAGCCGTCCGGTAGCGATATCCGGCGCGGCGCTTCCTCAAGTGAAGCCACTTCCATCCGTGAGACCACTTCCGGCACGTCCCAACCACGGTGGATGAGAATGGGAACGAAAACCCCAAGCAGTATGAGGCCGGCCGCGGTAGCCGCGTACTTCCGGAACGAAGGTCGCAACAGCCAGGGTTTTGCGGCACCGAGATCCCTGTTTCGGACAGTGCCTGTGCTGGCGAGAAACATCATCGTGTCGAATGACCGCACCCTGCGCTCATACGCTTCTGCGTGCTCAGGGTCGGCACGCCATTCATTGAACTCGGCGCGGATGCTCTCTGCGTCCGACCGCCGCATCCTAATGAACCAGTCATCGGCATCCTGCTCGAGGCTCATTCCATTTTCATCGCTCTATCGCCTACTTTTCTCGCCGCTTTCATGGCTCAAGCCGCTGAGTGACATGCCCGATCGCCCGGCTCATGTGCTTCTCGACGGTCTTTACGCTCAGCCCCGTCCGCGCAGCAATCTCTCCGTAGGTAAAGCCATCGAATCGGTGTGCGAGGAAGATCTCGCGCGTGCGCGGCGCCAGTTCGGCCATGATCGCCTCAAGCCGGGCAAGCATATCGCGGGCCTCGGATGACGCGACACCATCAACATCGGCAATGGGGACATCGTCCGAACAGACGTGGAGGCTGGCGCAGCGGCGGCGGTCGTACCGCGCTTCGCTTCGGATCAGATTGATCGTTGCCTGGCGTAAATATGCATCCGGCGCTTCCACTTCCAATGGATCTGCCTGTCCCCTGGCCGCGAGCCGGACGAACAGCTGTTGAACGACATCGGGTGCACGGTCCGGCTGCGTATGCCGCATAGCAAAGCGAATAAGCTTGGCGCGATGCGAGCGGTAGAGCCGGTCGATCCAGTTCCCTTTGGGGGCTTGGACCCGATCTTCAGGTGGTAGAGGGTCGCCCTCACCGAGCCTTGCCGGACAATCTTCATCGATGTTCAGGCGCATGAGACCGCCCCGCCTGCAATGAAGCAGGTTTCGAATACGCGCACGAAAGGCGCGTTGCTCTTGCCCAAAACCACGGGCATATCTCCAACGGGAGACCGCACGACGAACGCCGAGCGGGGCCAACACTTGGAATCGATTACCGGCGTCTTTAGCCTGAGGCCTGGACATTCACGCCAGCGGCCCGGATGCATGCACCGAGCAATTTTTCCTGGAAGGCAGTTGGTTCGCCTTCACGCCCTCTGTAGGCGCATTTGCGATCTTAAGTATGGCGCGCACCAACGCAAGCGGCAGAATTGAAGAAAAATGCCGGGCGTGAGGGTTACCGATGCCTTGAGGCACGGGCCAAGACCTTTAGTCACAGCAAGACCTGAACATACGTCTCAGCCACCCGGACAATTCCAGACCGCTCGGCGACGCCATCGAGTTTGATATCAGCTTCCACTGTCACCTGATGGGACGCAAAACGCTCTCAACGTTATTGAGTTTGGATCGCCGCCTCGACCAATAATACCATATCGCTCAAAACGGCGGACACAGAATTAATTTTTTGAAAACGCCCGCAAAGCGCTCCGGCATTCAACTGCCACGCTTCATATCCGGCATTCCCACCATTGTTTATGCCGACTGTTGAGCGTGGCCTGCCTTCGGATCGTATTTGCTCTCTTCCGACTTTCGATTCAATCGATTTACATAATTTGTGTTATCATCCTGACGTTATGTGATCTGCCCCCCGCTGAGTGGCCCAGAGACTATGATAGTCTGGACCACGAAAGGGACGATGAATGCCGAGCAAGAAGCACAAGCCGGAAGAGATTATCGGCAAGCTGCGTGAAGCTGAGATTGTGCTGGCGCAGGGAGCCTCGACAGCAGAGGCGTGCCGCCGGATCGCAGTCAGCGAGCAGACATACTATCGCTGGCGCAAGGAATATGGCGGCCTGAAGACCGACCAAGCGCGGCGGATGAAGGATCTGGAGAAAGAGAACCAGCGGCTACGCCGGGCGATTTCGGATCTGACGTTGGACAAGCTGATCTTGCAGGAAGCTGCCAAGGGAAACTTCTAAGCCCCGCGCGGCGGCGGCGCTGCATCGATCAGTTGCGACAAGATTTGCCGATCCGGGTGTCCGAGCGACGGATATGCCGGGTGCTAGGGCAGCATCGATCGACACAGCGCAAGGTGCCGCGTGGGGCGGATGACGAACAGGCGCTCACGGAGGACATCGTCGCGTTGGCGAAGCAATATGGTCGCTATGGCTACCGCCGGGTGACGGCGTTGCTGTGCCATGCTGGGTGGACGGTGAACCACAAACGGGTCGAGCGGATATGGCGACGCGAAGGACTGAAGGTCCCGCTGCGCCAGCCCAAACGGGGACGCCTGTGGCTCAACGACGGATCATGTATCCGCCTACGGCCTGAGTATCCCGGGCATGTGTGGGCCTACGACTTCGTCGAAGGGCGCACGCACGATGGCCGCAAGTTCCGGATCCTGACCATCATCGATGAGGCCAGCAGGGAGTGCCTGGCACTCATCGTTGCCCGGCAGCTCAAACACGAGGATGTGCTGGCGGCGCTGGCTGACCTGTTCATTTCTCGCGGTCCTCCGGTACATATACGGTCCGACAACGGAAGCGAATTTATCGCGACCGCCGTCCAGAAATGGCTGGGGCAGATCGGCGTGACGACGCTCTACATCACGCCGGGATCACCATGGGAGAATGGCTATAACGAAAGCTTCAATGGATCGCTTCGCGACGAACTGCTCAACGGCGAGATCTTCTACAGCCTTGCTGAGGCCAAGGTGCTGATCGAGGCATGGCGGCGGCATTACAACACCGTTCGCCCTCACAGCAGCTTGGGCTACCGACCGCCGGCACCGGAAACGGCGACACCGCCATATCCGGCCTCCGGTTCCGCTTCGCTCCACCTCCGTCCGAATATGGCGGCGATGGGCTTAATCCACTAACAAACCAATCGGTCCACTCGGTGGGGGCAGAACAGACGACGTCCCACTGGCTGCCTAATTTAAGAAAACTGGCCTCCGGCAATCTCGGTGCGGTTCAGTGGCCAGCTTCAAAAATAGTCCCGAAGCTCCAAGTTGATAAGGCGACCACCGTCCAGCGTCAGTTGAATCCGACTGCCAGCAGGCTTCCCACCCAGACGCTGGCCTCTTACGGGATAGTCCAGATCGATGCCGCGGCCATCGATTGCCACGATCCGGTGCCCTGCAATCAGGCCTTCCGCTTCAGCGGGACTATTACGCGACACATGCCGCACCAGCAGATGATCGGTGAACCGCTGGGCGCCGATACCGGAGCGATCCCGAGCCAATGGTCTGGAAAGCTCATCCTCATACCCACGGATGCGCAGTTCACGGCCGAACAGGAAAGCCAGATCGAACCCGATAAAAGCAGGCCAGCCCAGATTTATCGGCGCATCGAACTTCCAGTCGCCGATGATGCATGCGGGCACCTCGCGTAGCTCGTACCCTCCGATCTCGAGGGAGCGAAGTGTTATCTGCCGCCCGACAACGTCGCCTTCAAGCCCGGCGCTGAGCGTAGTTGATACCGTACGATCCAGGAGGCCAGCCTGCTGCGCATATTCAGCCGAGATTGTGCAGGTCGCGTTGCTGCCCAAGTCAATCAATGTCTGTTCCGGAAACCTTTCTTCTACAATTGTCGGCACGACCGGAAGACCGCACAAACTGTGAGAAAGTTCCAGTCTGCGATAGGATGAGTCGCTCTCGATAGCAGGTGTGCTGGTGATGCGGGCCCGATGCCGGGGGAACTGACATTCAAGAACAGCTTGCGCCAGAAAGTCCCGGCCTACAAGCATGGCATGCTCACCAGGGAAGGCATGCTCGAGCATCGCCAACTTGTGACAGCCGACCTCCAGGTTGAGGGCAGCGACTCCCCCTACTCTAAGGCTCCGCAAGCGATATATGGGCATCTTCACGCTCGTCGTGAAGAACATCGCATTGATTGCACCGACAGACTTAAGGCCGAGAACTGACAAGGTTGTGGGACTGATGACGCTTCGGGTGGCCCCAGTGTCCAGAACTGCCCGTATCGGTAGCTCGTTCAGTAGGGCCGGCACGGAAACATAATGGCTCGTCTCCGGCGTGAATTTTATCCACCTCTTTGCTGGATCCGGAGCAATTCGAAAATCGGGACCGAAGGACACCTGAAGTTTCTGTCGCACTTTTGCCTCATCAAATTCCAATGCAGTTTCCCTGATCATCAAGATACTGGGGCAGGATCGGAGCCCTCCTCATCCTTGATGAAAACCGCACTCGCGCGAACTGGAGCACACGACAAATGAAATAAATTTACATCATAACCAGAATATTCCGCATTGAAATGGAGACAATGCCGTTCGTGGCAACCAGCATTATGTGCACCTTCTGTCATTGGGTGTCAGGTGCATGATAGATTGGCTTGAGGATCATGCTTCTGTCCTTGATCGACGCTTGGTCGTCACATGATGCGGGTGGAAAGATCAGGGTGTCGATCTCGAAAACGGCGTTTATCGCCAAGGCGTCCTGCGGCATTTCCCTGACCATCATCCCTTGTTGGTCATCCAGCAGAGGGATTTCAATCTGTGCAGGCATTTGTGCATCCTCGCTCTCCGGTTGATGAAAACACCTTATCTCGGAGTCCATCAAGCCGGCAGCAGGCCAGGGCGAACAATGAACGAACGCTTATCCGCGGCTCCGCTGCATCTTGTAACGGTGAGCTACCCGATCCTTCACTTAGCCTCCTTCTGGAGTCCAGAAAGGGACTCCTTAACGAAGGTCAATCAACGCCGAATCCAATCCGCCGCAACACTCCAGAGGCCATACGCTTACCTATGCCCTCAGATAAAGCGTATCGCACGGCAACGATATGGGGACATTGAGGCAAGACGTGATGCGCGATCAACTCCTGTGGGCCGATGGCGCTTATATTTGCGACGCCAGCTAGCGCGCGGCACTGGCCGTGTTAGTCAGCACGCACCGTCGCCTATCATTCGCGACGACCTCACCAGTCATGGCGCCGATCTCAGGATCGATGAACATTACACCGGCTCTGGCGGGCGGCCGCTCTGCGCGCCCCGCAAGAGTTTGGCTTCTGCCCGTGCATGCAGGCCTTTCCGGACAGGCTGCTCGCACCGGTTAACGTCTATCCGTCCATCACACCGCTATTGGGCAAGTGTATACCAAGCGTCCAAATTCGCGGATTTTTAGGTCATTGACGATCTGCCAGAAACTCCGCGAGGACGGCGGCATGGTTCACCACAGGATCGCGTGCTGCGTAAAGCAGCGTGACATCCTGCTTTTTCGCGAGACCGAGCAGTAGCTCAACCACTTCGGTGTTATGGGACAACTCATCCCGGTATTTTTGCCGAAAGACGTCGAAACGTGCGGGATCGTGGCCGAACCATCCTCGCAGATCTGGACTGGGTGCGATGTCCTTGAGCCACAGATCGAGTGCTGCGGTCTGGCGGGAGACGCCTCTCGGCCACAGCCGATCGACAAGCACGCGGCAGCCATCGCCTGGTGCGAGAGGCGTATAGATCCGCTTGATCTGTATCTTACCCATCAACTGTCTTTGCCAGGTTTATGTCCAACCCAGGCCGGAGGATCGCTTGCCGGGAAAGATGCGATCGAAGCTTCATCGATCTCGTCGATGAGCTCGCCGCTTGCGACGAGCACACGCACTTGGCGCGCGATCTCCAGCTTGAGGCCGGCCAGAATCGGAGTGCTGCGACTTTCGTTCGCCGACGTTACGCAACCGCAGAAGCGTTCGAGCATGACCTCTTCGACAAGCTGCTCAAGAGGTCGATCTTCAGCACGGTGACGTTCGGCGATGTAACGAACGGCTTCTGCTACTCCCTCGGGATCGATCGGATCATCATATTCATGCGTCATCAATCCGCTCCGGTTCCGCCAAGAGAAGAGCCATATCGGCATCCACACGCATGTCGTCTTCAATTCCGAAGCTGTGTTTGCGTAGGCGACCGCATTGATCGATCAGGGCCGACGATGGCGTTCCTTGCATGGCGTAGGCTACCATGGTTTGTAGGACTGGACCATGGCGAGCCTATGGCTCGCTGGAACAACCCCGAACAAAGCATCTGGAAGGCGTACAACGAGATCACCCGGCCTTGGAGGTCGGGGAGCGCCGACCCTTAATCGGCATCAAACCATTGAGCGACATGCCAGTCGGGAGCGATTTGAGATTGAACCTTGCCCGTGGGGCACCTCCGCCTTCCTCTTCGGTCCCGGCTACGCCATATTGAATAGCGTCAGCATTCCGCCAATCGCGATGCCGAAAACCATCATCATGACCCCGGCGATCCGCAGAATATAGGTGAGCGGATCCTCATCCTCATTTCCCGCTCGCAGCGAGCTCGCCGGCGGTTTCGGGCGTCCGATAGCGCGTCTGAAACTGACCTGTCGAAACGCCATGTTGAAGCCGAGCAGCGCAAGAAGCAGCCCAAAGGCATCTACGGTCCATACATATCCAGGCACGTTTTCCTCCTGTAGGTGCCAGAACTCTTGCCCGCACTCATGCTGCGCATGCTGCCAATCCCTGTTCGAGCCCGACGATCAGATCCTGCTCTGCTTCGAGGCCGACCGAAAGCCGCAGCAGGCTGTCACTGATGCCCGCTCTTGCGCGCGCCTCCTCGCCCATGTCGGCATGGGTCATGGTCGCCGGATGTGCGACCAAGCTCTCAATCCCACCCAGCGATTCCGCGAGCGTAAAATAGCGGACCGCAGCGACAAACCCCCGAACTGCTTCCGTTCCCCCCGCGAGTTCAAAGCTCAGCATCGCGCCAAAACCGCGCTGCTGGCGTGAGGCGATCCGATGGCCTGGATGGGCAGCAAGACCTGGATAGTGGACTTGAGATACTGCCGGATGCCGTTCGAGATATTGCGCAACAATCATCGCATTGCGCTGTTGATGCTCCATCCGGGCAAACAGCGTACGAAGGCCGCGCAGGGTGAGCCAGGCATCGAACGGCGCGCCGGTGCTCCCAACGACATTTGCCCAATAGCGCAGTTCCTCAGCTTGCCCCGGATCGGCCGCGACCACCGCGCCGCCGATTACATCGGAATGGCCGTTGAGATATTTGGTCGTCGAATGGATGACATAGTCGGCGCCCAGCGCGATCGGCTGCTGGATGGCTGGCGAGAGGAAGGTATTGTCGACGGCAACTGTTGCCCCTGCCGCGCGCGATTTCGCGGCGAGCTCCGCGATATCGACAACCCGCATCAGGGGATTGCTCGGCGTCTCGATGAGAACCAGCGCCGGAACGTCCTCCAGCGCTGCGGCAAAGGCGCTCTCGTTACCCTGATCAACGAACCGGACAACGCAATGCCCCCGGTTCGCGCGCGCCTTCAACAGACGCATCGTACCGCCGTAGCAATCATGCGGCGCGAGGATGAGATCGCCTGGCCCCAATCGTCCGACAAGAAGGTCGAGAGCTGCCATACCGCTCGATGTCATGATCGCCCCGGCCCCGCCCTCCAACCTTGCAAGCGCCTCGGCAAGAAGGTCGCGGGTCGGATTGCCTGCCCGGCCGTAATCGTAGGAACGCGGTTGATCGTAGCCAGCAAACTCATAGGTGCTCGAAAGATAAAGCGGTGGGGCGACCGCTCCAAAGGCAGCATCGCTGGCAACGCCGTGCGCGGCGGCGATCGTCTGGGCGCAAGGCACCTGATCCTTGGATTCAGTCATTGAAGAGGTGTACCTCGGTTACTTCGCGCACGATGCGGGCTCGGCCAAATTGCCCGTTCTCGTGCCGAATAATTTAGTAAGTGACCGGCCTGACCGAACTTCGGAAAGACGCCGGCTGCGGTAGGGGGGCCGCGCGCCGGCGTCTAACCTGGTGAAGTAGCCGCTAGACCAAGACGCCTGCGCTGTCGTCAGCGATGCGGTCAGATCCTGAGCCGATCGCCATTGCTCCAGGGCCAGGGACTCCCCTGGATGCTCACTCCGCATCATACACTTGTCCTCGGCTGCCGTCTCCGTTCCCGCGCTCCGGCCTGCTTTCGCGGGATCCTCTCCGGGCGCTGTTGTCGTGAAGCGTCTTCACTCTGGAAATCGGACTGTGCCGGGTAAATTACCATAAGACTAATGAATGTTATTCATATTTTAGAACATGAAATTTGGATTAAATCGTGCTTGTTCGCCCCAGCTGTTCGAAGATGCCGGTGAAGACCGGCCGCAGGCGCTGGATTTCCTCACGATGGACGGCGGACAGGGAGTCGAGCAGGGCATAGGCCTTGGAGGTGAGGCGCAGCAGCGCCCGCCTGCGATCAGTGGCGGCCGCTTCACGCGTAATCAGCTCCAACGCCTCGAGGCGATTGATCAGACCCGTGGCGCTGTGCGGCTTTAATATCAGACGTTCCGCGACATGCCCGACGGTGGCTTCTTCCGGCGGACAGCCCCGGATCGCGAGCAGCGCCTGGTGCTGCTGCGGCGTCAATCCGACTTCAATGGCCCTTTCCTCGCTGAACGCCTGGAAGCGGCGAATGGCGTGGCGAAACGAGGCCAGCGCCGCATAGTCGGCATCTCCCAACAATTTATCCTTTTGCCTCAAATGATCCTCACTGGTTGAACTGTATCGCAATGCGATATAGTGGGCGCGTACTCATTTTTACAGGATAATGTCGATTCATGTCGCTGACACCTCCGCGCGCCGTCGAAGGCCATCAACTCGCCGACCATAGTGTCGACCGCCGCATGGTCATGCTGGCGATCATGGCCATCGTGGTCGGAACGGGCGGCGCCTTTGGCGCGTGGGTGCTGGTCAAACTCATTGCGATCGCCACCAATCTCTTCTGGTTCGGTCGTCTTTCTGCTGATCATTCGGTGATCACCGATGCATCGGTGGGCTGGCTGGTGGTGGTGATCCCCGTCGTCGGCAGCCTTGTCGTGGGTCTGATGGCGCGGTTCGGGTCGGACAAGATCCGCGGCCATGGCATTCCCGAGGCGATCGAGACGATCCTGTTCGGCGAGAGCCGACTGTCGCTCAAGGTCGCGCTGCTCAAACCCTTGTCCTCGGCGATCTCGATCGGCAGCGGCGGTCCATTCGGCGCGGAAGGGCCGATCATCATGACGGGCGGTGCCATTGGCTCCCTTTTCGCTCAATGCTTCCACCTCAGCGCAGCAGAACGCAAGACGCTGCTCGTGGCCGGCGCGGCGGCCGGCATGACCGCGATCTTCGGTACGCCGCTCGCCGCGATATTGCTGGCCGTCGAAGTGCTCCTGTTCGAATGGAAACCGCGCAGCTTCGTCCCCGTGCTCGTCGCGGCGCTCATTTCCTTTGCCTGGCGCCCCCTGCTGCTCGGATCAGGACCGATGTTCCCCATGACGGCGATCGCCCCGCAAGCAAGCTGGGCTCTGCTCGCTTCGGGTGGGATCGGTCTCATCGTCGGTCTAGAAGCCGCGCTGTTGTCGACATCCCTCTACCGCATCGAGGATCTCTTCCATCGCCTGCCATTTCATTGGATGTGGTGGCCGGCAATCGGCGCGGTCGTCGTCGGACTGGGCGGTCTCATCGATGCTCATGTGCTGGGTGCAGGATATGCGAGCATCGAGGCCCTCCTCAACGCCTCGCTATCGCTCCGGGTCGTTGCCGCGCTCCTCGTCGTGAAGGCCATCGTCTGGCTGGTCGCCTTGGGGTCGGGCACATCAGGCGGCGTGCTGGCGCCGCTCCTCATCCTGGGCGGCGCCGCCGGCTTTCTGCTTGGGCAGTTTCTACCCGGCGATCCCGGGTTCTGGGCCATGATCGGCATGGCGGGGATTATGAGCGGCGCGATGCGTGCGCCAATGACTGGCGCAATCTTCGCGGTCGAACTCACCGGACATTTCAGTGCCATCCCATGCACGATCGCGGCTGCGGGCGGCGCCTATACCGTCAGCGTGCTGCTGATGCGGCGATCGATCCTCACCGAAAAGATCGCGCGGCGCGGCCGGCATATCCTCCAGGAATATACGGTCGATCCCCTTGACCTCATCCAGGCGTCTCAGATCATGACGCGCGATCCGGCGACGCTACCGGGGACGATGACCGTGGAGGCGGCGGTATCCTTCTTCGCAACCGAAGCCGAGCATCGCAGCTATCCGGTGATCGATCCGCAAGGCAGGTTGCTGGGTCTCGTCTCCCGCACCGATGCCCTGCGCTGGCAGGGCGACCGCGACAACGATCAAACGCCGCTCGTCGATGCAATCTCAGATGCGGCGCAGCCCGTTGCCTATCCCGACACGCCGACCGGGGTAGTCGCCGATCTCATCGTCGAATCCGGGATCGGCCGCATTCCGATCATCGAGCCTGAAACCCGGCGCGTGCTCGGCATTCTCTCGCGCCAGGATCTGCTCAAAACCCGCAGCGCGAACCGTCATGCCGAACTCGGTCGTTCACGCCATGTTGGCACCAAGTCCCGGTCATACCCAGCCCAGAACCCAAGCTAGGATCAGCAGCGCGTCGAACCCGCTGCCGACGCCTTTGGGAACTAATCGCCAGCAATTTCGTTCGCATCACGACATAATTCCCTGCCGCAAGTGGGAACAGGGGTTAGCAGGGAGCGGCGATGTCGTGTCAGACGGCTCATTACTGCTGGTGGTGGAGGACGAACCGCTGATCCTCTGGACAGTCCAGGAGATGCTGGAAATCGGCGGATATGCCGTCCTCCCCGCGTTTTCTGGATCAGAGGCGATTACCATTCTCGATGGCCGCCATCATGAAATTGCAGGGGTGATTACCGATGTGAGGCTCGGGTTGGGGCCCAATGGATGGGAGGTATCGTGGCGGGCCCGCGAACTGCAGCCAGATATTCCTGTGATCTATGTGTCGGGAGATAGTGCCGCAGAATGGCCACTCTATAGTGTTCCCAAAAGCATCATGATTCCCAAGCCTTACGAAACAGCACAAATGCTGACGACGGTTGATCTGCCCCCACCGAGTGGACCGATTGGTTTGTTAGTGCATTAAGCTCATCACCGCCATATCCGGACGGAGGTGGAGCGAAGCGGAACCGGAGGCCGGATATGGCGGTGTCGCCGTTTCTGGTGCCGGCGGTCGGTAGCCCAGGCTGCTGTGAGGGCGAACGGTGTTGTAATGCCGCCGCCATGCCTCGATCAGTACCTTGGCCTCCGCGAGGCTGTAGAAGATCTCGCCGTTGAGCAGTTCGTCGCGAAGCGACCCGTTGAAGCTTTCGTTATAGCCATTCTCCCATGGTGATCCCGGTGTGATGTAGAGTGTCTTCACGCCGATCTGGCCCAGCCATTTCTGGACGGCGGTCGCGATAAATTCGCTGCCATTATCGGACCGTATATGTGCAGGCGGACCGCGCGAGATGAACAGGTCGGCCAGGGCCGCCAGAACATCCTCATGCTTGAGCTGCCGTGCAACGATGAGCGCCAGGCATTCCCTGCTGGCCTCGTCGATGATCGTGAGGATGCGGAACTTGCGGCCATCATGCGTCCGCCCCTCGACGAAATCGTAGGCCCAGACATGTCCCGGATATTCGGGCCGCAGGCGGATGCATGAACCGTCATTGAGCCACAGGCGTCCCCGCTTTGGCTGACGCAGCGGAACCTTCAGCCCCTCACGCCGCCAGATCCGCTCAACCCGTTTATGGTTCACCGTCCATCCCGCATGGCACAGCAATGCCGTCACCCGGCGATAGCCATAACGGCCATATTGCTTCGCCAAAGCGATGATATCCTCTGTCAGCGCCTGTTCGTCATCCGCCCCGCGCGGCACCTTGCGTTGTGTCGATCGATGCTGACCCAGCACCCGGCATATCCGTCGCTCGGACACCGGAAGCTCTCGTCGTACATGATCGATGCAGCGCCGCCGCCGCGCAGGGCTCAGAAGTTTCCCTTGGCAGCCTCCTGCAGGATCAGCTTGTCCAGCGTCAGGTCCGAAATCGCCCGGCGAAGACGCTGGTTCTCTTTCTCCAGATCCTTCATACGCCGCGCCTGGTCCGTCTTCAGGCCGCCATATTCCTTCCGCCAGCGATAATAGGTTTGCTCGCTGACCGCGATCCGGCGGCAGGCTTCAGCCGTGCTCGCTCCCTGCGCCAGCACAATCTCAACTTCACGCAGCTTGCCGATAATCTCTTCCGGCTTGTGCTTCTTGCTCGGCATTCATCGTCCCTTTCGTGGTCCAGACTATCATAGTCTCTGGGCCACTCAGCGGGGGGCAGGTCATTCTTGTATCCCCGATGCGCTGAGCATCTCGCGCCTGCTCTTACAACCATCCCGTGTTTTCAAGATCGAAGGCGCGGAGAAGCGCAGCTCGGCAACAACAAAATCCTTGATGGGAAACTTCAAGATTTTGCGGGTTTTCGCGGCTTAGAACTCGTTAGAAGGCTCAATATGTACAAGCCTTTCATCGCTCTCGCCGCCCTGCTTTCACTTCCCTGCACCCTTCAGGCGAAGGATAAGTCAGAGCGCCCATTTCAATTCAGCGTTCTCGAAGACGACTATCAGTGGGACAATGACATCGAGAAGACACGCACCACGCTTTCTAGAGAAATTCCGCTCGGCATGTCCTTCTGGAGCGCACTCGACATCCTCGAAAAGGCTGGCGCCCGTTGCGCGGGCGATCGGAAAGATCCTGCCATCGCCCGCTGTGTCTATTCCGACTGGATGACGGTGCATGACTTCAACCGAGCCGATCTCTATTGGACAGCGGTCGTCCGCCTCGATGATGGCAAGGTGGGGAGCCTCACGCTCGATCGCACCGTCGAGGAGAAATGAGCCATATCCAGGCTCAGCATCGGGAAATGTCCACCAGTGCGTTCGTTCGAGGCCTGTAAGGCTGCCCGCGCTCTGGCAGCGAACCTGGCAATCCAACTTCTGGCGGTGGAGAAAAACACATCGGGCATCAGTTGGACCACCCACCACCAAGTGCGAGGAACAGCGTAATCTGATCGTCATTGATTGCCGCGCGCGCTTCGGCCACGGCCTGATCCGCCGCAATCTGGTCGCGTTCGGCCTCCAACGCGGGCAACGCCGCGATCTTGCCTCCACGCCGCAACTGCCCCATCCGCAGCGCTGCCCGCATGACATCTGCGGATGCGCGATCGAGACCTTCCTGCTGCTCAAGCCCGGCCTGATAATTGGTCAGCGCCGTTTCCACCTCCCGCAATGCCTTGATCACCACGCCATCAAATGCGGCTAGGTCGCCGCGGCTTTGGGCTTCTGTTGCCGCAATGCGGGCGCGAACAGCGTGTCGGTTGAGCGTCCAGCTGATCAGCGGGCCGAGACCGAAACGGTTGGTGAGCGGCGACAGGAAATCAGCGGCAGCACCGGTGGAACCGACCGATGCTCCCAGACGGATGTCGGGATAGAGATCGGCGGTGGAGACCCCGATCCGCGCTGTCGTCGCGGCGAGACGGCGCTCAGCCATACGGATGTCGGGCCGGCGCTTGAGCAGCGCCGCACCATCGCCAACGGGGATCACGCGTCTCAGCGCTAGCGATGCGTGACAGGCGAACAGGCCAGTATCCGCTTCGCCCGGCGTGCGACCAGCCAGAGCCGTGACACGAAAAAGGGCGTTGCGCTGACGCGCCACCAACCGTGGCAGCCGTGCCTTGCTGGTTTCGAGCAAGGCTTGCCGCCGGTCCAGTTCATAGGGTGCCGCGCGCCCATGCGACACCATGATCCGGGTCAGACGAACGCTTTGCTCCAGAACGGCAATCGCACGACCCAGCACATCGCGCTGATAGCCCGCGTTGCAGATATCGGCATAGGCGCGCGCCGTTTCGGCCGCGACGGTCACGCGCACCAGATCGCGCGCTGCGACGGCCGCTTCGGCATCGGCGTTCGCCGCCTCGATCCCACGCCTTATTCCGCCAAACAGATCGAGATCATAGCTGGCGCCAATCCCCATATTGTAGATTTGCCGCGTCGGCGGCTTCACATGGTTC
The DNA here is from genome assembly GCF_017309955.1 of Novosphingobium sp. KA1. Taxonomy (NCBI): domain Bacteria; kingdom Pseudomonadati; phylum Pseudomonadota; class Alphaproteobacteria; order Sphingomonadales; family Sphingomonadaceae; genus Novosphingobium; species Novosphingobium sp. KA1. The sequence goes on along the minus strand of NZ_CP021248.1, from coordinate 341,378 downwards.
AACTCGGCTTCCGCCGAGCGCTGGGCCCAGCTTGTTTCGGCATTGACGCTGCCCTGGATCTCCCGGCCCACATTTCGCTCGTCAAGCAAGGCCTGGCTGCGTTCGAGATTGGCCTCGGCCACGCGCAGGTCTGTATTGGCGAGGAATGCCTGTTCGATCAGCCCGTCGAGGACCGGGTCCTCGTAGAGTCGCCACCAATGATCTGGCAGCGGTTCCTGTGTCGTAACGACGCTTCCTGATTGAAATGCGCCTTGCGCCATAGGCGACTTCACCATCGCGGCGTCGGGCACATGATAGTCGGAGCCGACCACCGTGCATCCACTCAGGGCGGCTGCGGCCGCCAGTACCAGCGAACGCCTTACCATGGCAGGCTCCGGTGCACACTGCGCCCGTCATCGCGCGGATGAACGACAACCGTGGCCGTCTGGCCCGGAATCATCCGCACATTGGGCGGAATCCTGTCGATCGTCACACGCACCGGAATGCGCTGCGCCAGACGCACCCAGGTGAAGGACGGATTCACATTGGCCAATTGTCCGTCGGCACCGGCCCGCTCGCGATCCTCAACACCGCCCGCGATGCTCTGGACATGCCCTTCGATCTCGTCGGCAACCCCCATCAGATAGATGCTCGCAGGGTCGCCGACCCGGATCGCCGGCAATTTGGTTTCCTCAAAATAGCCTTCAACACGGAGCGAGTGATCATAGACCAGCGCCAGCGCAGCCTTGCCGGCGGTCAGATAAACCCCGGGCTGGAGCGACATGTTGGATACGGTCCCGTCTACCGGCGCGCGCACGACTGTTCGTTCGAGATTGAAGCGGGCGAGGTCGCGCGCCGCGACGGCCTGCCCGATCGTCGCCCGCAGCCCTTCGACCCGCGCTGTGCCCTGCTCGATCACTTCGGCGGCGATCACCTCGGGCATGGCGCGGTTGCGCCGATCTTCCTTCACTGCCTGCGTCAGGGCTGTGCGCTGGCTTGCCACATTAGCCTCGGCCTGCTCCAGCGCGAGCCGGTAACGCGGGCGGTCGATGATGAAGAGCACGTCGCCTTTTCGAACCGTCTGGTTGTCGGCGACTTTCACCTCGGTGACGAGCCCGCTGACATCGGCGGCAACCGGTACCATGTCCGCACGCACCTTGCCATCGCGTGTGACCGGCTCGACCTGATAACGCAGCCACAGTGCATATATCCCCCCCAAAATCACGAAAATGACGAGGAGCGTGGCGAGCGATCGCAGGAGATTTTGTCGATGCAGCATGTCAGGAAGCGATCCATCGGTAGAGAAGGCTATCGGCGAGAGCGCTCAGGCCCCACCACAGCAGAATGAAGAGAGCGAGTTCGAGCAGGCTCGGATGCCAGAGTAGCCGATAAGCCGGCAGGCGCTGCAGGAGCCCCCGCGCAAGATAGACGAGGACCGCCGCCAGAACGCCCCAGACGAGCGCCGCAGGCATGTAGACGCCGAGCACATTGAGTTCCTCGATCATGCGCCCCCCCCTGCCCTTACCGTAGCGATGTCGGGTGCTCCGGCGGCCGGGAAGAGATTGCAACGCATCCCGACAAGCGCCCGCAAGGCAGGCCGGCGATGCGCGTCGAGTGGCTGGCTGAGGAGTGCCTCCAAGGCCCGATCGATCGGATCGAGCAGCCCAGGCGGCGGCGCATCCGCATGGCCATGCCGCCAGCGCTCGCCATAAAACACCGTCAGCCCGGCAAGTACCGCGCCCAGGCGGTGACGCACGTCATGCGGGACATGAGACAGCGCCCGGCGGATCGGGATGATGTTGCGGCCGATCCTGAGGTCCGCCAGACCATCGGCGGCGTGGAGCGCATCGCCGGCGGTGGCCACAGCCATGCGCGCAGCCACCTGCCCGAGCCGGTCGACCGCTCTGGCCGTCCAGCGGTCCGGGCGGAAGGGTCTGCGAATATCGGCAAGCAGGGCAAGCTCACTCCAGTTCGCGCGCAGGATGCGCCGCGCGGTCCACAGAACATTGGCCGATCGGAACATCCGCGTCACCGCAAGTGTGGTGACAATTCCACCGAGTTGCGCCAGCCCGGTGTTGATGAACAGTGCAAAATCCGCCTGGAATCGCGCAAGAAAGCCCATGGCGACAATGAAGCAGGAGAACATCGGCAAGGCCTGCGGCGAGCGCGCGGGATCGGCCTGGATATAGCCCATCCACAGGAGGGCCGGAGCCAGGGTGATGATCAGCATCTCATAACCATCGACCCGGGGGAGGATCACGAAGAGGTAGAGGGCCGCCAATGGGAAAGTCTTGAGCGTCGCCACGAGATAGCGACCGATCACCGGCGCGGGATCGTCCTGCGCCGCAAAGGAACAGGTGATGAGCGCGGCAAAGGCAGCCGTCGCCGATCCGTTCGGCCAGGCAAGCAGGATCCAGACGGCACAATAGAGCGCGATCGCCGTGGCGGTCGCTAGTCCCGCCAGCGCGGCGACGCCATGATCGCGGGCAAGGGAAAAGGGTTCTGCGGCGAGAATTTTATCACTGGGTCGCCCCGGTGACCCGATCCTGCCCGCCAGTCTTCGGCACGCCGCCAAAGCGGTCAGGAACTCGGCGATGCGGATGCAGGCGCTCGCGGTCAGCAATCCGCTCCAGCCTCCGCGCGTCTCCCCGGATTCCGCCAGCGCCTCGCACCGCCGCACCAGCGGTCCCACCCGGTGCAGTTCACTTTGTTCATCGTCCAGCCAGTCGGTGATGTCGGCAAGCAAAGCCCCGAGCTCCGGCGGAAGATCGCCGCTTTCGCGCAGGCGATCGAGCCGGTTCGCCGCCGCCGAGGCAAGCGGCAGGATGGTGGCGAGTTGCTGTTGCAGTGCCGTAACTCGCCGCCGGGTCGCGGGCGCCCAGCGCTGATCGAACGGCAAATGGACCGCGATCATGCCAAGCTCGGTGACGTCTGCCGCCAACATGCGCCGATGCGCATCCTCGAGGCGTGTATGCTGACTGCCAAGCGCTTCGGCCGTCCAGCGGCGAGCATGGCCCAGAAAGGATTGGACGCGTGCGCGGATAGCCGGCGTCGCGCTCCAGGGTTGCAGCAGCGCATGGACCGCGGTCACGCACAGGATCGCGACCGTCATCTCCTGCACGCGCGCGGCTGTCGTCTCGAAAATATTGCCCGGATCATCGAGATAGGGAAAGCTGATCACCGCTGAGCTGAACGCCGCCATCTGGAACAGGAAAGCACGCGGGGTGCGATCAAGAACCGCAAGATAGATGCAGAAACCTGTCCAGGCCGCGAGGCACAAGACCAGAAGTTCGGGCGAGTTCTGCAAGTTGGGAACGAGCAGGATCGTGACAGCGGCACCGGTTAGTATGCCGCCCAGACGGTAGAGAACCTTGGGCCGAAAGGCACCGGCCATGGGTTGAGCGGTAACGTATACCGTCAACAGAGCCCACCAGGGGCGCGGCAAACTGGCTGAGAAGGCGATGGCCAGCGTGGCGGCGGCCGCCAGCAAGCTGCTGAGCGAGAAGAGCAGCTTCTGGGGGTCAACCACAAAGGGAGAGGCTGACAGGCGTTTCCTGCCTGCAAACGCAACAAGCATCACTTACCACCATGACAAACGGGATTGTCACGATCGAAAGCGACCGTGGTCATTTCCTCCCATGGATATGAGAAGGCCCTTTAACCGAGCTGGTGCGTTAAACCGTAGGTCAAAATATTGATGGATAAACGCAAATATTTTGCACTTAATCTTTTCTTGTGGGGAAACCCGGATTCGCGCCACGGTCTGCCTTGTCCGAAGCATCAGACATGTCCTGCCCTTTCCCCGAAACGAAGAAAGCGGCGATCGGCACGGCCAGGAAAATGAGCAGCATGATCTGCTCTTCTCTCAGAAGGCGATATTCGCTGAGACAATAGAGGATGAAGGCGAGTCCAGCGAACCCGAGCGTCCATAGCGCCCGCTGCAACGTGAATATGGCCTGCGTAGAAGGGTCTCGCGACATAAGCCTCTTCATGCGGCATCCTCTCCCGTTGATGCTCGCTCTCGACCAGCTATCTTCACGGTCTGTTGAAGCAGGAGTGAATGATTGCCCGCGATGTCGCAAACGAATATTTTTGCAGGTTATCCGCAAAACTTCTGACGTTTATTCGACAGCATCGCATATACCAAGCCGTAGGACAGGAATGCCTATTCCTTCGTGGTCAAGCCTGGGACTCCGCCCCCAAAGCCGCCTCGACCAGACGACGCACCTTCCCCCGGCATGCAGCTTCCGAACCGCTGGCAGCGGCTTCACGCCGAGCGCGCCTGACGAAATTGCGCATTTCAGCGAAGCTCGGCCTTCTGTTCTGGCCCAGCACCGCGATGAGAGCGGGATAGATCCAAGGTTGCGTCGCCATCACCGTCTTCCTCCAGGAATGGCGAAGCGGCCCGGCTTCGTGTCGCGCGACGGCCCTCCTCCCTGTTCTTCCCGACCTACAAAATAGAACAGGCCCGATCCAACCACAGCGAATATGGTGACCATTTTCACGAACTCACTGTGCCCTAACGCAGCCAGCCAAGCGCCACCGACTATGATGAGCAGAAGAGGCGCGCCCCAGCGCGGATGATGAACACTTGTGGCCACCCACCAGGCCAGACAGGAGAGCGATACCGCCACCAGAAAGCTGCCCAGCGTCAGGCCGATAGAAATGACCAGGATTTTCAACATCGGCATATTGGCCTCCATTGACGCCCCTCCGACTCCCACATTCCAATATATCGCATCACGATATATTTACAAGTGGCGCGTCCGGTGCGTTCGCAGGCGTTGGCTTTAAGGCGGTGTTCGCGGCCGCGCACTCGCAGCGCACACGCGTTTCAAAGCTACAGAAGTGCCCATCATCGTCTCAACCTCGCCTGCCAGGACGAACGCAAAGGCTCCCGAAACTTCAAACCAGAAGAAGAAATTGCGTCATCCGGTGGCGCATTGAGGATGCCGCAGTGCCCAGATCGGCACGCGCCCATCGGTCGTGGACTGATAGACGTCAGGATAGCGGCGCAGCGCCGCGTCGACGGCATCCGGATCGAAGGGCTCGTCGGGCTCGAAGCTGTCGAAGCCGCAGCGCCGCATGAAGAATAGGAGATCAACGAGCACGTCACCGATCGCGCGAATTTCGCCTGTGTAGCCCGCCTCGCGCAATATGCTCGCGCTGGAAAAGCCACGGCCGTCGCGAAACCGCGGAAAGGCAATCTCGACGAGCCGCACGCGGCCAAGCTCAGGCAGCAAGGCGCGAGCATCATCGCCCGCCTCGAGAAGCACCGAGGTCGCGTCCTTCTGATCGAGAAACGCATCCAGCGAGACCCCTGGCTCATCGGGCGCCGGATCGTCCCGGAAGCGCAGCGGATCACCCATAAATTGCCTCCTTGAACGGGTTCATGCCGACGCGGCGATAGCAATCGAGGAAGCGTTCGCCGGGCTCGCGGATCTCGCGGTAGCATTCGATGGTGCGTTCGACCGCATCGACAATTCCGACCTCGTCGAAGCCCGGGCCGGTGATCTTCGCCTGCGAGACATCCTCGGCACCGGACCCGCCAAGCAGCAACTGGTAGTTCTCCGTTCCCTTCCGGTCGACGCCAAGGATGCCGATATGGGCCGCGTGGTGATGACCGCAGGCGTTGATGCAGCCTGAAATCTTGATCTTGAGTTCGCCGAGATCGAGCTGACGATCGAGATCGGCAAAGCGTTCGGCGATCTGCTGCGCGACGGGTATCGAACGCGCATTGGCGAGACTGCAATAATCGAGGCCCGGACAGGCGATGATGTCGGTGACGAGGCCGAGATTGACACTTGCCAGTCCCGCCGCGTGGAGCGCCTGCCAGACCGCATGGAGATCCCGCTTGTGGACATGCGGAAGCACGAGGTTCTGGACATGCGTCGAGCGCAGGTCATCGAAACTATAGCGCTCGGCAAGGTCGGCCACGATCTCCATCTGCTCGGCTGAAATGTCGCCGGTTATACCCCCGTCGGGTTTGAGGCTGATATTGACGATGGCATAGCCGGGCGCCTTATGTGCGGCGACCTGGCGATCGACCCATAGCGCGAAGTCGGGATCGGAGCGGTCGAGCTCCTCAGAAAGCCCGGTCTCGAACGGCGGCGGGTCAAAATGGGCGGCAATCCTGTCATACTCGGCCTGCGGAAAATCCCGGCCCAGCGTCAGGATGTGCTCGAACTCCATCTCCACCTGACGGCGGAACTCTTCTTCCCCCAGTTCATGAACAAGGATCTTCATCCTCTGCTTGTGGATGTTGTCGCGCCGCGCATGCCGGTTCCACACCCGCAGGATCGCCTGGATATAGGAAAAGATCTGGCCTGCCGGACAGAACGTCCTGATCGGGAAAGCGATAATCGGCGTGCGCCCCATACCGCCGCCAGCATAAACCTCGAACCCCTGTTCGCCCATCCCGTTCTTGACGATGCGCAACGCGCAGTCATGCCAACGTAGCGCGGCACGGTCCTCCTGCGCGGCGATCACCGCGATCTTGAACTTTCGCGGTAGATAGCTGAATTCTGGATGGAACGTCGTGGCCTGGCGGATCAGTTCGGCCCAGGGCCGCGGATCGCATATCTCGTCGGGCGCAGCTCCAGCATAGTGATCGGCCGACAGGTTGCGGATGCTCTCGCCGCTCGTCTGGATGGCATGCATTTCCACCGTCGCGAGCTCAGCGAGGATGTCGGGTGCCTCCGCCAGTTTGATCCAGTTGTATTGGATGTTTTGCCGCGTCGTGAAATGACCGTAGCCTCGGTCATATTTGCGCGCGATATGCGCCAGCTTGCGCATTTGCCGCGAATTGAGCGTGCCGTAAGGCACCGCTACGCGCAGCATATAAGCGTGCAGTTGCAGGTAGAGCCCATTCTTGAGCCGCAGAGGCTTGAACTGGTCTTCGCTGAGATGGCCTTCGATCCGACGGCGCGTCTGGTCGCGAAACTCTTCGACCCGGGCATCGACCATGGCCTGATCATACTCGTCGTATTTGTACATATCAGCCTCTCACGCCCAAGGGGACATCAGGATGGCATCACGAGCACTCATGCACAAAATGACTTTTAATGCAGCGATCCATCAAAATAATTGCTCGATAAGGCCGGTCGCTGCAGGCCAACAACCATGGGCCGATCGTTGCAAGCCGGCTCGAGGGCGATCCCGGCCTTAACATGTCTGTGACATACAGGTATGCTGTTGCAGATTGGTTCTCGGGAGTTCTGCGTGCGGCTGACACGCTACACGGATTATTCACTGCGGGTCTTGATTCACCTGGCCCTTCACGAAGAGCGCCTGTGTTCGATCGGCGAAATCGCGCGGGCTTATGATGTCTCCCACAATCACCTGATGAAGGTCGTCAACGCCCTGGCGCACGACGGCTTCATCGAAACCGTTCGCGGTCGCGCCGGCGGCATGCGTCTCGCCCGACCAGCGGATGAGATCACCGTCGGCGAGGTCGTCCGCCGCACCGAGGAAGGCTTCCAACTCGCAGATTGTTCCGGGTGTGCGCTGTCTCCCGCATGTGGACTGACCAGCGTGCTGGCGCAAGGCATGCAGGCGATGATGGCGGTATTCGATACCTACCGGATTTCCGATCTCCTGTCCGATCGTGAGGCCATGAAGCGGCTGATTAACCGCCAATCACCGCTCGGCGTCGGCATGGACTAAATGATACAGCTGCGGATTTCCGCGCAGGTCAATGCTCCGCTTCAAGATGCGCTGCGGCGCGATCGATGTTGACCCGATGGCTCTCGAGCATCTCGCGAAGATCGGCATGCAATGCCTCGTAACGAACCCTAGGGGTCAGAGATTCCAGTTTGCGAACCGCCCAGGCTTGTCCGCGGTTGAGAAAGGCGAGCCTTTCAAGCGGATCAGGGATTGCCAACGCCTTCTTGTAAAAGGCGCCGGTCTTGCGTGAGGGCGCTGCGCCCAATCGCCTGATCTGCCTCGAGAGCATCGCGCACCAACGTGCTTCGTCGGCACGGACCGATCGCATCAGTTCGGCGTAGTCGGGATCGTTCGCCGACTTGGTGCTGGCGAGCGCGACGCGGGCGCCGGCCCGTTCGGCTTCCAGCAGTTCGTGGAGCGCCGCGAGGATCTCCTCGCGACCGGCAAAGCCCATGTAAATGTCATCGGCTTCGCTGGCGTAACAAACGGGCGAGGATGGTTCGTTCACGGTCATGCTGTAATCGCCGCGGCCGCCTTGAGGCCGGCACGAATGCGGTCCATCACGCCCGGGTCGGCCTTTGTGCTGTGGACGACATAGGCCGAGTACGA